>DASZIA010000182.1:0-23510 GCA_035949535.1 Planctomycetaceae bacterium | reverse complement strand
GATTTACGTACGCGGCGCAAGCGGCACGCGCATCGAGCGCACCGAGGAAAAGATCGCCAACGTCGAGCAGACAATCCGCAAGCGGCTCGGAAAGGACCTTCAGACGATCATCAGCGAGATCGGGGTCGTCGCGGACTGGTCGGCCGCCTACACACCCAATGCCGGCCCGATGGACGCGGTGGTGAAGGTGCAGCTCGAGGCCGAGCGCGAGCGATCGGCTCAGGAGTATGTCGAAATGCTCCGCCAACAGCTCAATCGAACATACCCTGATCTGGAATTTGCCTTTGACGCCGGCGGGATGATTCGCGGAGCCATGAACGAAGGGAAATCGACCCCGCTCAACGTGCGTGTGCGAGGCAAAGATCTGGCGAAGACGCGCGAGGTCGCCGCCGCGATCAAGAGTGAGGTCACCAAGATCCCTGGGGTCGTCGATGCCCGGATCCTTCAGAGACTCGACTACCCCGAATACATTCTCGACGTCGACCGCACCAAGGCGGCCGAACTCGGCCTGAGCCAGGCCGACGTCATGAAGAATGTCGTAGCCGCCTTCAACTCCAGCGTTTCGTTCAACAAGAAGAACTTTTGGATCGACCCGATCAGCCACAACCAGTACTACGTCGGCGTGCAATACCCCGAAGGCGATATCGAGTCGATCGAGACGCTGCTAAATATCCCGATCACCAGCCCCACGCAAAGCCAACCTGTTCCGCTTCAGAACATCGCCTCGATCAGCCGGACGACCGTGCCGGCCGAGGTCAATCACACGACTCTGCAGCCGACCATCGACCTGACGATGGGCGTTTCCGGCCGGGACCTGGGCCATGTGGCCGACGACGTTTCTCGGATTCTCAAAAAATTCGGGGAGCGCGTCAGCCGTGGCGTCTGGACCCCGTACGAGGTGGGAGCGCCCGATCACAAGCTCCTGGCGGGGGGCAAGCTCGAGCTGACGGGCGAATATTCGCGAATGCAGGACACCTTCTATTACTTGGGTGGAGGGCTGATCCTGGCCGCGCTGTTGATGTACTTCTTGATGGTGGCGCTCGATAAGTCGTGGGTCGTGCCGCTGACCGTGATGGGAACAGTGCCGTTGGCGCTGGCGGGCGTGCTGCCCATGCTTTATTTCACGGGCACGGCGCTCAATGTCCAATCACTTTTGGGGATCATCTTTATTGTCGGCATCAAGGTAGCGAACACGGTGTTGATGAGCGATTTTGCCCAGGAGCTTCGCCGCCATGAGGGGTTGTCGCCCACCGAAGCGATCCGCAAAGCGGCCTCGATTCGGGTTCGTCCGGTGACTATGACGGCCTTGGCAGCGTTCTTTGCGATGGTTCCGGCGGCTCTCGCGATTGAACGGGGCAGCGAAGCGAACGCTCCGCTCGCGCGGGCCATTCTCGGCGGCCTGATTGCGGGCGAGCCGGCGACACTCTTTGTGCTCCCCTGCCTGTATTCGCTGTTCGTGAAGGCCGTCCCACTTGAGCCCGATGACCTCGATGAACAACTCAAAGCGGCTCCCCACGCGCTGGCGTAGGGCTAGTTATCAGGGCTGATGTCTGAAGCGCCGATCGGTTAGCGCCGTCACTGCTTCGGCGGGACCGACAGCGAGTCTTGGACCGGTGCGACTCGTTCGATTTCGACCCCAGCACCCGGTTTCAAATCTTCGGTCGGATGGGCGACAACGAGGTCGTTGGCCTGAATTCCCGAGAGAATCTCGGCGAGAATGCCGTTGTCGCGCCCGACTTTGACCGGCACCAGCTCGGCGTGCCCACTGCGAACGACGTAAACCGAAAACGATCCTGACTCGCTGTTATTGACTAAGGCCGAAGAGGGGATGCTCAGTTCCTTCGTGGCCGCGGTCAATTGAATCGTGACTCGCCCGAACATCCCGTCGCGCAGTTCATTCGTCGGATTCTTGAGATCGACTTCAACTCGCATGGTTCGGTCGGCCCGATCGAGCGATTCCGCAATTCTCGAAACCTTGGCGTGAAAGATCCGCCCCTGCAGGGCATCTAGCTCGACGTCGGCCGGGTCGCCGGCGTCACAGTAGGGGACATAGCGTTCCGGAAGTTTCGTGACGACCCGCATCACGTCCGTGCGAGCCACGGTTAAGAGCGGCTTCTGCCTCGGCCCGCCCTGGGGAGCACGAATGAACTCGCCGCCGTGATAGCCGCGCTCGGTAATGACACCGTTGTAGGGGGAGACGATTTTGAGGTAGTCGACGTAGATCTGGGCCTTTTGGAGCAGGGCCATCGCGACGTCGACTTTGGCCTTTTCGGTGAGGGCGTCGGCCTGTGCTTGCTTTACTTTCGCCTTTTTCGCGACGACCTGGGTCTGCGCAGTGCGAATCGCCGCTTCGGTCGCTTCGACCGCCCATTGGGCCGCGTCGCGTTGCTTTTGCCTTTCTTCGACGAGCCGCTGGTCGATCGACTTCAGCTCGAACAGCTGGCGGATCCGCTGATATTGGATGTTGCGGAAGTTCAGATCACCCCTGACTCGCGTCAACTCGGCCTGCTTTTCCGAGACGCCGGCTTCGGCGGCTCCGACGTCAGCTTCGGCGCGGGCGACCGCCGCCTTGGCGAGCTCCAATTTGGCTTCGGCCTGCCCGACCTCGGCCTTCGCCTGATCCCGCGACTGCACATACTCCGGAGCATCGATTTCGGCGAGCATTTCCCCTTCCTTAACGACGCTGCCGATATCGACTTTCTGTACCTTGAGATAGCCGGACACTTTGGAATAGAGGTTGGCATAGTCAAAGGCGTCGACGTTGCCGGGTTCGGTGTCCGAACGAGACATGCTTCCCACGTGTGGCCGCACGACATCCACCCGAGTCTTCGATGCCGCAGGAGACTGCGGCGTCGAGGCGCCCGAAGCCTCTTTATCGGGCGTCTGGGCAGGTTGAACGTCGCCGCTGGAATGTGACCAACGGGCCGCGGCCGCGACGACGAGTGCCGCGGCCAGAAACCCTATTCCTCTCACACTTTTCAGGCGCGTGACCATAACGAGTGAGCCGCCGAAGAATATTAAGCAGCGAATCGGCGAAAACACGCCTCGACACAGATTTTACGGCGGCGGCGGCGCAAAAGGAATTCAGACGAACGCCGAGAATCGTCCGCATCCGATGCTCGCTCGAGCGAGCAATGGCAGCGAAACACGTGCGGCCGAAGCAGCCTGCAATCTCGCAGCGATCGCCGGTGACAATGCCGGTTGGACACGAGCGAAAACCGCTCGTGGAAAATTGTTGCGCGCATTTTCTCTACCAGTTGTTGCGCGCAGGTATTAGAATGAACCAAGCGAAGTAAAGCCCACAAGCCTGGTGATTTTCCTTTCTTTTTTCGAGACGAAACGCCTCAAAGTCCGCATCAGGGGGTTTGTGTTTTGCACGCGTTGACACTGTTCGACGCGGGTGTTAGCGTTGGCCGGGTAATTTTAAGTGCATCGACGGATTGATTCCCCGACGATTCTTCCTCATCATCTTCACGGTCTTTCCGCCGGAATCGTTCAGGCCCTGAAAGTGGCCTCCTGTGGCCGATGCAGACGGGTTCTCGTTGTCCAAGACATGGGTGTTGGCGCAAAGGGAAAATAACCGTAATTAGTGCATGGTCGTGTTCCGATGCGGTAACTCCGGGAGCGCTCTGGGTTGCGCGCGGCGGAATAAATCAGAGTGAGTGTTCCGGCGTCTCGTGCGGCAAGCGCCGCATACCTAGGAATTCGGACCGAGCTGAAGGATTCGGCTGCGGGCCAGTTCGTCGGGCGGAGTTCCAACTCGATGTTGCAGGCGAAGTTGAAGGTCGTGGGGGGCAGACACCACGGCAAGATCATTCCGTTGGCAACGCGTAAATTTCTGATCGGGCGCGAGCAGGACTGCCATCTGCGCCCCAACAGCGAACTCGTGAGCCGCCATCATTGCGCGCTCTGGGTTGATGACTTCTCGGTCCGCGTTCGCGACCTGGGAAGCACAAACGGGACCTTTGTCAACAACCAGCGAGTCCGCGGCGAGCTGGTGTTGGGAGCGGGCGACCACATTCGCGTCGGCAAACTCGACTTTGAGTTGCTCGTTGGCGATATCGAAGAGAAGCGAGGTGATTCCTCTCAGGGTCTGGCCGGGGCAGCCGACGCGGCCACGTCCGAGACGACGCCCCTCGCCACGACCGACACTTCGTTTGAGATCCCCGTCCCTTCGGTGCCGGAAGATACCGGCTCGAGCATTTTGGCGCCCGAGTCACTAACCCCGGTTCCCACGGTTCCAGCGGGTCAGGGACATAACGGCGATACCACGGTGCTGTGGAATCCGCAGCCCGCTCCGGGTTACGGGGCTGAAATGTATCCTCCGATGGGGATGCCCTATCAACCTCCCTATCAACCCGCTTACAACCCCTACATGCCGCCCGGGATGGGCTATCAGACGCCCATGGGCTATCCGCAGATGCCGATGGGCTACCCGGGAATGTACCCGCAAATAGGTGGGTATGCTGCGGCGCCGACTTATGCTCCCCAGCAGGCTCAGCCAGCCGCCATTCCCGAACCTGCGCCGAGCGATGAGCCAGTTTCGATGCCGACCGTTCGTCTGCCGGATCCGAAAACGACGGGCGCGAAAACGCCGCCACCTCCTCCGCCTCCCGCCCCGGAACCGGAGAAAGCCGAGGAGACCGCCACAGACCCGAACCAACCCTCGCCCTTCGGCGAACAAAAGCCGGCGACGAACCCCACCGTCAAACCAGCAGAAAACGCAGCCGATATTCTGAAAAAATACACGCAGCGGCGGCCGGTCTGACGGGCCGCGCCGCGAGACACGGTCAAATCTCTGCCGCGCCAGCCGGTGAAATATCCGGGCATCGCAACCGATTGTTCCTGACCGGAGTCGAGATTCATGAGCAGTGATGCAGGCGAAATCCAACGTCGATACCGCGAGTTTTTGGATCTGCTGCCGCTGACTCTGTCGTTGGCCGGTCTTCCGTGCAGCGAGGGGCGGCTCTTCAACGAAGAGCAGATCGAAGCCCGGATGTTCACGCTGCGGCACGCTTACCGGGCTGCCCGTCAGCTGGCCCGCGAAATCGTGCACGGCGGCTCCCCCGGCCAGACAAGCTGACAGGGCGTTGCCGAGTTGGCGGACGAGCGGACCTTATTTTGCCCGTTGGGCTCCTGCACGCCGGGGCGCCGCGTTTGTTGAAACCCAAAGCCCCGACTTGCGGTAGTTTAATCTAGGACGCGCAGGGGGTCCCGTGACGGATGATGCCGCCCTGGTTCAGCTCTGCCTTGAAGGCAACGAGCAGGGCGCGCGCCAACTCGTCGAGCGGTTTCAGTCCATGGTGTTCGCCGTCTGCGTGAGGATGTTGGGGCAACGCGAGGATGCCGAGGACGTCACTCAGGACGTCTTCTTGCGCGTCTTCCGGGCCTTGCGGAGTTGGGATCCGACACGTCCGCTGCAGCCTTGGATCCTGGCAATCGCTGCCAACCGCTGCCGTACCGCTTTACGTCAGCGTCCTCGCGATGCAGCTCGCAGCAGCGTCGAAATCGGTCGCACGGTCGCCGACGGCCCGGAAGAGTCGCGCGAGCTCACCGACGAGCTGGACCTGGCTGTCGCGGCCCTCCGTGAGGAATACCGTTTGTGCTTTGTGTTGTTCTATCAGCAAGAGTTGAGCTGCGCGGAGATTGCCTCCGTGCTGAATCGCCCCGAAGGAACGGTCAAGACGTGGCTCCATCGCGCGCGTCGCGAGCTGGCCGAACGTCTGAGGCGTCGTGGAGTCGTTAACCATGCCGACTATCAGTTGCACGGAGTTTAGCCGACAACTGTCCGAAGCGGTCGAGACCCGTCAATCGGTCGATACCGTCGCGCTGCGCGAGCACGCCGCAAGTTGCGCCGAGTGCCGTTGCGAGTGGCTCGACGCGCTGCTCGTCGATCGTGCGGTGGCTCAATGGCCCAAGCCCGTGGCGGTCGCTGGGCTGACCGAACGAATCCTATCCCAAGTCGCAATCGAAACGGCCACGGCTGGTTCGGAGCCTCCGCTCAGAACACGGATCGTGCCCGCCAAACAAGCCGCCGATCGGCGGATGTCGCCTGCAGGGCAGCGTATGAATCGGACCACTGGTGCCGCCATCATGGCGCTGGCTCTGTGTGTGTGCGTGACGATCTTCCTCATGCGACCAAATCCTCGCTCCAACATCGGGCCGCCGGAAATGGCAAGGAACACTGCGTCGATCGCGGTCGCGAATGGTCCAACCCTCGAGACAGGTCCTAGTGCGTCGGTGAAATCGACTTCGCCGACGGCCGTCGATGCGCCGGTCGAACTCATGGTGGCGGATGCTGGCTCGGCGTATCTGCACCTCGCGGGCAAAGCTGCCAAGGCCGTCACCGCGGCCACCGTGCTGGTTCCTCCCGCGAACGGGGTCGACGACGCGCCTCCCACCCCGAAGAGGCAGGAGCCGTGGGTTGACGGCGTGCGCCGTGAGATTGCACCCGTGACACATCAGTTGGGCCACGCGTTCGAGTTTCTGATCCAAGCCGTTCCGGAAAAACGGGCGCCGGCCACATGATTGCTGCAATTCGATTCTCGGTCCGTGCGTTTGCATCCGGATTCATTCGGACGCATGCCACCAGGTTTCGCGCCACCCGGCTCGCGTTCTCAGTGCTGTTCGTTGCCGTTTGGGCGAACGCTTCGCTCGCCGTTGCCGATGATTCCGTTGATCGCCTGGTGCGACTTGTCGGCCGCGATGCGGGGCTCTGTGTCGAGATTCCGCGGCTCGAGGAGACGGTGACGGCCTTCGAGCAGGGTGAGTTCTTCCAGCGTCTGCAGCGGTCGCGAATCTACGCCGACTGGCAGTCTGGTAGCGAGTATCGCCACGCCCGCGGCATCGTCAGCGTGATCGAAAACTTCACTGGCAAATCGTTTCGGCAGTTCTTTCACGACATGTTCGGCCGGGCGGTCGTCGTCGGCGTCTACGCAGAGCCCGGTCCAGAGATGTCGGCCATCATGCTGACCGAGACATCAAGCCGCGAGGCGTTGGACGCGGTGATCGAAGGCTGGAATCGAGCCGAGACCCAACAAACGGACGCCATCGAGTTTGCCGGCCAGACGTACTACAAGCGGACCTGTTCGGCGAAGTCCGGACCGGGGACGATGGTCCTATTTTATTGCAAGCTCGACCGAACCCTGATGCTGACGGATCGGGAGGAGTGGATCCGTCGCTCGCTGACGCTCGCTCGCGAGCCCGGTGAGAGCGAAAGCCTGTTGGGCCTTCCCGCCTATCAGGAGGCTCGGAAGTCGCTGCAGGGAGGACAGGCGGCACGCGCCTACGTGAATCCCCGGGCTTGGGACAGGGTGCTGGGCTTCAGTCATGCGCCAGATTCCAATTCCACGTCCGCCACGTCCTCAGAGAGCTCTAAAACAAGCTCCCCTGCGGGCGCGGCAAGCACCCCGACGCCGCCGCCAGCTGGATTTACCAAAGCGTTGGAGGCCGCTTGGAAGCGCTGCGAATGGCTCGCGCTCGGATTGCAGGTCGACCGGGGAATTGTCGTCGAGGCGGTCGCCCGCTACTCAATGGACGGGATTTCTGAGCGCGGGCGGCAGTGGATTCGCTCGATGTCTGGGCCTGCGGATTTTCTCCGGCTGATCCCGCATGATGCCCTCGTGGCGGTCGCAGGCCGGCAGGCGTTCGGCGACTTGCTCAAACATCTGGCTCCGCAAAATGAAGCTGGGGCGCTCGACTCCGTCCGCCAGGTCAGCCGCGGACTCTTGCTGGGGCTTGACCCCTTCGAGGACGTGTTACCGGCGTTTCGCGAAAACTTCGGGGCCTATCTTGTCCCGCGCAAGGACGCCAAACCCGACGATCTGCCGATCGACGGATTGGTCGCCGCCGAGCTTCCGCCCGTGGAGACGACAATTTCTCCGAGAGCCGGCTTCACCCCCACTGCGGGCAGTTCCGCGACTTCGAACGTCACGCCGGAACGTCCCCCGACGTTTCGCGATGCTCTCGACAACGGCTTGAACATTGGGCTCAACCTGGCGGCTGCCTATTTCAATATGCGCGCGACGGGCAAGCCGGCCATCGTCCGAACCGAGAGCAATGGACCAACACGGACTCGCTGGGTCGACAGCCTCGGTCCCTATCAGCCGGCCTACTCACTGACGTCGCGATTTTTGGTGCTCGCGACGAGTCCGCAGGAAGTCCGCCATTTCATCTCACGCGAACGGGCAAGCGCGCCCGGAACCATACCGCCGGCGATCGAGGCCTTGGCCAAGCGCTATTTCCCGAAAGAAAACCAGGTGCTTTACATCGACACGGCGGGCATCCGCCGGTTCCTCGTCGAGCACGGCCAGCAGTTGGTTCAGCACGCGGCGCGAGTGCGATCGATCAGTTCCGCTGACGCCAACGAAGTGCTCACCCACTTTCTGGATGTCGCGACCCTGTTCGACTCGGTCTTCGCCGCGGGACGAATCGGAGAGGGCTCGGCACGCCTTGTGGTGGGTGGAGTGATCCAGCCGGAATCGGTCGCCAAAGCCGCTGCCACATCGGCAGGAGTGCGAAGCTCCGCTCGCAGGTCCTCCGTACCCGCAAAATCGTCACGCGCGGATTAAGCGGGAGGACAGCCCCTTCCGTACCCTTTGCCGGACTTTCCCGCCTTTCTTAGGCAGCAGCGGCTCCCAAGATCAATTCCACCGTGAATAATTGAAGCGGCTTTTCCAGGCCATGAGGGCCGTCCGAAAAGCCGATTCGACTGCGACACGCTGACACCCCAATCTTGACTCTCCACGGAAACAGCCGCCTTCTCGAATTGCCTTCGACACCACAAGGGGTGAACGCGTCATGATTCGGCATACGCCTACTGCCAATGAAGTTATCGTTGATCGCCGCCGCACGGGTCGTCGAGCCGCCCCCGATCGACGCCGCGCCGCGGCCTCTGAAGCTCATCCCCCTGCGGAACAGCGATCGGCCGCGCCTCGTTCTCCCGAGAATCGGCCGGTCGAACAGCGGCAATCTGAGCGGCGGACAAAGGTCGAACGACGGCGACAGATTGATCCGACAACCTGCGAGCGTGATTACACGCCGGACCAGGTCGACTTCATGAAGGCGATGGATCTCTATAAGCGCCGTAGCGGCCGGCAGTTCCCGACCTGGAGCGAAGTGCTCGAGGTGATCGAGAATCTCGGCTATCGAAAGGTCGCTGCGCCCACCGACGTCTATAAGCGCGCTGAATAGTGCCCGTGGTGACGCGCTCCTTACGGCGCGGATCGGGATTATTGGTCGGTCGTCGCCAGTTGATGCTGCGCAGCCTTCCAGCGATCGATGTCGCTGTGAACGGCGCGCAGGACGTGCTGGGCGAACGTTGCAATTCCGTGATCGGTAAAATGGCAGGGATCGGAAAAGCAGGTCCCGCTCTTGGGCATCAGCTTTTCTTCGTCCACGACGATCGCGTGTTTGTGCGTCCTCCCGATTTCGCGCATCACTCCATTGTGCGCCTGGATCGCGGCCTCGACGCCCTTCGGCGTGCCCCACACGTCAATTCCCACATCGTACTTTCCCCGGCCGTAGCCGAGCTGATGGGCACGAAACGTGTCAGTCGTGTAGTTTTGGGGCAGGTAATAGGCAAAAGTCATCAGCAGCAGGCGGCCGTCGAACTGATCGACGACGTCGGCGATTGACTCGAGATTTTGGCGATAAGCTTTCGCCGTCTTGACGTGATTACTAAACTCGCGTCCCTCGGCAATCTCGAACGATAACGTGCCGCGGTTGAGGCTCGAGCGAAGGAGGTCCGAGACGGACACCGTCCCGGCTGTGAGCCGCGTTTGCAGCGAGTCGTACCAGCTGAAGTGCCGATAATCGTCCCGATAGACATCGTCCGGGCAGCAATTCATTCGCGCGTCGTTGATGCCGTCGTAAAAAATCACAAGATCGAAGGACTTTCCGGCAAGACGCTGAAGCTTGAAATAGCTGTCTCGCGAGGTGTGCGCGGCCCGGGCAAGATTGTACAGGCGCAGCCGTCCGTCAAGTTCACCACGTAGCGACTGCTCCAGTGCGGGCACGGTCTGTTCTAAAACGGATCCGCCCAACAGGAGTACGTCGTAGTAGCCGTCATCTGGGGCCAGGTGGGCGTTCACTGCGCCGGACGAATAAAGCTCCTGATAATGCAGCCGCCAGACCGCTTCGACGCCCGGGTTTTCGGTTACGCCCACACCCAGCCGCCACCACCAAAACCAGCGCACGCCCACCCAGCACAACAAGCCAATCCAGAGGCTCAGCGCGGTCACCTGCATGGCACGACGGATACGAAGTCTGCGCTTAGCCAGAGGAGCCGCGACACCTTCGATTGGAGACATGGATTTGGCTTGTTGCGCCGCTCTCATGGGCGCGATCAGTGCAAGCGAGACGTCTCGAATGGACGTCGGGCGTACAGTTTTGACACCGGCTTCTCATTTAACCGGACGCGGCCGGACCTGGAAAGCGCAAAGGTGCCTTCCGACGGATCAACCAATCGGAATCCGTTATTTCTTGGCGAGAGATCGACAAAATCGGTCGGTTCCTACGTCAAAGAGGTGATAGGGAGAATCCCGGATGTGTCTTCGCCAAATCAAGTTCTCAGCCCAAGCTCATGCCGGTAACTCTAAGCGCTTTAAGAATCCAGAGTTAGCCATTCTTGGCCGTTCCGGACGCGTGTCATCGACTCGCCAATTCGAGGGTTTCTGCTAAGATTTCAGCCATGAAGCGAGTCTTGGTCTCCTGGAGCTCGGGGAAGGACAGTGCTTGGTCGCTGTGGGCTCTGCGTCAGCAGTCGGATGTCGAAATCGTGGGATTGCTGACCTCGTTCAACCAGGCCGCGGGCCGGGTCGCCATGCACGCCGTCCGCCGCGAACTGGTCGAACGACAGGCCACCGCCGCAGGGTTGCCGATGTGGTGCGTGCAGCTTCCCTGGTCCTGTCCCAACGACGTCTACGAAGCGCGAATGCGCGAGGCTGTCGAACGAGCCAAACGCGAGGGGATCACGCATATCGCGTTCGGCGATCTTTTCCTGGAGGACATCCGTGCTTACCGGGAGCGCTGTCTCGCAGGCACAGGGGTCGATCCTCTATTCCCAATTTGGACGACGGCCGCCGATACCGGGCGCCTTGCCCGAGAGATGATTGCCGCCGACCTGCGGGCCGTGATCACCTGCATCGATCCGAAGCAGCTCGATGGCCGCTTTGCCGGGCGAGAGTTCGGCGAAAAACTACTCGCTGACCTGCCGGCCAAAGTCGATCCGTGCGGAGAGCGGGGCGAGTTTCACACGTTTTGCTGGCAGGGCCCAATGTTCGCGCAGCCCATCTCCGTTCGCGTGCCAGGCGTTTCCTTCCATGACGGCTTTTGGTTTGCCGACCTGGTGCCCTGCGCGGGGAGGCCGGTGCTCCAGCCAGTCAATGCCAGCCCCGGCTCTTAGCCAGACCGTCGGAGCCGCTTCGCCCGACGAACGCCGCGATTAATCGGCGCCCGGCTTGATCGCTTCGACGAGGATGCCCCCCATCTTGAAGAAGCGATGCACGGGAGTGAACCAGAGCTGCGCTTTCCAGGGAAGGCCCACCTCGTCGCAAGCATGCTCAAGTTCGCTGCGGTTATAGGTGCGGCACCTCCAGGTGCGGCTGACGAAAGCGCCCGACACGGTGTCTTCTGTTGCCAGAATCAGGGCCCGCGCTCCGGGTCGCAGCACGCGGCCGATTTCCCGCAAGCCAGGGCGAGGATCGGGCAGATGCTCGATCACCCACCCACAAGTCACACAGTCGAAGGTTCCGTCGGCAAAAGGCATTCGCATCATGTCGCCGGCGATGTATTGGGGTCGGCGATCTTTCACGCGGGTGCGCGCGCGGCGAAGCATCTGATGAGACAGGTCGAACGCCACCAGTTGCGTGTCCGGCAGCGTTTGCTTGAGGAGATGCCCGAGGATTTGCCCCGCGCCCGACCCCACATCGAGAATCTTGCGCGAACCGGTGACGTCAAATTTGCGGGCTCGCAGCATGTGGCCGATCAGCGGCTCGTGCAGCGAGATCAGGCTGCCCAGGGCCAGCACGGCCCCCCGGGGTCCGTCGTAAAGCTCGCGAATGTCGTCCCGATACTCCCGGAAGGTGAGGCGGCGGATTCCCTTGAATTCGACAAGTCGGCGCAAGGCCTTTCGAGGCAGCTTGCGTTTCGATTTTCGCCGTCGTTGCAGTGTCGTCATTGTTCTGCCGGGTTCTCAACGTCGAGTGCGGAGCCATGCGTACACGGAAATCGGCCCGCGGGCGATTGGGTGTGCTTCGTTATAAGCATTTGCGCCCGGATTCTCCCGCCCGCCGGACAAAAATTTTTAGGTCAGTCCCAGAGTCGCCTCCCAAAGGCGGCCATTCACAGCCGCTTGAAGACCACCTCTCCGCGGGCTATGATTCTCCAAAGCCAAATTGCTCTCCAGTTGGTGGTTGCGCACGGCGGCGAACGTGGCCGCACTGTTTCGGAATCTCTGCGCAGGCCATATTATTCGGGGAGAGTTCTTGGGTTTCTCGCCTCCCAAGCAGGTCGATCCAAGCCGTATCATTCGATTCAACATCAGTTCCCTCCGTGCCGCGCCCGCGGGGGATCGACGCGTATTGCCTCGAAAGCAAATTGGGTTCCATTCCAAACCCGGGCTCCGCCGCGCGGCTGCCGCCGACTCGGTCGGTGAGTACCAGGTCCGACTCGCAGGGCGGCCCTAGCGGCTTCATGGAAGTGCGCCGATGTCGGCTGTGGTCGACCTTCGCAAGACCGACGACCCTCGGGACGCTGTCCATCGAGCGGTGCAGCTTCTCGTCGCCGGACAAATCGTCGGATTTCCGACAGAAACCGTTTACGCAGCCTGTGCTCACGCGCTGGTCGGTTCCGCTGTGCAACGCCTGCACCGCGAGCCTGCGGGAAAAGCGGCTCATCCTACGTTGGTTCTAAAGGGTTTGCAGGAGGCGTTGGACTACGTCCCCCAGATGGACGCTCTGGGCCAGCGGCTCGCACGCCGCTGTTGGCCCGGACCGGTGACGCTGGCTTTTGACCTCATGCCCGAGACCGGTCTCTTCTCGGCTCTGTCGACGGAGGCCCAGCGTGCGCTGGCGCCCGACTCGCGACTCTGGATACGAGTTCCGGCGCACGAATGCGTCCAGGAGGTTCTGCGGTTGATGCCCGCGCCCTTGGTCGCGGGAAGCGAATGGGACGAGCATCCGTTGTTGACGGCTGCTAGTCTGGTGGCTGATTTTGGTAGCGCCGTCGAACTCGTGATCGACGATGGCGAATGTCGCTACGGGCAGCCGGCGACGGTTGTCGGTGTCTCGAACGGATCGTGGTCGGTCATTCGGCCCGGAGTGGTGACTGAAACGATGATCGGGCGGCTCGCGAGCGAGGTCTTTCTATTCATTTGCACGGGCAACACGTGTCGCAGCCCCCTCGCAGAGGGTTTCTTCCGCAAGATGCTGGCGGATCGCCTGAAATGCCGGGAGGATGAGTTGGCCGACCATGGCTACATGGTGCTTTCGGCCGGCATGGCGGCGGAACCTGGCCTGCCGGCCGCTCGCGAGTCGATCGAAGTCGCCGCGCGCTACGGCGTCGATCTGCGCGCCCACGAGAGCCAGCCGGTGAGCCAGCGGCTCCTGGAGCAGGCGGACCAGATCTTCACCATGACGCGGGGCCACCGGGAATCGATATTGGCGGCCTATCCACATCTGGGCGATCGCGTGGAGCTCTTGGCGCGGGACGGCACGGAAATTCCCGACCCGATCGGGCTCGGCGAAGAGGAATACGAGCAATGCCGCGCTGAAATTGATCGCAACCTCAAGATCATCCTGGGAAAGCTGCCCCTCCCCGGAGGCGGAACGTGACAGTTGCCAGACCTAAATTTCACTCGCCTCTGGATGCGTCTCCTTGTGGATTCGATGTCTTGGCGAGACACTATGATGCGTTTCCTCGTGCAGCAGCACTCGGGAGATCGTAAACACGCATGAAAATTGCCGTTGCCAGCGATCACCGCGGTTTCGCGGTGAAGGGAAAGGTCCTTGCCAGGCTTGCCGAACTCGGTCATGAAGGCATCGATTTCGGACCCGAGAACTCGCAGAGCGTCGACTATCCCGATTTCGCGGCGAAAGTTGCCGCGGCGGTGAGTTCAAGACAGGTCGAACGCGGCATCCTGATCTGCGGAACGGGCATGGGGATGTGCATTGTCGCGAACAAGTTTCCCGGCATCCGCGCCGCCCCGTGCCACGACGACCTCACGGCAGAAATGAGCCGGCTGCACAACGACGCCAACGTGCTGTGTCTCTCCGCCGACCTGCTGGGCGATCGGCTCGTCAACCGCATGGTGGAGATCTGGCTCAAGACAGAATTCGAAGGGGGCCGACACGCTCGGAGACTCGAAAAGATCGCGCTTTACGAAGGCCAGACCGGTGCCCAAGCGGCCCCGCGGCCTGATCCGCCGCCGCCCACGTGACTAACGGTTTGCGGTCTCTTTTCAGCCGGCTGCCCTCTATGTATGGTGTGCGTCGGCACATCACGCGGATCATTTCGAGCGCCGCGACCTCAATCAAAAAACAGTCCGGGTTCGCCGAAAAGCTTCTTTGGCCCACTGGGCCGACTGATCAGAAGGGGATGAGCTGGGGATGGATCTCAAAGCATTAAAATATGCCAAGTCCCACGAGTGGATTTTGGTCGAGGGGCAGACAGCTACGGTTGGAATCACCGACTTCGCCGTCCATCAACTCACCGATCTCGTCCACATCGAGCTGCCTCGAATCGGACGTGCGGCCCGTCAGGGTGAGAGCTTCGGGGAAGTTGAAAGCGTCAAAGCGGTCAGCGATCTTTATTCACCCGCGACGGGCGAGATCATCGCGGTCAACGACGCGCTGGCCGACGACCTGGGCGTGCTCTCCGATGATCCCTTCGGCAAAGGCTGGATGATCAAGCTGAAGCTGACCGATCCATCGTCAATTTCAGGCCTGATGGATCGTTCCGCCTACGAAGCGCACTGTGCGGACGAGAGCGAGCACACGTGACGTATCTCTTCAACACGCCCGATCAACAGCGCGAAATGCTGCGCACGATCGGCGCTGAATCGGTTGACGCACTCTTCGATCAGGTCCCCGCGGACTGCCGCCTGTCCGGGCCGCTCCAGCTGCCCCGGGCTCTTGCCGAGATGGATCTCGAGCGCGAAGTTCTGGCGCTCGCTGGACAAAACGTGGCGGGAGGTCGGAGTGTCTGTTTGATGGGAGGAGGGGTTTACGACCACTTCGTCCCGGCGGCCGTCGATGAGGTCGTGTCGCGAGGTGAATTCTATACCGCCTACACGCCGTACCAGGCGGAAGCCAGTCAAGGAAGCCTTCAAGCTTTTTTCGAGTATCAATCGCTCATCTGCCGCCTGACCGGAATGGACGTTTCCAATGCCAGCCTGTACGAGGCGGGCACTGCGGTGAGCGAGGCGGCCTTTATGGCAATGCGCGTCACGGGACGGCACGACAGAGTCGTCGTGCTAGGGTCAGTCCACCCGGAATACCGCGAGGTCCTCAAGAGCTATCTATCGAACCTGCACTGCGAGTTGGTTGTGCTGCCCGTTCCCGATGGGACGGCCGACGTCGCCAGCGTGAAGAAGGCGCTCGACGACAAGACTGCGTGCCTCATCTTTCAGCATCCGAATTTCTTCGGCTGCCTCGAAGAGCCCGAAGAACTCACCAAGCTCGGCCGTTCCGTCGGTGCTTTGTCGATCGTGGCCTTCGACCCGATCAGCCTTGGTCTGCTTCGGCGGCCCGGGGATTACGGGGCCGACGTTGCGGTCGCCGAAGGGCAATCACTCGGAATCCCGATGCAGTACGGTGGACCGTTTCTGGGGATTTTTGCGTGCCGGGAGGAGTTCGTTCGCAAAATGCCCGGGCGGATCGTCGGTCGCACGACCGATCGCCTCGGGCGTCCCTGTTACGTGTTGACGTTGCAGGCTCGCGAACAGCACATCCGCCGGGAGAAGGCAACGAGCAACATCTGCACGAACCAGGGGCTGCTGGCTCTGCGGGCGACCGCTTATTTGTCGCTCGTCGGACCGCAAGGGCTCAAAGAAGCGGCCGAATTGTGCTGCCGCAAGGCGCATTACGCCGCTGAGCGGTTGACGCAAATTTCGGGAGTCAAACTGGCCTTCGACCGCCCGTTCTTCAAGGAATTCGCTTTACGGTGCTCGGGAGGAACAGAAGCCTTTCTGTCGAAGGCGCGTCAGGCGCGAGTCGATCTCGGACCTGCGCTGTCACGATTCGGCAAGGCCGTCCCTCCGTCTCTCCAGGATGCGATCCTAGTGGCAGTCACCGAAAAACGCACGAAGCAGGAAATTGACGAGCTCGCCGCCGCGATGGGCGGCTGAGAAACGATCGACATGCGCAACCTGTTGGCAAGCAAACCCCTGTTCGAGTTGGCCCATCCGGGACGTCGCGGCTGCACGTTTCCGGCAAGCGACGTGCCCGAGCGGCCCATTGAATCGCTTATTCCCCAATCGCAGCTGTGCAGATCCGCCCCCGAATTGCCGGAGCTTGCCGAGCCCGACGTCATCCGTCACTTCGTGAATTTGTCGACGCTCAATATGTCGGTCGACACGCATTTCTATCCGCTCGGCAGTTGCACGATGAAGTACAACCCCAAGCGGCACGAGCGGCTGTCGCGGTTGCCTGGATTGGTCGATCTGCACCCTTACCAGATCGACGAGGCCGCGCAGGGCATGCTCGCGATTCTGTTCGAGATGCAGCAGATGTTGGCCGAGATTTCGGGCCTGCCGGCGGTTTCCCTGCATCCGGCTGCCGGAGCCCAGGGGGAACTCACCGCGCTCTTGGTCGCCGCCGCGTACTTTCGCGACAAGGGTGAGCGTCGCACGAAGGTTCTGTTTCCCGCCAGCGCACACGGCACCAATCCAGCGAGCGCGGCCCTGGCAGGCTTCGACTGCGTTCAGCTCAAAGGGTCGGCCCATGGCCTTGTCGACCTCGAGGAATTGAAGTCGCACCTCGATCAAACGGCCGCCGTCTTCATGATCACCAATCCCAACACGCTGGGATTGTTCGAGCCGGAGATCGAGCGCGTTGCTCGCCTGTTGCACGACGTCGGCGGACTGGTCTACATCGACGGCGCGAACATGAACGCAATTCTAGGTATCGCGCGGCCCGGCGATTTCGGCGGCGACATGATGCACTTTAACGTGCACAAAACGTTTACCGGTCCGCATGGCGCGGGCGGGCCGGGAGCCGGTCCGATTGCCGTTCGTGAATTTTTGGCCCCCTATCTGCCGGCGCCGGTCGTCGCTCGCCAGGGTCCTCCTTCTGAGAAACCCACTTATCAACTCACCACGCCCGCCAAGTCGATCGGCCGGATGCGCACGTTTTTCGGCAACGTTGGCATTCTACTGCGAGGATATCTGTATCTCCGCACGCTGGGTGCCGATGGTCTCAAAGCGGTTTCCGAAAATGCCGTGCTCAACGCGAATTACCTGATGGCGAAACTGTCCGATGTCTTGCCCACGCCGCACGGAAAACGCTGCATGCATGAGTTCGTCGCCTCGGCCCGCGCTCTGCAAAAAGAGCACGGCATCTCTGCCATGGATATCGCCAAACGGCTGCTCGATTACGGCTTCCATGCTCCCACGGTTTATTTTCCGCTGGTCGTTCCGGAAGCGATGATGATGGAGCCGACCGAAACGGAATCAAAGGAGACGCTCGACGCCTTCGCCGACGCCATCCACAAGATCGTCACCGAAGATCCGAAATCTCTGCACGAGGCGCCGCATTCGACGCTCGTCAGCCGACCCGACGACGTCCAAGCCGCCCGCAAGCCGATCCTGAAATGGGAACCGTCCGCGTCGTAATCGAATCGGAGCCCCAGGGCGGCGTCCGCAATATGGCGCTCGACGAGGCGCTCCTCGAGGCTGCGCTCGAACGCGGCGAGTGCACGGTCCGTTGGTATCGCTGGCGCGCGGCCACGGTCTCGCTCGGCTACTTTCAGGACGCCGCAGCCGCAGCAGCAGTTCCGGAACTTGCGGGCTTGCCGATCGTCCGACGACTTACCGGTGGTGGTGCGATTCTGCATCAGCACGACTGGACGTATTCCTGCACTGTCCCTCGCAGCAATCCCCTTGCGGAGAATCCGACGGTGATTTATGACCTCGTTCATGAGCCGATCGTGGCCGCTTTGAAAGAGCAGGGGATCCGAGCGGCGATGCGCGGGGCAGCGCTCGCTGCACTCGAAGGAACGTTTCTCTGCTTTGGCAGGGGTGACCCGCGCGACATCGTCCTCGGCGGGCACAAGATCCTCGGTAGCGCCCAACGCCGGCGACGCGGAGCGGTTCTTCAACACGGGAGTCTGCTCGTTCGCCGGAGTGAACGCGCGCCGCGGTTTCCCGGTTTGCTGGACTTGCTGCCGAAACGCGACGCAGATGGGTCGATCGATGCCGCATTCATCGCCGCGCTGGGGGAGTCGATCGGAAAGCTCTTCGGCAACGCCACCCTCAACGAAAATTATCCAGCGGCGGTCGAGGAACACGTGGAATCGCTTTTGCCAAAGTACCGAGAGATCGTCTGGTAGGCGCCGCTAGACTGCTCTCGCGACCTCCTTTGGGCGATTCGCGGATTTAGCTAGCGCGGTGGTCGAGGCCACGGTGGTGGCTGAGCGCTCAAACTGCCTCGGATTGAAGATCGACCAAATTCTCTGTTGCGAGTACATCGAATCCCCGGGGGCTGCTCTCGATTCGCTCAGTCGATGAATTTCTCTTGCCTATGGCGAATGATTTGCGAGAATGATTTCGCCTTTTCCAGGAGGCCCAGTTGTGGATCTTCTCGATACCGACGTGGTGCAAAACGATGCCAGATTTCCAACCGGCCGTTGGACGGGCTTCTTCCTTCAATGCTGGATGCCCGGTCGGCACAGGATGAGCATCAATCTTCGCTTTGAATCGGGCGGATTAAAGGCCGAAGGCGCGGACGTCGTCGGTTCTTTTACATTCGAGGGGCAATACGACACGGCCGACGGCAAATGCCGTTGGACTAAGCAATACCTCGGCAGGCATTCGATCAATTACAGCGGCGTCAACGAGGGTCATGGGATCTGGGGCGTATGGGAACTGCCCCAACTTGGCGGACTGTTTACGGACCGAGGCGTCTTCCACATTTGGCCGGAAGGAATGGCGTCGCCGGAAGAAGCCGACGCGACCGTCGAGGCGTATCTAAAGTACCTTCGGTCCCGCGGGCTGATGAAATTGGCCTGCTTGGCGGTCTGTGGCGGTCTTGTGTTTTTCGTCGTCGCTGCGCTGCGTGGCCTCATCCATTTCTAGGCGGATGACGGTCGTCATTTCTAAAGCAAAACGCGCGGGCACTGGCGGCTGTCTGCCAGTGTCTTGATTGCTCCAAAACACACTGGCGGACAAGCCGCCGGTGCCGCCCGACGCCAGAGCTCACGTGCTTGCGATCAGGCCGTCTTGGCGAGCACCAGGCAGGCGTTGTGGCCGCCGAAACCAAAGCTGTTTTTGAGTACGCGGTTGATTTTCATCGACCGAGCTTCGTTCGGCACATACTCGAGATCGCAGTCGGGATCGGGGTGGTCGAGATTGATCGTTGGCGGGGCGACTTGATGCTGCATAGCCAGGATCGACGCGATCGCTTCGACCCCGCCCGACGCACCGAGAAGATGGCCGATCTGGCTCTTGGTGCTCGAGACGGCCAGCCGACGCGCGTGGCTGCCGAAGACGGCCTTGATGGCGATCGTCTCGGCCTTGTCCCCCAGCGGAGTGCTGGTGCCGTGAGCGTTGATATAGTCAATCCCCTCGGGATCGACCTGGGCATCCTTGAGGGCGCAAGCCATCGCCCGGGCGGCTCCGCGGCCTTCAGGGTCGGGGGCCGTCATATGATTGGCGTCTGCCGTCATGCCATAGCCGCAGACCTCGGCAAGCATGTTGGCACCGCGGCGTTTGGCATGTTCGTACTCTTCGAGAACGACGACACCGGCCCCCTCGGAAAGCACAAAGCCGTCGCGCTCGGCATCGAACGGGCGGCTGGCTTTTTCCGGCTCCTTGTTGTTGGTGGAAAGGGCGTTCATCCGCGCGAAGCCCGACAGGCACATCGGTGTGATGGCCGCTTCGCTGCCGCCGGCCAGCATCACGTCTGCCATATCGTGTTGAATCAGCCGATAGGCGTCTCCGATGGCGTTCGTGGCCGTGGCGCATGCCGTGGCGACGGCACTATTGGGCCCGCGCAGCCCCCACCGAATCGACACGTTCCCACTGGCAGCGTTGACGATCAGCTTGGGGATCATGAACGGAGAGACGCGCGACGGGCCGCGCTCGAAGAGTTTCGAGTGCTGCTCTTCAATCTCGTGCAGCCCACCGATCCCACTGCCCAAGAGGGTGCCGTGGCGGTACGGATCGCCCTGGGAAAAGTCGATCCCCGAGTGTTCGATGGCCTTGTGCGACGCGACCATCGCGAACTGCACGAAGCGGTCGAGACGGCGGATCTCCTTGCCGTCGAGCGCGAGGTGGTCTTCGGGAGCAAAGTCGCGGATTTCGCCGCCGAAAGTGACCTTGAACTCGGTGGTGTCGAACCGCTTGAGTGGTCCCACCCCGCTTTTTCCGGCGCAGATCCGGTCCCAGAAGTCGGCCAACTCACAGCCGAGGGCGGTGACAAGCCCCGCGCCGGTCACCACGACGCGCCTCTTCATTAGTTTACTTCTTCTCGTCGATGTACTTAATCGCGTCGCCGACGGTTTTGAGCTTCTCGTAATCGTCATCGGGGATCGTGATGTCGAACTCGTCTTCGAGTTCCATCACTAGCTCGACTACGTCGAGCGAGTCGGCCTTGAGGTCCTCAATAATCGAGCTCTCGAGTTTGACCTCTTCCTTCGGCACCCCCAATTGCTCGCTCACGATGCCGATGACTTTTTCTTCAACGATTGTCGACACCCTGTTACCCTCCCACAGCAAATTGATCGTTGCGTCAAACCGGGCGAATTCCGCTATCTTCTCAGACGCCTCACCGCCGGTCGGACGGGACCGGCGGACGAGCGTGATTGGGTCGAACTCCCGGACTCTCACCGGACGGAAAACGCCCGGCGAAGTCGTCCTACGGATTGATTCACTCGAATTCTGCGCAGCTTCGCAAGTCCGAAGCACGTGCGAAGATATAGCTCCTGGGAACTCTCCTGTAAACAGCAGGTGAGGCCTGCTGGTGCGGGCTAGCCGCGTCGTTGCGGGTTCGCTCCCATGCGGCTAGCCCGCACGAAGAGCCTTCGGCTCATGGTGAATCGTTGACCGTCTGGCAATCGACCCTCCGATCGATCCGTTTCAACAGGCCCCGCAGGACTTTCCCAGGGCCGATTTCAAAGAACTGACTGACCCCCTGGCTCAGCATCGAGCGCATCGAGTCTTCCCAGCGCACGGGGCTGACGACCTGTCGGACCAGATTCTTACGAATGGTCTCGGGATCGTTGTGAGCCTGGGCGTCCACGTTGGAAATCACCGGGATTCTAGGCTTGGCGAGGGCAATCGAGGCCAAAGCCTCGGCCAGACGCTCGTCAGCCGGTTTCATCAGGTTCGTGTGGAACGCCCCGGCAACCGCCAGAGAGACGGCTTTGCCTCCCTCCGCCGTGGCAAGTTCAAAGGCCTTTTCGCACGCGGCCTTTTCCCCCGACAAGGCCAGGTTGCCCGGACAGAGGTAGTTCGCAATCTCGATCCGGCCGGCCGCAGCCGCCCGTTCTCGGATTGATTCTACCTTTTCCCGATCCAACAGGAGCACGCTGACCATCCCCGATGGCGTCGCGTCGGACGCCTGCTGCATCGCTTCCCCACGGCGCTTGACGACCCGCAATCCGTCGGCGAAGGAGAGCACCCCCGCAAAAACGAGGGCGGTGTATTCCCCGAGGCTCAGCCCCGCCGCCACTTCACAAGAATCAATCGCCTGCGGATTTTCGGATCGAAGCAACTCGAGGGCCGCCAAGCTCGTCACGAAAATCGCCGGCTGACTGACTGCCGTCGTGTCGAGCTCGGCTGCCGGCCCTTCAAAACACAGTCGCGACAGGTCGAAGCCCAAGATCTCGTCGGCTTGTTCATAAAGTTTGCGGGCGGCCGGAAGCTTTTCGGCGATCGATCGGCCCATGCCGACGTGCTGCGCGCCTTGCCCCGGGAAGAGGAACGCGATTTTGCCCACGCGTTAGGCCTCCACCCCCACGGCAAGCTCTTCGACGATCTGGGCGTTGATCTGACGATGGTTGAACATCGTCGCTGCGCGCAACGCGTTGGTAATCGAGCGGGCATTGCTCGAGCCGTGGCAGATAATGCAAATGCCGTCGATTCCCAACAGAGGCGCACCACCGTGCTCGTGGTACTGATAGCGGCGAGCGACATCGCCCAGAATCCGCTCGGCCATCTCCCGTTCCTGATCGAGGCGTCCAATCACCTCATGCTGGAAAGTTCGGAGAAAGTACTCGGCAATCCCTTCACTCACTTTGAGGACAACGTTGCCGACAAAACCCTCGCAGATCAGCACGTCCGCGTCGCCCTGATAGAGGCCGCGGCCCTCGACGTTGCCGATATATTGCTCTTTGAGCCGACTGTGCTGCAGGATTGCATGAGTCTCTCGGCAGAGATCGGTTCCCTTGCCGTCCTCGCTGCCGATGTTGATTAAACCCACCCGTGGCTCTTCGACTCCCAGAATGTTCCGAGCGTAGATGGCGCCCATCACGGCATATTGATAAAGGTGTTCAGGTCGTGCCGCGGGGTTCGCGCCGACGTCCATCAGGACCGAGCGTCCACGGAGGTTGGGAAGCGCAACCGCAATGCCGGGTCGCTTGACTCCTTTGAGGTAGAGCCGGGTCCGCATGCCGGCTGCCACGACGGCTCCCGTGTTGCCCGCGCTGACCACGGCGTCGACCGCGCGCTCGGCCATCAGCCGCCAGCACACGGCAATCGAGGAGTTGGGCTTTCGGCGGAGCGCCTCGGTCGGCTTCTCCTCCATGCCGATGCATCCCTCGGAAGGGACAACCTTTAGTCGATCGCTAATGGAGCCTCGATCGGCCAATCGGGCGGAAAGGAGACAGGGGTCGCCCACGAGATCGATTTCAAGGTCCGGGTTGGCCTCAAGCGCGACCAGGGCGCCGTCAATATTTGGATCCGGGGCGTAGTCGCCGCCAAGGGCGTCGAGCGCAATCCGCATAACAGGCTTTCCTTCGCCGGCTACTCCGCAGTCGTAACGATCGTTCGACCTTGGTAATAGCCGCAATGGGGGCAGACCATATGGCTTGGAGCCGGGGTCTGACACTGGGGACAGTAAACCAACTGAATTGGCTTGACCGCGTTATGGCTGCGCCGTTTGCGTGAGCGGGAGTGTGAATGTCGTCTTTTGGGGACTGCCATGGACCGAAATTTCTAAGTTAAATCCCAAAAACGAATTACGCCCGCGTGTCGCAGCGACACAGCTACCCAGCCTGCGCGGACGAGCACCCAGCGGTGCTCTTGCTCAGGCATCCTATGCGAAGCGGTTTAACACTGTCAAGCACGTACTTTT
>DASZIA010000181.1:0-13818 GCA_035949535.1 Planctomycetaceae bacterium | reverse complement strand
GCACGGGGACTAACCAATGACACAGCTCCCTCTACCGTTTGAAGTAAGGGCGGCGTTTCGAGTGCCGCGGCAACAGGCAGAAAAGGTCGTGTCGAAGTTCAAGACGGGCATCAGCTTTCCCGGGTTTTTGCCGGCTGCACTAAAGTCCTCGGACGCCGGCATTCACCCGAATCCGCCAGATGGTCCCGAGGCGGCGATCTGGGTTGTATTCAAACCGAGGCATGCCTCGAATCGGGTAACCCAGCGTTCTCTCGCAAGCAGCGACGGGACTGCTTTGGAGCCGGTTAACGAATCACCATATGCTGACTTTGTTGGCTCGGAATGAGGCATGGATGATTTGGTCTTGGCCTCGCTGCCGGACGTTTAACGAGATGGTGATCTGCTACCACCAAACAACTGAAGGGGATCACATTCTTGAGGAGGGGCGATTCACCGACTGTCACGCGATCAAGCACCGGAGCGCCGCGGCCACATCGATAACGCCGGGAATGTGGCTGACCACAGACAGACCTGAGTCCAAGGCGAGGAACTGGATCTTCCGACTCGACATACCGACAGAAGTCTTGGAGCATGACGGACATCAGCGGGAGGAGCAATCAGACCTGCCGCGGTGGCTCGTCTCATCGGCAATCGTCAACAGGCACGCAAGGCCCGATTGCTACATCGACCCGGCGGGCAAGCCCTTTGGGAATTGGCCCGAATAGCCCGGGTGTCTCCCTGGCGCAAAGCCGCTGCGGGCGAGCCCATGCCAAGTCGGCCAGGCACGACAAGCAGGATCGTTTCGACTCCCAGAATCGACGATTGGCCCTGGATGGCTTTCTGGGTCATCCTGCCCCTTTTGCGTCGATTCTGGGTCGGTTTTGCCTCGGTTTTATCGGCAACTGGACGGTTAAAAGCTCTCGCTGCCGCGGCGTGAGTTGCCGCCCCGGTGTTCGCTAGAATGACGGCATGAGCCGAAGCAAACGGTTCGTCATCGTCGCTCTTGCTCTGATTGCAGCCATTGCGATAGGGCTCGTGTGGCTCGCATCGTCTGGTGAAAGCGGGTCGTATCAGCTCTCCGACCCAGAAGGCACGCCGCTGGACAAACCGATACCCATTTCACCGTAGAAGTGACGGCATGAGCGACGAACCGAAGCTGGATGGGCAGCAATAAGGACCGTCGGACACTCGGTCGGTACGGCAAAACGATGAACGCACGACGAATGGCCGCGGTGGCCGCGGGGTTGCTCTACACGGCGTCGCTGCTGCTACCGGCTGGCCGCGTCGTCATCAAGCCACTGTTTGGAACAACCACGGGGCCAGGCCCGTATTACGGATTCGTCGCGTTTCTGTTCACAATGCTTGCACCTCTCAATCCGAGCTGGGTGGCCGTATGGTTTTTCTCGGTATGGCTGGCCAATCCATTGTTTTGGCTGGGGTTGTTCTGGTGCGTCAGAGGACGCCCGGTGCGGGCAGCCACGGCCGGACTCTTGAGCGCGGCTCTCGGCCTTTCGATCCTTCCGATGGCCTGGGAGCTTGTCGTCGGTTGGCCCGGCTATTGGTTTTGGCTGGCCAGCTTCCTGGCCCTGTCCGTAGGAAGCTCGTTGTGCGGCTATCGGTGGCGCGATCTCCAAATGAATGCGCCGCGAGACGTGCTTCACCCTGAGTGGACTGAGTAATAATGAGCGACGAACCGAAGAAACGCTCGCGGGCTTGGATCTGGTGGGCGCTGATCCTGATGTTCGTGCTCTACCCGCTATCAGTCGGACCATCAATGCGGCTCGCGAGCAGCAGCGATAGCTGGTTACAGTTTCACTCCATCGTATTCGAACCACTGTTTTGGGTCTCTGAGCAGTCTGAGACAATCGACAGCGCGTTCGGATGGTACAGCCGCGTCTGGGCACGGGAAGAGACGGAAGGGCAACGGCTACACGGAATGTGGGAGAGACTTGAAAAAGTCAACCTCGACCCCGACGTGTCAAAAGACCATTTGATAAAGCTATTCGGTCCACCTGACCTGGAATGGGACAATTTCCAATTTTGGGGCGAATTCAACGCTGTTGACGACAAGGGCAAAGAGGGGCCACGGCATGTGTTCGCAGCAATCTACGACGGCGGGAAGTTGAACGCTTACCATAAAGTACGCCCGATTTTTGTGGACGGCAGCGCAATTCGAATGGAAGACTTTGGCCTGATGACGTGGAGGCCGGACGAGAAAAGATACAAGAGCGCGGCAGAGAAATAAGTCCGCGAAGCGGTACGTGAGCCGATGATGCGAGGCCGGATTCGGCCAGACAACGAACGGGATGTTAAAGGCAGAAAGATCGCACGTCATGCTACTCTGCGACGCCAAGGCGTGCCAGAAGATTTGCGTGAGTGACGGTCGAGGGCGTTCGGCATGCCGGTGTGACACGCCCTGATAAGGGCGTGGGAGGACGTCCGAGACGCTTGGCACGCCCTACCTGTCGTCAGGGACGTGCCACGCGCCGCGCGATCGACGCTCGCCTAAGCCGTCGGCGAACCGCCGTTTCTCGGGCTGCAAACAATCGAGGGCTCCGCCGTCGGCGGTCGGCTGAGCTTCATCGAGGCGATTCCGAGGGCCACGCAAACCAAGACGGTGAAGATAACCAGCATCGCTGTGCACGCGATCATAAATTGAATCATGTATTGGCGGCGGGAAGTCGGCGGGGACTCCGACAGTACAACGGCAGCATAGACGAAAAACGACACGCCGAAACAGAGGGAGCCTCGGAACAAGGAGTCGAGCTTTGCGGAATCGCGGTCCCAGATGAGTTGCAAAAGTGTGGGGCCCTTGTCCGCACCCGGTGGATCGTTCGCGTTCAAGTCGGCGTCGATGCCGACGCCGCCCGGCGCGCCATCCGCTCCCGTCGAAAAAAGCTCGAAGGTGTTCCCCTTTGCGGCATAGTGATAAGGAAAGCCCCAGGGATCGAGGGGCCGACCTTCCTCGTCGAAATGTCCATCGTATTCGCTGACCAAAGCGGCGGGATCTCTCGCATGGACCACATAAAACGAGGAAGGGACCGTCAGGTCAGCAAGCGATTTCGGAAACGCTCCGTGAAACGTCCGGTATGCATCGAGCTGTCCGCGAAGCAATGTGAACCGGCGCCGTGCTTGCGAACGGAACACAGAATCGTTCCGTTCCGTGTTCCAAACGTGGGCCATCTCGGAAACGGTCAACGCGCAAATGAATGCAGCCGGAACCGCGAGAAGGACTTGAATGAGTCGGCCGAGTGATTGTTTGCGCACTTCGCTCATCGCTCATTGGCCTCTCGGAAGCGGATGTGGGCGTGGGGCAGAGAGGCTCGCAGCGAAGTCACATCTTTGGCGGCAAGGGGACAGCCCGTCAGATCGACCTCGGTCAGACTTTGAACCTGCTGCAAGGCCTTAATGTCGACCAGCCGAGGACAGCGTTGCAGGTTCAACGATTCGATGCCGATCTCGCCCCGAGCAGGGCTCGGGAACGGGGACTTCGGAATGGCACTGAGGTCCGTGAGTTGAGGAGTGTCGGACAGGCTCAACCAGTTCAGTTGCTTGAGCTCCTTCAGGAAACTCAGATCCGTCAGCTGCGGGCAACCGCAAAGATTCAGGGTCGTCAACCAGGGCAGCCCCTTCACCACGTTCACGTTGGTCAATCGACCGCACCAGGCAACATTGAGCTCGCGCAAATCGTGGCAGCCGCTCAGTGCGTCAATGCTGGTCAGCCGTGAACAACCCGAGAGGTCAAGTCCCGCGAGCGAGGTCAGTCCGCCAAGCCCGTCAAGGCTTTCCAGCGACGTGCATCGAGACAGCCAAATCTTGTTCGCGTTCGACTGGGACAGCCCTTTGACGCTCGTCAGGGCCGTGCAGCCATTCAGCTCCACATTCCACAGAAGCACATTGCGAAGCCCGTCGACGTTCTTCAATTTTTCGCAGTAATTGAGCGAGAGATGCCTCAGAGATCTGGACTCCCGCAATCCGTCAAGATTCGTCAGCCTTTTGCAGTTGTTGAGCGACACGCTCCAAAGCTTCCCGTCCTTGGCGAGTGGCGCCAGGGGGTCGACATTCTCGAGCTGCGAGCAGTCATCGAGGACCAGCTCCCATAGCTTGTCGCTCTTCGTCTGTTGATAGAGGGCGACAAACCGCTCAAGCGAGGCTTTGTCGATCTGGTCCGGCCGACGAGGAGCCATCTTCGAGCCGTATTGCCTGGAGTAATACTCCGCCTGAAAGTCCAGCTTCTCAAATTGCGGCATCAGGCGCCGGGATTGAATCTCGTCGACCAGATCACCGAAAAGGCGAACGCCGATAAGGGCACAAACCGCCAGAACGGGCACGCCTAACAAAAGACCAAAAAACACCAGGGCCAGACGCCGGGGGCCGGTCTTCGGCAGGATACGCGACCATCGAAATTCCGGGGACATCCGTCGCAGCTCCGATGAGTCGAGAGCCCGGTGCGAAGAGCGTCAACCGAGCCAATTGCGGTCCTCGGTTGGATTCTAATTAATCGCCGGTCCTTTAGTTAAAACGTGACGCAGTTCTCTTTGCGTCAAGGAAGAGCTAGTTTCACTTTCCATTCCAGTCTCAGTGAGCGTGTCACCGTCGGCAATCGCGACAACGCGACCATTCAAGGTGTAGTGGGCCTTGCCGGCAACTGCGGGGGCAGCCGCGACGAACAATAGAAAGCTGCGATCGTCAGGGGCCGCTTCTTTGCCAACCAGACGACTATGAGGATGGCGACGACGGCCCCGACAATCCCGCCGAGCCAAGTTGGGTCCATAGCTACTAATCCCCGCATCTTCGGTCCGCGCGAGAAAGCAGAAGTCTTCCCAAAGCAAACAGCAGCGCACGCTGCAATCGGCGCAATGCCCCGAGCGTTCGGAGATGCCGGATTCTTCTTCAGGGTCGACCCGGCCGAGTAAACCCGTCAAGTCTGTGGCCCTCGGCTGTGCGGTTCACGACTTTCAGACTGACCCAGCACCGGCTTGACCTTTGACACGGTCCGCGTCTTCGGCGACGCGCGCTAGCTGCAGTACGACAAACCGGGAGAGTTCTCGGCTGCGGAAGCCGACGCCCGCGAGCATCGCCGCGGCTTGTGGGCTGATCCGAATCCGGTGCCACCTTGGGAATGGAGACGGATGAAGTCGGTAGGCGAAGTCCGCTCACTGAATTCTCTTGCGTCGGACTTTGTCGTCGCTCATGCTGAGTGGCATTCAACCAAAGCCCTCGAAAGAAATTGGAGTGAGCGATGGCCAACGAGGAATTCGGCAGCGAAATCTGGATGCACCCCGAACCCGCTGAGAATCGCGTCGTTGCCTCTGACAGGTCACCAATTGGAGACAAGACGAGAGAACTTGGCGTGTTTGCGATTGGGCTAGGAATTATCATTGCGTCATTACTCAGTTTTGCTCTCTTTCTGATGCCCACGTTGATCCGAATCCCCGCCACGGATTTGTCGCCGCCCAAGCTAGCCGTCACATTCGCTCCCAGTTTGTTTTTGGTTCTCGCCGGCAGCTACGTCTTACTGAGTCGAACCACGCTATCCGTGGACGTGACAGCATTGATCGTGACGATCGCATTTGTCGGTCAGGCACTATCGACCATGAATCCGTTCGCATGGATCTTCTCCGCAGTGTGCCTCTATCTGATCTGGCGAACGGCTCGTCAGGCCAAGCAGCAACTGAGATCGAAGTAGCCGCATTACCCTGATCGACGCTCGTCGCCCGTTGAGTGTCATTCGGTGACTTGGGCTCTGGGCAACTTGAGAATCCGGCGGGAGGGACCGTTCATGGAAAAGCCTCGTTTTCTTCATGAGTTGACAGACGCGGAGTTCACTGAATTCGGCTGCGACGATCACACATTCGGCGTAGAATGCATCTTCGACGGGCTCATCAGGCATTGCGAATTCTCACCCCTAAGTCCCACTGGGGAATCCTCGCGTGCGGTTCGATTCGTTGGCCTACGCGGTGTTCTTCCCGGTCGTGCTAACGCTCCTGTGGTGCGCCCCGCAGCGTCTGCGTTTGCTCATCGTGCTTGCGGCGAGCTACTACTTTTACATGTACTGGCGGGCGCCTTACGCACTCTTGCTGGTGCTGATCACCGCGATAGATTTTTGCGCCGGCATCGGCCTTGCGCGCACTGAGAAGACGTTCGCGAGATGGCTGATTCTGCTGACCAGCCTTGGGGCGAATCTCGGCATCCTGGCGTTCTTCAAGTATTACC
Source organism: Planctomycetaceae bacterium (assembly GCA_035949535.1). Lineage (GTDB taxonomy): Bacteria > Planctomycetota > Planctomycetia > Planctomycetales > Planctomycetaceae > DASPSM01. Next base: position 7,623 of record DASZIA010000181.1, on the reverse strand, counting down.
CGTGGGCCGTTGACACTCTGCGAGACGCGACTGGCAAAGACTGGCTGCCCCATCTTGCCTTTGTTCTTCGGGATCTCGGCGAGTCCCGTAATTTTGAACCCGGAAAGATCGCCTTGGATGCGCGGCCAGAAGCCCGTCATGCGTAAGGTTCGCCAGGCGCTTGCAGACTGCTCCTTAGGCCACGAGGGTGGCTGGGTTCGCTTGTTAGTAATCGGCAATTTCACATTTGCACAACTCGAAGGCGTAGCGTGGGCCAGAAGGCCACGTTGAAGGCGACTGACCATCGGAATCCCTGGGAGGTCGTGTCCGGGCTCATCGGGTATGTCTTTCGCTCGCCGTGCCGCGAGCGATCTCATCGAAGCGCTGGCGACGCGGGGCTGGCGCCGATTTTGGACGCCTATTTTGCGTCGTCGGCCCTCTGGACGACTTCTTGAGCCATCCAGGCAAAAGGAGCGCGTTGCAGTCCCCAAGAACCGCGCCGAGACCCGGCTCTATGCCCCAGCCACGTGGCCTCGGGATTCGGATGCAAGGCACAGTAGAGCCTTTTCGCCGGGTCTGCTGCCGCGACGAGGCGCCCGCCAGCCGGTTGGACATCGTGTCCGCAAATCCACCGAGGCGGGCATCCTGACTTAGACTCTCCGTGACAGGCGTGTTCACAATTCTGTATTGGAAGTCACGGATGTACCGACGCGCTGCGTGAGCGACGATTCACCATCTGCCGTTCACTGACCCGGGGCGCGCACGTCCGTGGATGGCGCAGACACCTCGGGAGGAACCTTTTGTGCGGGAATGGGAGTCGAAGGAGGCGTTTGCGGCGTAGCATCGGGCGAGTTGCCACCGAGTGTCTCGCCGTCAAAGACCCCTGTGCCCTGCAGCGCCGCTGGCGGTCCCTCTGGGTCTGTGCGTGAATTCTCTGGCGACGCTTGATCGCGATCGACGTGGACTTCCAGATCTCCGACCGAGACCACGTCGCCGCGCAACAGAATGAGCTCGCCCCTCCCAATCCGGCGGCCATTGACGAAGGTTCCGTTCCGACTGCCAAGATCACGAATTCTCAGCGTGTATTCGTCGAGCAGCAAGACGCAGTGATGACGGCTGACAAATTCACTCGTGGATCGCAAGTGGCAGTCGTCCTCGCGGCCAATAATCAGCTTGCCCGCCGGCATCGCGATCATCTGTCCCGACATAGGGCCCGTGAGAATTTTGAGGCGTGCGTCCATCCTGGCCATCCCTTTCGTTGGGCATGGGAGAGCCATCTGACGCTGATCGCAGCAGCAGAGGGGCACACTGAGCGTACACGTCCCCTTAGCGTGTTCTCAACAAGAATTCTGGTTCGCGGTGCATTCGGCCGGAAGATTCGGGAACGAAAATGCACCGCTTACCGAATGTTGCCAGGCGATAGAAGTCCGGTGATAACAAACGAAAAAAAAGCCCTCGTCCCAAAGAGAAGACGAGGGCCTCATGACTCATCGAGAGGGCCGAACTGCCCACCGCAGCAAATCGCCTCGGGCTCGATCGAGCATTGCCCATTACGGGCATGTCTCGCATCGCACGCTGCAGTGAGTGCAGCGGGATGCCGAGTTACGGAAATCGCAGGACGAAGCCGGAGTCCAAAAGCTCGGAGGGACAGCACACGCCTCGACGGAGAAATCGGAGGCAGGCTCTCTCACGCAAATCTGCCCCAAGGTTCTTGCATAGGCGTCCTCCAACAAGAGGAAAAACGCAGCAAACAAACCACTGGAACGTACTTCTTCAAGATGCTTCTTCGAGGATTCGTTCCTGCTGTCATCCTACCGTCCCCGGCGAGCGTTTCAAGAACTTTCAGCGAGCGAATCTGTGGCCGTTTCTTGGATGAATTTCGACGACGATCTCCATCGTCTGTCTGCGGCTCCTTTGGCTTTCGCCGCCTCAGCCCTGAATCGCTCGAATGTACCGCTCCGCTGACCGGCGCACGACTGCCTTCGCATCCTTGAAGACGACCTTTCCCCACCACGCCCCGTAAATGCGGTCGAATTCAAAGGGCTCGACCATGTCGAAAATTCGACGGACGGCCGAAGCCGGAAGCGGAATCAGATTTGGATAAGAGTACATGAAGCTCACCCATCGGCGGTCCTGGACAACTTGGAGGATGTCGCCGCTCAGGATCACTCCCTTGCCGTCGGCCGCATCCGGCCAGTGCAGCACGGTGCCGCCGTCAAAGTGCCCGCCGCATCGGATCAGTGTCAGGCCTTCGCCGACTTCCTTCGTCTCGCCCTCCCAGAATTTGATGGCCGCATCCGGCCGCATGACCCATCGACGGTCGGAGGCGTGCAGGTAGATCGGACAATCGAAAGCCCGGCTCCACTTGACCATGCTGGCGTAGTAGTGAGGATGGGAAACTGCGATGGCTGAAATGTCTCCGATGCCACGAATCATCTCGACGAGCGACTGCTCCAGAGGCGGGATGCAGTCCCAGAGGACGTTGCCCTTCGGGTTTGTAATCAAGAGCGCCCGTTGGCCGATGGCGAAGGAAGGTTCCATCCCGACCCCATAATGGCCGAGTTCCTCCAGCCTCACAACGCTTCGGTGAGACTGCCGCAGTTCGTCGAGCGTCGTCCATTGCTGACCGCCCCAGCCGACGTACTGTCGCTCATCCTCGCAGATCTCGCACCTCTCAGGCGGCTCATCGGTTTCGACCAATTGGGTCCCGCACGTGACGCAGATGAAGCAGGGCATTGTCACATGACCCTCCAGTTCGGCAGCGCTCCGTGCCGGTGGTCGGAGATGACGGCGATCATTCTACGACGGGTAGGTGAACGGCGGTAGAATCTCATCGAAAGGGTGCAGCGGATGCGAGAAGAAGCCAAATACCACTGCGTGTCATGCGGCGAGGAGATTGTCGTCCTGGTCGATCTGTCGGCCGAAGCGAGCCAGGAATACGTCGAGGACTGCCCCGTCTGTTGCCGACCTAACCTTATTCGCGTCGAGATCGACGGCGCCGGCGAAGTGCGGGTGTGGGCGGAAAAGGAGCAGGACGACGAATGAACCCGAGCCTCTGCGAGTCATGTTCGTTCGCGAAGGTGATCGTCTCTGGCAAAGGTTCTCGGTTCCTGCTTTGCGAAAAGTCCCAAACGGACCATGGGTTCCCGAAGTACCCGAGGCAGCCCGTGATTCGCTGTCGTGGATTCGTCGAGAAAAAAGGCGGCAACGAAAATCCGCGTCGTTAGGTCAACACTTGTAGCGCGCATGAGTGACGCATGAAATTAAGGACCAATGCGGGAGGTCTATTTTAATCCGCAACTGATTTGACGGGTTTACCTGAGTCCAGAGCGTGGATCGCTTGGACAGACGTTGAGTCTTCACAGACCGCCGTCAACGTCGTGAAAATTAGCCGCTCAATTGTTCCCGAAGGATTCCGGGATGTTCAGCTCCATCCATTGCTCGGCGGAATCCGCCGATACGTCAGCCGATGCAAGCCTTTGAATCCTGCGTTGGCAGTCTTTGATGCGACGTGCGACGAGCTTACTCTGAATCGCCTGGTCATCCTTCATGCCAAGTCCCTTCAGGACGTTTTTCACCCAGTCACCTGCAAAGGTCGTCAAGAGCGCATCCTCAAGTGACAGATGATGCACGACCCGACATTGGCAGGTGAGACTGCGGGCAAACTGGACCACCGCCTCATCGTGAGACGCAAGTGGATGCCGTTCGCCGACAATGATGTCGATCCGCTGCGATTCGAAGAAGGGCGTTTGCGCCATCGAGGCTGCATTCAGCTTCTCAACTGCGGCAGCCATGACAGATCCGTTGAATTGGCCACTTTCGACGATCGTTTGGAGTTCATTGAGACAGTCCTGAAAATGAGCGACGAGGATAACGGCGACGGGGCGATCTTGGGCGGCGTGCGTTTGTGTGACTGACTCGGCAATTCGCTCAAACTTGACCTTCTTCGTCAGCCAAATCAAATCGTCGAGGATCTCGACGTTGCTCTTTTGTCCGGTAATCCAGTCGAAAATGCCCATTGAACAACAATCTCGAAAACCGGGCGAACCTCTTCCGGAACATCGCACCTGCGTTTCGGCAAGTCTGTCTCGATCCTACAAGCTTACAACTTCTCCCCGACGAATCCGAAACCGATGGCAAGTCCGCTCAGACAGACGCCGGTGATCAGCTTGTCCCGTGTCCAGTCATAATCCCGCATGGAAAGGCCGTGTTCCTTGAGCACTCGCTCGACGGCTGGGTTTGGGTGGGGGTCGCTCTTCTTCGCCCAAGCATTCTCGCTGATGCACCCCAAGAGAAGACCGAGAAGAAACTCGCCTGCGATCCAGGCCAGGCCGATCTTTGCCCGAAGCCAGAGGCACAGACCGATCTGGGCTCCCAGAAAGAGAGCCACAAACGGAATCCCGAACAGCGGGACCAGTTGAGGAAGCGGCGGCCCTCCGCCGTATTTGCCCTTGAGGGTGCCAAAGAAGATGAACAGCGAGAGAACAATCAGCACCCAGCCAATCAGACGCTTCCAGTCAAATCGGTTCATGTTGCCGCTTCTTCACGTGTCGTCACTTCACTTTCGTCTTCCGTGCCCGAAGTCTCGACTCATGAAGCTTTCCGAAAAACGGTGGTTTGACAGGGTTCCCGGAAAACGTCTGGGTTGCTGAGAAGCGACCCCGGATCGTCGATTTCGAATGCCCCAAAATCTCCGCGCAGACTAAAAGCGGTCGCTGAAAGGACAGCAGTTGAACTTTTCCTGGCTGCGATAAGGGGTGGCCGCAATCGCTTCTCATTATCGACGAACCACTGCAGATTTCGCCGTGCAAGTATGCCGTCACTCACTCCGGCGTCGCCCTATGAGGTCCGCGATGCGCTTTTGGCACTCGGAATCGAGGTCCGACGGTCAATTAATTCATTCTTGCCGATTCCTTGTCCACGAATCGTCGCGGTCCAGCGGTAGGTACGATAAGGGCGCCCGTTGAGCGCTTTGCCAGCCACCTCCGAGGCTTCGATCGCGTACATGAATGATACGACCGCCTATGAGCAAATCATCGGCCCGCTAGAACCCTGCATGGTTCGGACGGTCTGGCGGGTTACGCGGAACCGTCAGGATGCCGAAGACGCGCTGCAAAACGCGCTCTTGGCGGTTTGGAAACGCTGGGATCGAGTTGTGCGGCATCGCGCCCCTACGGCATTGGTGTTGAAGATGTGCGTCGACGCCGCCTACGACGTTGTGCGACAGCGCCTTCGCACAAAACGGAAGCATGGCAGGAGCGATTCACGAGTTGAACCGGTCGACAGCGCGCCGGATCCGCAAGTCGAACTGGCCGCTCAGGAACAATCGGCGGAAATGTTGGAAGCGATCCAGAGTCTCTCGCGGCGTCAGGCTGCGGCCGTCTTGTTACGGGTCTTTGAAGATTTGTCATACGAAGAAATTGCGGCCGCCCTGGGATGTAGTGCGGCGACCGCCCGCAAACATGTCGAACGCGGACGGGCTCGGCTGCAGATCGTCTTGGCCCGTTACGAACCCAGTCGAATTGCCCGGAGTTCAACATGAACCCTCACGATATCCAGACGATCGACGAACAGATTCGAGCCAGCCTGCCGGACACGGTACCGCCCCTGGTCGAGCAGCGTCTGCGAATGCAACTGTCAAATTTTCGTTCGCGGCTCACATCGATGAATCGCGCTGATGACCGCCGAACACCCCATTGGGCCCAATCGCGTGGCTGGAAAATCGGCCTGATCGCTGGTGCGGCCGCCCTGGCTCTGGTCGCGATCAATCTGGCATTTCGGCCGAGCCTGGGCTTTGCGGAAGTCGCTGCGACCGTGTTGAGGCAGCCTTGGATTCGTGTGCGAACCGTGTTCGCAGACAAACATGTTGTTGAAGGCTGGTACTCGCCCGGAAAGGAGATCGCGGCCTTTGTTTCTCCGGACTCAATTCAGTTTCAGGATTATCGCCTGAACCTTAACTATTCCTACGATCGGGCGAAGGGGACGCTGTATCGCCTGCCAGAGGGCCGTCGTTCCGAGGGGGGCGAGATCGAATCCATGATTGCCGTGCTGAGCGTGATTGCCCAAAAGGGGCACGCCCCGAGCAAGCCGCTTGAAGAGCTGACATTCCTCGGCAAGTATCGGGAGCGAATCAACGTGCTCGATCAACAGATCGAAAAGGTGACGGACAACGGCCAGCCGTGTCTCGACTATCGCTTGACGGTTAGCCACCCCGACCAGCTCGATCCTCTCCAGATGTTATTTCGCGTCAACGCCAAAACAAGACTGCTGCGACTGTGCCGCATGACGGGTCGCGAGAACGGCCATGCGGCCACGTGCGAAATGCAATTCGACTATCCACAGACCGGCCCGGCCGACATCTACGCGTTAGGCGTTGCTCGATCCGCCCCGCTCGTCGATCGCGTGCCGGCTGGCGACCTGAAACGGATCGTCGAGTCGCTGCGCGCCGGCCGCGAACGGATGGACAATTATCGAGCGATTTTCGTCGGTATCTCTGAAGGAATCGAGGACTGGTGGACCGCGACACCCACGGTCTTCTACCGCAAAGGGAATCGGTTTCGTGCGGACCGTGTTGTTCGGGAGCTGGGTGCCAGGGCGACGCCGAAGCCGCCGGCGGACGATGCGGACATGGGAAAATGGTGGCAAAACCGGCTGACACAGTACCGCTTTTGTCCGCAGACGGTGATTCGCGACTCCACGACATATCGCTGTGATGCGAAGTCTGTTACCGATCCGGGTGGCACAACGCACACGGACCTGATCGCGGTGAATGAGTGCCGGTACGAAGGCGAAATGTTCCCGCCCGAGTACTCGATGATGCCCGAGTTCGGATGTCGGCCGCCCACGGGAATTGGTGGTCAGGATTCCGAGTCGATAGTCAACCTCCACCCCGCCGACGGTCCGCAGGGCTGCATCCTGCTCAGCGTGCGGCATACTTCGGAGCGTGACAGGCTCAACGACAAGGGATTTGGGATTCCGGACGAAACGCGATACTGGCTCGATCCCGCCCGCGATTACATCGTGCTGCGGTGGGACTCGGTGCACTTTGACGCCGCGGGCAAAGAGACGCGGGTGACCGGGGGAAGTTACCTGGTCGAGGAGACGGCCCGCACGCCGCAAGGCGTGTGGTATGCCGCGAAGATCCGCCGCAAGAATGCGGGAACGACCGGTCACGGCAAGGCCTTCGACCAGGTCTACCATCTGTTTGTCGACTTCGACGCCGATTTGCCCGACCAGCTGTTCGATCCGCCGCGACCTGGGCGAATCGAGTAGTCGATCAATTCCTCGCGAGGCGCAAAAGCTCAACTCGTAATTGATGCGAACCCTCTGCTGGCAACGTCACGACGTTCTGAGGTTCCATTCGCAAAACGTTCGAATTCTGCCGCCGATTTCAGGAGGTTTGATCCGCTCTCGCAGCCCGAGGCCGCATTCCGCCAAAACCTATGGCAATCTGATGCGCTGAATCAAGTGCCGAAAAACGGATGAGTTTACGGGGCCTACCACGCGGCACTTATCGGTCGTTATTTGGCGATCACAGCAAAAGGATTGAGTTTTGCGGATTGCGGTGTCGGCGTTTGCCTGACAGCGGCTCAGAACGTGCTGATAACCGCCGTTTCCGCGCGCGCCATCCGTGTCGCCATCGTG
>DASZIA010000180.1:0-5509 GCA_035949535.1 Planctomycetaceae bacterium | reverse complement strand
CCGCAAAACGACGGGCATTTCGCGCCGACAGTTCCGACCCAATCTCCAGCGGATTCAGGTGCAAGAGGGGGGCTCGGTCCTGACGCGGCGAGTCTGCACCCAATGCATTCGCAGCGGACGCATCGTCAAGGCCGTCGTGCGCAAGCCCTTCACTCTGCCGGCCGCCACATGACCGCGCGGCTGACCCGCGACGATGTGGCGAAGGTCGCCCTGTTGGGTCGGCTCAAACTTTCAGCCGACGAATTGGAGCGCATGACCTCGCAACTCGGCCGCGTCCTCGAATACGTCGACATCCTCAACGAAGTCGACACCGAACCCGTCGAGCCGATGGCCCATCCAATAGAGTTGGCCAACGTCTTTCGCGACGATGTCGAGCGGGAATGCCTGCCGCGCGAGGACGCGCTCGCCAACGCCCCGAAGACCGACGGTCGCTTCTTTGTCGTGCCGGCGATCCTCGACGGCAACTGAAAGACCTCGCCGGGAGTGCTCCTTGTCGGGCGCGCTCGGGACACGGCCTCAGGACAGAACGGCATGTCGATCGTCGACGCTTCGGCTTCGCAGTTGCTCTCGGCGATGGCGTCGGGCAAGTTGTCGGCGGTCGACGTGACGCACGCATTTCTGGATCAAATTGAAACGCACGACGGTAAAATCGGCGCGTTTCTGCACGTCGATCGCGACGGAGCGCTGAAACAGGCCGCGCTGGTCGATGAGAAGCGCCGAACCGGGCAGCCCCTGGGCAAGCTCGCCGGGCTTCCGGTCGCGATCAAGGACGTCGTGTGCACCCGGGGCCTGCCGACGACGTGCGGCAGCCGTATCCTGCAGCGGTTCCTTCCCCCCTACGATGCCGAGGTTATTCGCCGGTTTCGCGAAGCGGACGCCGTGGTTCTTGGCAAGACGAACATGGACGAGTTCGCGATGGGCTCGTCGACTGAGAACTCGGCTTTCAAAATCACGCGCAATCCTTGGGACACTTCGCGAACCCCGGGCGGCTCGAGCGGCGGTTCGGCAGCCGCTGTCGCCGCGGGGATGGCACCGCTCGCGATCGGCAGCGACACGGGTGGATCGATTCGGCAGCCGGCCGCATTCTGCGGGATCGTCGGCATGAAACCGACTTACGGCCGCGTCTCGCGCTACGGACTGGTGGCCTTTGCCAGCTCACTCGACCAGTTGGGACCGCTGGCCTCCGACGTCGCGGGAGCCGCAGCGCTCCTAGAAGTGATGGCCGGCCACGATGCACGCGATTCCACGTCGGTCGACCGGCCGGTTCCGCAATATAGACGAATGCTCGAGCAGCCGTTGTCGGGATTGCGAATCGGACTGGCGTCGGAACACTTCGCCGTCGGTCTGGATCCGGAAGTCGCATCGGCGGTGCGCGGCGCGGCCGACGTTTACCGCTCGCTGGGGGCGCGGGTCGTCGATGTCACTTTGCCGCATTCCAAATATGGTGTGGCTGCGTATTACTTGATCGCACCCTCCGAAGCAGCGAGCAATCTGGCCCGCTACGACGGCGTGCATTACGGTCACCGCGCGGAGAATTTCGACGGACTGATCGACATGTACGCGGCCTCGCGCGGTGAAGGATTCGGCCCTGAGGTCAAGCGCCGAATCATGCTGGGCAACTACGCACTCTCGGCCGGCTACTACGATGCGTATTACCTCAAGGCCCTCAAGGTCCGCCGACTGATCCGCAGCGATTTCGACCGCGCGTTCGAGACGTGCGACGTGTTGCTGTCGCCCGTCGCGCCGACTCCTGCGTTCAAAGTCGGCGAACTGGTCGACGATCCGCTGGCGATGTATCTCTCGGACATCTACACCTTGAGCGCGAATCTCGCAGGTTTGCCGGGAATTTCACTGCCGGGCGGATTCAGTTTGGGCGGCCTGCCGATCGGCATTCAGTTGCTCGGGCCCCCGTTTGCTGAGGAAACGCTGCTTCGCGCGGCATGGATGTTCGAGCGCGAAACTCCCTGGCACACGAAACGCCCGTCGCTGCAGGTGGGAGCATGAATTACACCACCGTCGTCGGACTTGAGGTGCACGTCCAGCTTCTCACGAGAACAAAACTCTTCTGCGGCTGCGTCAATCGCTTCAATCCGACTCAGCCGAACGTACAAACGTGTCCGGTCTGCCTCGGCTTGCCCGGCAGTCTGCCCGTGATGAATCGCCACGCATTCCAGCTCGCGCTCAAGACCGGGCTCGCGCTCAACTGCAAGATTCCCGCGCTCACCAAGTGGGACCGCAAGCAGTATTACTATCCCGACTTGCCCAAGGGCTATCAGATCAGCCAATACGATCTGCCGTTCAGCTCCGACGGCTGGCTCGAGATCTCGACCGACCAAAAGGCGCCCGAGTCGCGGCGAATTGGCATCATTCGCGCCCATCTCGAAGAAGACGCCGGCAAGAATTTTCACGACGAAACGGGGCGCGGCGGCGAGAGCCTGGTGGACCTGAACCGCGCCGGAACGCCGCTCCTCGAGATTGTCACCAAGCCAGACATCCGCTCAGGCGCCGAGGCTCACGCGTTTCTCGACGAGTTGAAGCTGTTGCTGACCTATCTCGAAGTCTCCGACTGCAACATGCAGGAGGGAAGTCTTCGCTGTGACGCAAACGTCAACCTGCATATCGGCAACGCCGACGGCGGCACGATCGCTACCCCGATCGTCGAGGTCAAAAATCTCAACAGCTTTCGGGGCGTCGAGCAGGCGATCGAATACGAAGCGAGGCGCCAGTTCGAGCAGTGGAAAGAGACTGGTAAGAAGTTCGGCGAAGTGGCGAAGGAGACTCGCGGCTGGGACGCAGAGCGGGGCGCGACGTTCGGCCAGCGCGGCAAGGAAGAGGCGTCCGATTATCGTTATTTCCCAGATCCCGATCTCGTGCCGGTGACGATTGAGGGGACTTGGAGAGAACAAATCCGTGCCGGGCTCGCCGAATTTCCGGCGGCCAAGCGGCAGCGATTCGAAACCGAACATCACCTTTCGCATTACGACGCATCAGTGATCGTTGCGCAGGGACGGCCGTTTGCCGATTACTTCGAGCGCGTTGCTGCTGCGTGCGGCGATGCCAAGCAGGCGGCCAACTGGTTGACGCAAGACGTCCTACGCGAGATGAAGGAGCGTCAACTTACCATCGAGCGGTTTTCAATCCCAGCCGACGTCTTAGGCACGCTGCTGCAGCGAGTCGTGGCCCGGAAGATCACCGTCAACAGCGGTCGGATCGTCTTCGCCGCACTCCTCGAGCGATCGGCGGAGTCGCAGCCCGCAAGAGTTGAAACCGTCGACACGATCATCAGTGAAAAGTCGCTGGCGATTACGTCCGGAGCCAGCGAGCTGGCCTCGATCATCGACGCGGTGTTGGCGGCCAACGCGAAGATCGTCGCTGACGTCAAAGGCGGCAAGCAACAGGCGATCGGCGCGCTGATCGGCCAGGTGATGAAGCAGACAAACGGTGCGGATCCACAGGTCGTCCGCGAGATGCTGCAGAACCGGATTGCCACGCTATATTCCGGCCCGCTCGGAGGTGGAAACCGATGAGTGCTGTGGTCGAAGTCGAACCGGATGAATATGCGCTGCGGTTTCATGAGGCCGGCTTCGCCGTGCTTCCGCGGCTGCTTTCTGACGATGAGATTGAGCGCTTAAGAGCGGCGATTACCGCGATTCCAGATTCCGATGCCGTTCGGAGAAAACGCAACGTGTATGGCGTGCGGAACCTGCTCGATCTTTCTCCCGAGATTCGCCGGCTCGCGGCGCTCCCGGAAGTCCGGCAGCTCGTGACTCCGATCCTCGGCGAAGGGGCCTTTGCCGCTCGCGCCATTTTCTTCGACAAGGTACCGGGAGCCAACTGGGCGCTCGGCTGGCATCAAGACAGCGTGATCGCCGTGGCCGAGCAGCGCGACGTTTCGGGCTTCCTCGCCTGGGGCCAAAAGGCGGGGGTGTGGCAAGTGCAGCCGCCGCCCGAAATTCTTGCTGCGATGGTTGCGGTGCGAATTCACCTCGACGATTGCGGTCCGGAGAACGGCCCGCTGCGCGTGATCCCCGGTTCGCATCGACATGGATGGGTGGACAACGAAATCGGCCGCTGGAAGCGCGAGGTTGAAGCGGTGACGTGTCTCGCGAGCGCCGGTGGCGCGGTTGTGATGTGCCCTTTGATCCTCCACGCATCCTCGAAGGCCGTTTCGCCGAGCCATCGCCGCGTGATTCATATCGAGTACGCGAGCGAAGAACTGCCCGGCGGACTTCAGTGGCATCGACGGATTGGATCTGCCTCAAGTTAACCGTTCCAAGACCTTCCACGCCGGACGCGAGAAGCACCCGCCAGCTCACGCAGGCGGCTCGCCTGGGCGAGGCCTCAATTGGGCGGCTTGGCCGAGTTGCGACCCGGCGAGCGTCGGGCGTAAGCCCGATGGTGCTTCTGGCTGGCTCGACGTCTTGATCGCCAGGTTGCGAGTGCCGAACCACACCAACGCGGCACCGATCGCCGTGCCGATCGTCGCTGCGACCAGCCAGCTTGTCGGCAGCCCGGCCGACTGCACGTCGTTCGACTCTTGCAGGCCCAAGCCCAAGTCGGCGAGTTCTTTCTGGTAATGGGCGGCCGCGAGCAAGAGCGAGTTGTGTACCGCGTGCAGCAGCATGCCGGGCAGGGCGCTCCCGCAGCGGACGCAGAGCCATCCGAGAGCCAGCCCCAAGGCCGTACTGGGGACCAGCCGCTCGAAGTGCAGGCGGTCGGTGGCGACGAGATGGAAAAGTCCGAACAAGACGCTCGACAACAATATGGCGCGTGTCGCGGACATCGAATTTCGCAGCGACGAGAGCAGGTAGCCGCGGAAAAAGAACTCTTCGCACACCGCCGGCACGATCCCCAGCGTCGTGATCAGCAAGGCCGGTGGCACTTCCTGGATCTTGCCGATCAGCTGCTTCGCGGCCGCCAGGGTCCGCGCGTCGAATTCGATGACTTCCCACTGGCTCAGCCAGACGAGAAGCTGATGCGCGAATGGCCACAGCGAGACGCCGAGCACCAACGCTCCGGCAAATGCGGCAACCGGTGCGGATTGCAGGCGGAAGCCCGTCGACAGATCAACGCGGTTGAGCACGGCTAGCGCCAGCGGAATCTGCAAAAACACCAAGACGGTGACGAGGGCCGCCAGGAGCAACCGGCCGTCCAATCCGACCAAAGTCGATCGGCTCAGCAGATTCGACGCGAGAAAATACGTCGGGAAGATGATTGCCAGGCACAATAGCCCGCTCGTCGGCGTGGGTGCGGCCGAGGCACGCCTTGGGCGGCGAAACAAATCCGACCACGTGCCGTGGCTGCCGTACAGAATGGCGTCTGTCCCGAAAATTCGGGCCGCGACGCCGATCGCCGCCAATGCGAAGAAGCCCGTCGAGATGACGACCCAGAGGGCAGTCACCGGGTCGACGTTGTGCTGCAACAGGTCGCGCGCCAAGAGCACGATGTTGACGAGCGGCGTCACCGCCAGCGGACCCTGCAGCTTCAGGCCGGGAATCATCGACAACAT
>DASZIA010000179.1:0-25469 GCA_035949535.1 Planctomycetaceae bacterium | reverse complement strand
GGCGTTGCGCACGTCGTGTCCATCCCGGGGCAGTCGTTCGTCCTGAACGCCAACAGCTCCAATTACGCGGGAGTGTTCCTCCCGCTCAAACCGTTCGGCCAACGCAAAGGTGCCGCGCTCAGCGGCGAGGCCATCCTCAAGCGTCTCCGCGCCCGCCTGGCGCGGGAAGTGCCCGAGGCGCGCGTGTTGGTCTTCGGGGCGCCGGCGGTGCGCGGCCTGGGCAACGCCGGCGGGTTCAAGCTGATGGTCAAGGCCACCGGGGACGTCGACTACGGCGCGCTGCAGACCGCGGCCGACAACCTGGCCGCCAAGGGCAACCAGCAACCGGGCCTCGTCGGCCTGTTCGATGGCTTCCGCGCCCGCACACCCCAGCTCTATCTGGACGTCGACCGGGAGAAGGTCAAGACGATGGGGGTGCCGCTCAACAACGTCTTCGACGCACTGCAGGCGTACATGGGCAGTTATTACGTCAACGACTTTAACCGCTTCGGGCGCACCTGGCAGGTCAACATCCAGGCCGAGCCCCGCTTCCGCAGAGACCCCGAGACGATCCGCCAGCTCAAAGTGCGTAACGCTGATGGCGACATGGTGCCCTTGGGGGCGGTCGCTGACGTCCACGGCTCGACGGGGCCGGTCCAGATCACCCGGTACAACATGTTTCCGGCGGCTCCGATCGCTGGCGCCTTTCTGCCCGATATGAGCACCGGCGACGTGCTCGCGACTATGGAGCGCCTCGCCGACCAGGAGCTGCCCAAGAACATGGCTTACGAGTGGACCGAACTGAGCTATCTGCAGAAGTTGGCGAGCAAGGTCGTCGAGTTTCGGGACCTGCGGCAGAACCCGTTGAGCGCCTACGTGCTGGGGGCCGTGCTGGTCTTCTTCGTGCTGGCCGGCCTGTACGAGGGATGGTCCTTACCGCTAGCGGTGATCCTTGTCGTCCCAATGTGCGTGCTGTGCGCTCTGGCCGGCGTCTTCGTTCGCGGCTTCGACAACAACCTGTTCACGCAGATCGGGTTCGTGGTGCTCATCGGCCTGGCGTGTAAGAACGCGATTTTGATCGTTGAATTCGCCCGCGACCGTCAGCTCGAGGGCAAGTCCGCGTTCGAAGCCGCGGTGGAAGCAGCGCGGGTGCGGCTGCGGCCGATCGTGATGACGACGTTTTGCTTCATTCACATGGTGCCGCCGTACTTCGCGTCGGGGGCCGGCGCAGAAATGCGTCGCTCAGTCGGCACCGCCATGTTGTGGGGGGCCTTTGGCGTCACGCTCTTCGGGATCTTCCTGACGCCGGTGTTCTTCTACGTCATCCGAAGGCTTGTCCAAGTGCGACCGTCAGCGCATGAACCAGCCGATGATTTGGTCGAAGGATGGCGCCAGTCGCGGGGGTTGTCGACTGCTGTCTCGATGCACGGAAACGAGGAGCCTGGCCAGGGGAACGGCCGCGCAGACGGGCCGCGGCATCGCTCCTAATCACGAGAGACGATTTCACGGAACATCGGAAACCGGTTTTCTCGGATCGTTTAGGAAAAGGAGACTCTATGAACATTGGCATGATCGGACCTGGAGACATTGGCGAGGTGATTGTCAGGAAAGTACGAGATGCAGGCCATCGAGTACAAATGGCAAATTCAAGAGGGCCAGAGTCGCTACGAGGGCTCGCAGCGACCACGGGAGCAATACCGGTGTCCGTTGAAGAGGCGGTTCAGGATGTCGATATGCTCTTCATCGCTGTCCCTCAAAAGGCGATTTCAGAACTACCGAAAGGGCTGTTAGCTAAAGCAAGAAAAGAAACCATTGTTATCGATGTTGGCAATTATTATCCCTTTCGCGACGGTCGTATCGAGGAACTAGAGAATGGCCTCACCGAAAGTGCGTGGGTTGAGAGGCAGATTGGGCGGCCCGTGGTCAAAGTCCTCAACTCGATTATAGCTAAGGCTTTGGCGGAGGCAGGGCGTCCGGCTGGAAGTAGAGATCGTGTTGCTTTGCCGATATCTGGAGATGATCCCAAGGCAAAAGAAAGGGTCGCGCAACTCATTGATCGAATCGGATTCGATTCCGTTGACGCTGGAACTATCGCTGAATCGTGGCGGCAACAACCTGGATCTCCTGTTTACTGCACTAATCCGACGAAGGAGGAAGTTCGGTTGTGGTTAAAGAACGTCGACCGCTCTTCACTGGTCACTGACCGAGAGAAGGTATTGAAGGCATATTTATCAGTCGTGGATGCGGACTACCAAACGCAAGTGAAAGCCCATCGATCGGTATTAATAAAAGAGAAAAACAAGAAGTAACGAAGAGTGCACCGAGGCCTGGTCGTCGAGGGCGTGTGACGCCTCGCGGGAAGGGTGTCGCCATTGTTTCGGTGGTTCAGCGACTGGGGATAGAAGAGCCGCGAGTCTTCGACTGGTTCTGGGCAGACAGATGATAAGTTCGCCTGTGCCGGGCCCATCACTGCGGGCCGCGACGCTTCCCCCGTGCAGCTCGACGAGTGACTTCACCAAGGCCAGCCCGAGTCCGAAGCCGCCGCCATATTCTTGCCAGAGGCGTGCCACCGCACTTGCCTTGCCCTCTTCGGCGGATCCGGATGCAAGGGTCGCGTTTGCAGGGGTGAGCGCACCTTTGCCGACGCCCACCCGCTTTCAGAACTTGGACTCACAAGGTGCTACTCAAACCGCATTGAATTGGGCGCCACGCCATTCCACTCTCGACTTAGAGGGGGGACACAGCGCATCATGACTCTTCGCAACCGTGGTTTGGGTATGAATCCAAGCCGGTCCGAGGCGGAAACAAAAATGACCTTAACGTTGATAATCTGGCCATGAGCCATTTGGACACGGCGCGGGCAGGTGCGATGACTTGGGTGTTGCTCGTGTCTTAGCAACAGCAGGGAAGCGAATTGAGCCAATCGCCGAACTCCGACGCGGTTCTCGGGCAGTCTCAAAGGGAGCCGGCCTCTTCGACGACGCGTTGGGGCAAGTCTCCACCGCCCGCTCCGGAAATCACGCAGTTCCTACGGGGACCGCAGAGGCGCGGGTTCGAGCTGACGCGGGCTGTCGGCATTTTCTTCGAGATCATGCGCGGCTTCCGTGCGCTGCATTTCCTCCCACCCTGTGTCACGGTCTTCGGATCCGCCCGCTTCACAGAGGAGCAGGCGCACTACGCCGTGGCGCGCGAGATTGGCCAGCGCTTGGCCCGCGCCGGATTCACGGTGATGACCGGCGGCGGCCCCGGCATCATGGAGGCGGCGAACCGCGGCGCTAAAGAAGTCGGAGGCCTTTCCGTTGGGTGCAACATCGAATTGCCGAAAGAGCAGCAACCGAACCCCTACCTCGATCTCTGGGTGACCTTTCAGCACTTTTTCGTGCGCAAGCTGATGCTCGTGAAATATTCGTACGCCTTCATCGCCATGCCTGGCGGTTTTGGCACCTTGGACGAAATCTTCGAGACAGCGACCCTCATCCAGACGCACAAGATCAAGAACTTTCCGCTCGTGCTCGTCGGCGACGAGTATTGGCGGCCACTGCTCGAACTGATTCGGGGACGACTTGTCGAATCGAAGACAATCGACCCGATCGACGCTGAGCACATCCTGGTGACGGATTCTGCCGAAGAGGCCGTGCGGCTGGTTCGTGAGGCGGCCCTGCAGCAATTCGGACTGACTTATGGACCCAAGCTCAAACGCCGCTGGTACCTAGGCGAGTAAGGGTACGTGAGACCGTCCGGGAATTGCCCCTGCAAGTCGATACGTGATTCTCGCGAAGCTAGACGAAGGATTTCGAGCCGCGACCGTGAGGGGAGCGGGGTCTAACGCTCGCTTCTACCCGTAATAGCCCGCTTCCTCACGGGCGCGGCTCAAAAACTCGATTGAATTCCCGGGCAGTCTCAGTAAGGGTACGTGACTGTGTCGCGGCGCGACCGGGCATGAAGGATTGCTGGACAGCACGCGGTCACCCGGGCTAAAACCCGTTTCTTCCCAGCAAAGACAGGCTCATGAAAGCGGAAAACGCCCCAAACCTGCTCCGCGCGATCGCTCATCGGGTGATGAACGAACGCGGACTCGAACCCGACTTTCCCGCGGATGCGATTCGGCAGGTCAACGACATTGGGGGTCCGGCGCGAGAAACCGATCATTCGATCCCGGACCTTCGCAGTTTGCTTTGGTGTTCGATCGACAACGACGAGTCGCGAGACCTGGATCAACTCACGGTTGCCCGCAGAGTCGAGGCGAACGGCACTGAGGTCCTGATCGCAATTGCGGACGTCGATGCCGTCGTCAAGGCAATGTCGCCAATTGACCGTCACGCCAAGAAGAACACGACCTCGGTCTACACGGCCGCCCAGATCTTTCCCATGCTGCCGGAAAAACTGTCGACCAATCTGACTTCATTGGGGGAAGGCCAGGATCGGCTTGCGATCGTCATCCAAATGGAGGTGGACGCCGCTGGATCGATTCAGAAACCACAGGTGTATCGAGCGCTGGTCCACAACCACGCGAAGCTCGCGTACCACAGCGTCGGGGCGTGGTTGGAGGGGCACCAGAGGATGCCCGAAGGAGTCGCAAGAACAAAAGGTTTGGATGATCAACTGCGGATGCAAGACGAGATCGCCCAAACCATGAGATCCGTCCGCCATCAGCACGGAGCCCTCGATCTCGAGACGATCGAGCCGGAAGCCGTGTTGAGTGACGGACAGGTTGTGGATCTCCGGTTAGAGCGGAAGAACAGGGCTCAGCAATTGATCGAAGACTTCATGATCGGCGCCAATGGCGTCTCCGCCCAATTTCTGGATCGGCGCGGAGTCCCGTCGATCCGTCGCGTCGTTCGTTCTCCGAAACATTGGGATGCGATTCGCAAATTGGCGGAAGGATTCTCAGACCCCCTCCCTGCGGAACCCGATTGCAAGTCGCTGGGAGCGTTTTTGACGCGGCGACGGCAAGCCGACCCCCTGCGATTCCCCGACCTGTCGCTGACAATCGTCAAGTTGCTGGGGTCCGGCGAGTACATCCTTCAAGTTCCTGGACAACCTCCGGTGGGACACTTCGGGCTGGCCGTGCAGGACTACACGCATTCCACCGCCCCAAACCGCCGTTTTCCCGACTTAATCGTTCAGAGGCTGCTGAAAGCGACGCTCGCGGGCGAAGAGCCCCCCTACACTTCGGC
Organism: Planctomycetaceae bacterium; assembly: GCA_035949535.1. GTDB lineage: Bacteria > Planctomycetota > Planctomycetia > Planctomycetales > Planctomycetaceae > DASPSM01. Next base: position 20,313 of record DASZIA010000179.1, on the reverse strand, counting down.
GGATCTCAGCTCCCTGGCGACCCACTGCACGGAGCAGGAAAACGCTGCCAAGAAAGTGGAACGCCAGGTTCGGAAATCTGCGGCGGCCCAGCTGCTCTCCGGCCGGATTGGCGAGTCGTTCGATTCCCTTGTCACCGGCGCTTCCGAGAAGGGGTCCTGGGTTCGCTTACTCAAGCCGCCCGTGGAGGGAAAGCTGGTGAGCGGACAAGAGGGAGTTAAGGTCGGTGACCGGATCAAGGTCCGACTGACGCACGTCAATGTCGAGCGCGGATTCATCGATTTTGTACGTGGCGCCGAATGACATGAGGCGACTCACGTTCGCCCAATGTGAGCGCGTGGAACGCCCGCTGAGCACATCCAACTCAGTCACATCACCCACGAGGAATTGGGGCCGCACGTCGTACTGGGCGACGTTCTTCTGCGCTTTGGCAATCGCGACGGGTGAGAAGTCGACTCCGGTCGCTCGCAAGCCCTGTTGCGCTACATAACGCGAGAACCTACCGACTCCACATCCCAGCTCAAGGGCGCTCCCGGAAGCTGCTTCGGGCCAGCGTCGACGCTTCGCCATCGATAAACTCCCGGTCAGATTGCGTCCCCAAAGAATTGCCCGTGGAAGCCGAACGGGATGTGCTGCGGGACTTCCGCCCGTGCGACTTCGCCAAACGACTGGGCGTCGAGGATGAGCAGAAACGAGTTACCTCTGTTGGCTTCGAGGACCACCGAGAGGACCACGCCCTCGTCCTCGGCCTTTGCCTGCGGGGGGGCGACGAACACCGGCTCGCCAGGATAACAGCCCTCACTGAACCACGTCGCCGAGCTGCCGTGATCCACATCCACCTTCACCAGTTGGTTCGAAAAATCGCCGGGGGTCTGCCTGCTCGTACTAACGCCAAACGCAAACTTGTAAGGCTTCGTATTGCAGCGCCGGTAGTGGATGCGAGGTAGCTCGATGCTTTCGTCGCCAACCACGTCATATTTCACCGATGATCCGCCCACGGGGATGCGATAGCGGCGAAAGGCGGCCGAGGGAACGGGCCCGGCCTGCCTGCGAAGTCGTTCCAGGTAAAGGGCGTCCAGGATCTCCGCATCGGGGTAGGCTGCGATGTCCAGCACCACGTCGCCTCGTTCTTCCCAGGCATTAATGTGATGGAAGGCAAAGAAGGCATCGCTTTCGTAGACCCCCTTGAGGCTTCGCCCCGCCCGGTCGAAGACCAGGAACCGAGTACCCCGCTCCGGCTTCCAGCGGAAGTTCTCGATGAATGGACGGCCCTGAAGGAGGAGGCGGACGGGGCTGACGACCAGCGGGAACTCGACCAGGATGGCATAGCCTTCGGTCAGGGCAAAGCTGTGCATGTAGGCCGGTTCGCTCACCGACATCGAGGCGATGGGCGTGCGGCGGGTCTCCCCTGAGCCCGTGCGGTAGACGGTGTACTTGCTGCGGGCGGAGAAATGGGTGACGTAGTTGAGGAGTTCGGCCCGGGCGAAATCGTAGTGGGGGTGGGCGGTGGTGATTTGGCCCCGCACTGAATCCGCGTAGTCCAGGACCCCGACTGTTTCCAGCGTGTCGGGGTCAAATTCGATGGGAAGCGGGGTTTCGGTCAGGGCCAGGAAGCGGTCGACGATCCGTGCGACATTAACGCACGCATTGTCCGAGATCTCGGGGACAAACATCGCCTTGATGCGCCGGAAGAGGGAGCGGCACGGATCAGTGGCAAACTCCGAGAAGCCGATCCTGCCCGTCTCTCGGGCGGCCGTGTAGGCTCGGCTCTTTAGGAACCGATTGGCATATGCAACGGCGCCGCCCTGGAAAGAAAACTGATGCAGCATCGCCAAGCCGTCGAACCAGTGGCGGAAGGGTTGCTGCCCCGCCTCGAACTTGGCGGGGCCATTGCGGATGAGCGTTCCGGAGAGCCACGGAGGAATCCTTCCCTGCACGGGAAGGTGATCGAGCCGAAGCTCCCTTTCTTGCGAGGAGAAGCCAATGCCGTACTTGGAACCGTCAGATTGCGTCCGCGGTTCTTCTGGCGCCGCTATCGGTCTGCGCAAGCTCATTGTGTTACCTCCCGAATCCAGAAAAATACCCGTTTTTCTTCGGGGCCTCCCGTCAACGATCTTTCAAGCCCTTCCGGGCCTCTTTTAATATCTCCGCCGACAACTCCGAATCGGTTAGGATCCGTGACATCGTCAGCGCGCCGATCATGGTCGAGACTGCAACTAGCGCTCGCCGTCTCGCGACAGCGCGCGGAATCTTGCCGTATTGTGCTGCCATGATCTCGACTAGCCTCAGAAAGCCGTCCGTCGCCACCGCTCGCGTCTTTTCGTCACTTCGGGCGAGTTCGCTGCCGATCGCGGACAGCGGGCATCCGGTGGCCGGATTGTCTCGGTGACCGGTCGAGAGGTAGGCAGCCGCAGCCCCCGATCCTTCAGATGCGGCCGCAGCCAGCCCTTCGAGGATCGCCGACTGCACGGCGTGTCGGCACGCCTCCGTGACGAGATGCTCTTTCGACTCGAAATGCTTGTAAAACCCCCCGTGGGTCAGGCCCGCGGCACTCATTAGGTCGTTGAGTCCAGTCGCGACGATTCCGTTCCTACGGAATTCAGCGGCTGCAGCCGCCACGATCCGCTCCCGCGTCCGCGACGCCTCCTCTTTGGACTTTCTCATCTTGACGCTTTTTTTCCTTGGACCAATCTAATGATGTCGATTGACATCTAACTCAAGGCTGCGTAGATTTTGGATGTCGATCATAATCTTACTCGATTCCACCGGAGAGTCAAAATGATTGAGGGAAAGGTTTTGGTCACCGGCGCGACGGGAGACACCGGCCGTGCAACCGTCGACGAGTTGTTGGCTCGCGGCCAAAAGGTGCGGGGGTTAGCTCACAAGCCAGATGACCGCTCGAAGCGGCTCCAGGAGCGAGGGGTCGAAGTGGTCTTCGGCGACCTCCTTGACTTCGGCCAGGTGCGATCTGCGTTGAGCGGCGTGCAGCGCGCCTATTTCGTTTACCCCATTCGCCCCGGAATCTTGCAGGCGACAGCTTATTTCGCCCAGGCCGCCAGAGAGGCCGGAGTCGACGGCATCGTCAATATGTCGCAGAAATCCGCACGGGAGGATGCCAAGAGCCACGCGGCGACCGACCATTGGCTCTCTGAACGGGTCTTCGACTGGTCCGAACTCAACGTCGCCCACATCCGGCCAACCTACTTCGCCGAGTGGCTGCTCTACCTGGCCCCAATGATCAAGGCCGGTCTGCTCCACGTACCGTTTGGCAGCGGCAAACACGCCCCGATCGCGGCCGAGGATCAGGGCCGGGTGATCGCCGGCATCCTCGAAAACCCCGCGGCGCATAGGGGCAAGACATATCCGCTCTTCGGCCCGGTCGAATACACCTACCGGCAAATTGCGGAGGTCCTGAGTCGCGTGCTCGGCAAGCCCGTCGAATACAAGCAGGTCGAGTTCCAACTGTTCCAGCAAACGCTGCAAGCCGGGGGGAGGGCGTCGACCGTCGGAAATCCCTTCCTCTTCCAGCACCTTCAAGAAGTCGCGATCGACCACCAGAACGGGATTTTCGAGGGCACGAACGACCTGGTCGAGAAGCTCGGCGGACGGCCGCCCATGACCCTCGAGGAATTTGTTTCGAAGCATCGCAACGCCTTCGTTTGAGCGCGAAGCCAAGGCAGGAAGGCGCCTCTCGCATCTCCGCAACGTGAAAGCGATAACTCGGAACGCTGTGATGAATTTCGACGAACTTAATAACCCAATTTGGGTGGCCTTGACCACCCGCCATGCTGGCATGGCGCGGTCGACCGGCGTTGCACGCCGATACCCAAGCCTGGTGTCGCCGCTGGCCGGTTTGAGGGAGCCGACGCGGGCTGCATTTTCTGATTTGGTGAGATTAGTCGCGCCCGATGAACACTTGGGCTTATTTACTGCCGAGCCACTCCAGGTGCCCGGCGACTGGCTCACGATTCGAACTCGTCCGATCGAGCAGATGATTTGCACCAGGTTGACGCGAGGCTCGCCGTCGTCCTTTCTGGAGTTAGGTCGAAGCGATATTCCGGAAATGCTCGCTCTCACGGCCGCGACCGAGCCTGGGCCTTTCCTCCCCGAAACCATCCAGATGGGACGCTATATCGGTATCAGGTCCGACGATGGACGACTAATTGCGATGGCCGGCGAGCGACTCAAGCTCGATGGATTTACCGAAATCAGCGGGGTCTGTACCAATCCGGAGTTTCGAGGCCACGGACATGCGGGGGCGCTTGTCTCCCTCCTGGTTGCTCAAACGCTCGAAGAGGGCCGAGTGCCGTTTCTTCACGTAAAGGCCGAGAACGGGGCAAAGTCGCTGTACGAAAAACTCGGATTCCGCGTGCGCCGCGCAATTCAACTAACGGTGATCTCACCCGGATATTGCGCGAATTCTTCGGGGGCAAGGACGTGCCCAACGTCCTGAATCCCCCTAAAGCCCGCAGCATTTCGTCACTCGCGCGTGAGAAGAAATGCTCCTGCCATGGCTCCTGCCGCACACATGCTGATGAGTCCGTAGCGTGCGTTGCGACGCGACATCTCATAGGCCAGCGTGATGAGAATCCGTCCGCCCGTTGCGGACCACGGATGGCCGACGGAGATCGAACTTCCATTCACGTTGACCCGATCCCAGTCCACGGGACCAGTGGCGGGACCCTTCCAGCCTTTTTCCCATGCCGAGGCGTTTGCCAGCACTTGGGCAGCGAACGCTTCGTGGATCTCGATCAGATCAATGTCCTTGAGACGCAGACCTGCGCGGTCGAGCAATCGCGGTACGGTGATGGCGGGGGCCATGAGCAGCCCCTCGCTCGGATCAAGCGCGGCGTATTCCATGGCCTCGATGAAGGCCAACGGCGCCCGGCCCTCCTGTCGCGCGCGTTTCTCGCTCATGAGCAAGACTGCGGATGCCCCGTCGGTGACGGGTGACGAATTGCCGGCAGTGATCGTGCCGTCGGAATCAAACGCGGGCTTGAGCGCTGCAAGTCGTTCCAGCGATGTATCCGGCCGCGGGCCCGTGTCGGCGGCTATACCATCGATCGGGACAATTTCTTGAGCCAGGCGCTCGCGCGCCGCCACCGCGTTACGGTGACTGGCGAGGGCAATCTCATCCTGTCGCGCTCTCGAAATGCCCCACTCCTTGCGGGTGATCTCCGTGTGCTGACCCATGGAGAGGCCTGTGCTCGGCTCGTTGAATGTGCTCGGGTCGGATCCGCTCAGCCATTCGACGCCGCCCGCGATGCCGGCTGCGATCCTTCCGTCTGATATCGCGTCTGCGATAATGGTCGCCGTCCGTAAGCCGGTGATGCAGTAAGAGGAAACCGTCTGCGCCTCGATACTGGGCGACACGCCTGCTTCGAAGACAATTTCGCGTGCAAGGTTCGGTTTGGAGCGCTCAGGGACGACTGCACCGAAGGCGAGGGCGTCGATCCGATCGGGATTGACTTTGTGTCGATCGAGGAGCCCGCGCACAGCGCGATTTGCGAGCGCTGAAGGACCGAGGGACGCGAACCCCTTCCCGGACTTCACAAATGGCGTGCGAGCGCCGGCAACAATAGCCACGCGGTGATTACTCATACTACCTCCCCCTTTCTCAGGCGTGACTGCAACTCTCTCCGCCGCAGGCATGGAAGTTTGAGCTGTCAGTCAGAGGATCGCATTGGGTTAAATGTCTAATTCCAGACTGATGGCACAAGGAAGCGTGGAGTGGAGGACCAATTCTTGATGCCGTGCCCCTTCAGCTGTTTGCCTGCTTACACTTGTGCGAAGCCGCCATCCACAAACAATTCCGCTCCCGTGATGAAGCTGCTGTCGTCGGATGCGAGGAACACGACGGCCTTGGCGACCTCGTCGGGCGTGCCCAGCCTGCCGAGCGGAACGCTGTGGGGAAGCATCTTCAAGCGTTGCTGCCCCGCTTCTGTGGAAGCCAGCAGGTCGTTCAGTCCGGGCGTGTCAGTGGCGCCTGGGCTCACCGCGTTCACACGAATCCGGCGATCTTTCAAGTCGGTCGTCCAGGTCCGCGCGAACGAACGCACGGCGGCTTTTGTGGCGCTGTAAACGCTGTTCGCCGGCAGGCCTTTGCTGGCTACGATCGACGCATTCAAGATGATGGAGGCGCCATCCGTCAGGAGCGGCAGCGCCCTCTGCACCGTGAAAAGCAGACCTTTCACATTGATGTTGAAAATCGAGTCATAGAACTCCTCGGTGATCGTACCGAAGGGGGCATGCTTCGCAACGCCGGCATTCGCGAATACAACGTCGAGCTTGTCCTTATCCCGTTTGATTTGCGCAAAGAGGCGATCGAGATCGCCGAGATTCGACACGTCTCCTTGCACACCAGTCACATGGCTTCCGATCTGCTTGGCGGCCGCGGTCAACTCCGCTTCGCGGCGCCCCGTGATGAAGACGTACGCACCTTCGTGCACGAACCGCTTCGCGGCCGCTAAGCCAATGCCACTGTTTCCGCCCGTGACAAGTGCAATTTTTCCGTCGAGCTTACCCATTGTATGTCTCCTTGATCTCATCAAGTCGATGTCCGCACCCGAATCCGGTATCGCGGCGCGGCAGCGGAATTGCCGAACTCCTCAGACATCGCGTTCAACGAGCCGAGACCTCTCTGATTTTATTGGCCGGTGACGATCACCATGCGAAAGCGGGCTTTGTTGCTCAGCATCCGCTGGTAGCCCTCGGCCGCCTTTTCCAGCGGCACGGTTTCGATGATGGCCTTAATCCTTTGGAGAACGCTGAAGGCAAGTGTGTCCTCATTGTCGATGGCGGAGCCGGTTAACGTTCCTTCGATTCCTCGAGAACCGAACAACAGGTGCATCGGAGAGACTTCGATTGGACTGCTGCCCGCCCCCGCGACAATCATTCGCCCGCGCGGAGCGAGGCCGCCGATCAACTCCGACATGGACTTGCTGTCGGATGCCGTGGCCAGGATCACCCTTGCCCCACCCAGCGCCTGGAGAGCCGTTGCCGGATCACCCGCCGTGCTGTCGATGTAATGATGCGCCCCGAGTTCCTTGGCGAACGGCCCTTTTTCGCCGCCGCGCGCAATGGCTACAACCCGAAAGCCCATGCGGGCTGCGAACTGGACCCCGAGATGCCCCAATCCACCGATACCCTGCACGGCCACCAGGTCACCGGGTTCGGCCAACGAGTGTCGCAGTGCGTTGAAAGTTGTGATTCCCGCGCAGAGCAGGGGAGCCGCATCGACGGATTCAAGGTCATCGGGAATCGAAGCCAAGCCGCTCGGAATCGCGATCATCGATTCCGCATAGCCACCATCTTGGTGAACACCGGAGAAAGGCTGATTCGTACAAGTGACAAAATCGCCTCGGCGGCAGGAAGTGCAAACGCCGCAGTGGCCAGCGAGCAGGCCAACCCCGACACGCTGGCCGATTTTCCAACCCGAGACGCCTTCTCCGAGCGCGTCAATTCTCCCGACGACTTCATGACCGGGCACGCGCGGATACGCGATGCCAGGCATCAGGCCATCCATGGTGACTGAGTCGGTATGGCAGATCCCGCAGGCTTCAACGCGAAGGCGAACCCGGCCTGCACCCGGATCGCTGAGCGGACGATTTACGAGTTCTATTTTTCCAGGAGACGTGACTTGAACTGCGCGATAAGTAGACATGGTGGTTCCTGTTACCTCGAGGTGAAGAACAAAGTCCTCGTAATCGGACGATCAACTTGCCGAAGTTGCGTCCCTCCAAAATGCGGTCAGGCTGCCACTGAGCGCCGCCTCTTTAGGCTGGGAATCCATCGCGCCTCCCGTGACATGAAGCAGCGAGCTTCTCGGCCGCGGCATGCAAAAAACGAAACTCCGGTCGTTAGCCTCGCGATCCGGGAGGATCACCAGGATGCGTTGCCATGTACGTGCTCGGCTTTCGCGTTCCTAGCACCACAATCTCGTTGGCCCGAATCGGTAAACTGGTTGCCTCGAGGACTGCGTGCTGCGCCAGCTGTTTTGCGTAATGGGTTGGCGCCTGACCACGCAGGACCAGCTCGTGCTCGAGGAGTACGAGTTGGAAATCGCGTACCAGGCCGGTCAAACGGCGCCGAATCCGCTCTTCGATGCAGGCCAGTGTCTCGAGTTGCTCGTTCACGCTCAGACCCCATGCGCAGAAAAGGAGGGGACGGTCCGGCCAAGTTCGACGGCGCGAATTTCTCCCCTTCGCCAGATTCCAATGCCTCTTGGCACGCATCACCGGTCCATCAGACCTGAGCCATGCCGCCATCGACGGACAGCTCGATGTCGGTGGACGTCATCGAATCGCCTTTGCCACCAATTGCTGCAATTTGCGATCGAGCATGGTGGCGACGTCCGTTACCTTCGCGTTGCCGAATTGGCCGAACAGCGAGGAGGGCTTGTCGTATTCCACGGAGGTCTTTCGCTGCTCGCTCTCATAGACCAGCACCCGCAAGGGCGCATAAAGGGCCGCCCGGATGTCGTGCTGCGTCATCTGCATGGCAAACAGCGGATTGCCGACCACATACTGGATCGCTTTTCTCTTTTGGCCGGCCAGGCGCAGCAGCTCTCCATGGTCGCTGGTCGTGAAGAGCATGAAGCCGCTCGGCCCCACCATCGCTTCGATCTTCGCCCTGACTTTCTCGGAATCTTCCCCTGCGATTAGCGACTTGTAGACCTCCGGGTTGAATTGCCCCAGTTGTTGTTCGAAGGCTTTGACAACCTGCTCAAACGGCTGGTCGACCACGACCCGAACGTGGTCGACCGTGATGCGAGTGACTTCCAAGGGATGACCTTCTCGGAACGCCTGACCGGCTTGGCCGTGAACAACGTTGCCGCCGAGGACAAGACCCGACAGCGCGAAAGCAACCGTCATCAGATTACGTCGATGTTGGCTTGCCATTTTTCTTTCCTCTGAAGATTTCTACGAATGAGCCGGCCGAAGTTTCATGCAGGTACTTGCGGCTTTTGCCACCAGCTTGCCGTGCTGGTCCTTAACGTCGCACTCGACGTACCCCACGGTGCCGCCAGCTTTCACGACCTTGGCCTCGGCGCTCAGGGTCGCCTTTCGGACCGCGCGGAGAAAGTTGATCTTCAACTCGATGGTTGTGAACGTCTCGCCCTCTCCCAGCGTGGCGGCGTAGGCGTTCCCCATCGCCAAATCAGCCAGGTCGCAGTAGACGCCGCCGTGAAACGTCCCCATTGGGTTGTGGTGGCGCTCATCGGCCTCCATCTCTAAGAGCGCGTGGCCCGGTTCGATGGACTTCAGGACGATCCCCAGCAAGCGGGCAATCGGTGGCGGAGGCAGCTCGCCACGCGACACTTTCTGACCGTATTCGAGCATGGTGGCCATGTGAGTCGCCCTCGCTAGACCCGTACGAGCCGCGTCACCCGCAGCCCGGCAGGAACATGTAAATACATCTATTTCTGGAAAAAAATCACGCCTCGGCGGCCTGCCGAGCGACCTCGGGCAGGACGACCAAGAGATTTTGCCACGCCTCTTCGGATAAGCTCGATCGCATGCGTTGCTGGGCCCGCTTCCACAGTGGGCGGGCTGCTTTGAGTTTCGCCACCCCGCTAGGCGTGATCTTGAGCCATTTCTCGCGGCGATCGTGCCCGGGCCGTTCAGTCACCCAGCCCGCAAGTAAGAGGGGGCGCAGATTTCGGGTCAGCGTTGTTTCCTCATGGACCGTCAGTTCGGCCAGGTCGCGCTGCCGAAGTTCACCGTTCGCTGAAAGCACACGGAGCATCGAGAACTGGGTCGTGCGGAGGCCGATGCGGCGCAATTCCTCGTCATAAACCCGGCTCACGGCCCGCGAAGCCTGCCGCAACGCCAGAGAAAGGCAGCGGGCGCTCGCTGGTTTTGTGTTCATAGCGGCCATAGAACATGTATATGCAGGCAGCTGCGGCAGGTCAAGGACTCCGCCAACTCGAAGTTGCCACAGATGACTCAGCCAGAATCCCGCCAAGCGAAGCGGGTTTCTTGGGCCAGTTGCGCATCCTGCGTTGGCGCCTCGGTCTCGGACCGAACGTGCCACCGACCGCGGTTCAGCAATGCCAGACCGGCGCGCGCTCCCGCCTGCGCTGTCGGCATGAAAATGACTTCCTCGTCTCAGGCCGGCCATGCTCGCAGCGCGATCTTGGCAGCCCGCTCCAATTCGTCGCGAGACGCGCCGCCGGCCGCCTGCACTGCGATTCCATGCATTACGGTCGCGACAAAGCGAGCGAGGTCTGCCGGATTGCAGTTCGATGGAAGATCTGCCTCCGCCACAGCGCGCTCGAATCGCTTGCACAATGCAGTCACGCTGGCATCACGTCGCTTTGCCATTTCGCGCCGGACGCAATCGGCCGTATCGCCGCAGGCGAGCGCGCCTTGGACCATTAAACATCCGTGCGGATTCCGCGGATCGGTGACGAGCTCGATACTTCCCCGAAAGATGTGCTCGACCACCGCTTTGGCGGTCGGCTGTTCGAGCGCTTCGCGGACGAACGCCCCGGGACCCTCGACGTAGCGGTCGATGGCCTTCTTGAACAAAGCCTCCTTGTTGCCGAACGCAGCGTAGAGGCTAGGACGGTTGATCCCCATCGCCTTCGTCAGGTCCGCCAGGGACGCTCCCTCATAGCCTTTGCGCCAAAAGACCTTTAGGGCGCGGTCCAGCGCCTTATCGACCGCAAATTCACGGGGACGACCGGTACGCACCATTTTCTCCTTTTCTTTACCTAATGGTACATTATTCCGCTTGACTCGGCAAGAGGCCGCGCGTAATTTTGTACTGTTGGGTATAAAAATAGATTGAAGGAGCCCAAACGGTGTCTCAGGAGCTGACCGGAGAATCGGCGGTTGTGGCGGCAGCATCGAAGGGAATTGGGCCGCTCATCGCGCGGAAGCTGGGAGCCGAAAGAGCGGCAGTCGGGATCAACTCCGCTTCAAGCAAGGCGGGGGCGGAGCGCTGCGGTGACTCGCGGAGACATTCCGGGATGACGTGCTAAGGCGCGAAAACGGCCGCGTCGAAAGATCAAGAGAGGAGAAGATCGTGAACTGCCAGAAAGCGTTCCGCGGCGTCTATACATTGGTGCTGGTCCTGTTCAGCGGCCTCGCGGGCTGCGCGCAGAAGACCTCGGAAGCTCCACCGCAACCTGTCCCCGTCACGGTCAGCCGCCCAGTCGAGCGCGAAGTCAGTGACTACGTCGATTTCACGGGACGAACGGCTGCCGTCGATTCCGTCGAGGTCCGGGCGCACGTTTGGGGCTATCTCGACAGGGTCAATTTCAAGGAAGGAGCGCTGGTCAAGAAGGGGGATGTCCTTTTCGAACTCGACCCGCGGCCCTATCAGGCGTTGCTGAGCCAGGCGAAGGGTAAGGTGGCCCAGGATGAGGCGCAACTAACCTTCGACGAGCCTGAGTATCAGCGGAGCCTCAAGCTTGCTCGCACAGGCGCTGTGTCGCGGTCTGAGTTGGACAAGATCTCAGCGGCCCGAAGCGCCGATATTGCCAACATCGCAGCCGACACAGCCGTGGTTGCGTCCCGTCAGTTAGACCTGGAGTACACAAGAGTTAAGGCGCCCGTCAGCGGACGCGTCAGCCGTTACGTCGTCACCGTAGGCAACCTGGTGCAGGCGGGAGACCAGTCGGGCGGCACGTTGCTTACGACGATCGTGTCGATCGACCCGATGTACGCCTACTTCGACGTCGACGAACATACCGCGCTGCGGGTTCGACAGCTGGCCCGCGAAGGCAAAGGGGACTCGCCCAGCGACGGCGGGTTTCCCGTGTCGCTCGGATTGGCCAACGAGGAGGGCTACCCGCATCGGGGCACCATCAACTTCGTTGACAATCAGGTCAACCCGAAGACCGGCACCATACGCGTGCGGGGAGTGTTCTCCAACAAGGAGCAGGTTCTGCTCCCCGGGCTGTTTGCCCGTGTCCGCTCTCCCATCGGCCGGCCACATAAGTCCGTGCTCATGAGTGAGCGTGCTTTCGACACCGACCAGGACCAAAAAATCGTCTACGTCCTCAACGAAACAAATGAGGTCGTTGCGCGCCCCGTTCATCTGGGAGCGCTTCACAACGGTCTCCGTGAAGTTACCGAAGGCTTGAAGCTGGGCGAACGAGTGATCATCAACGGCCTGCAACAAGTGCGGGCTGGCGCGACTGTGGATCCGAAGCTTGTCGAGATGCCTCTCCTCGTCGCAGCAGGTAGCCAGAGGTCCGAAAAACGCTGAATAGAGGCCGACCATGTTAGCGCGCTTCTTCATCGAGCGACCCGTCCTGGCCTGGGTGATTTCGGTAGTGATCATCCTCCTCGGCGCGATCGCCGCGGGCTTCTTGCCGATCGCCGAGTATCCGGAGATCACGCCGCCGACCGTTCGGGTGACAGCCAACTACCCGGGCGCCAATGCCCAGGTCGTGGCCGATACGGTGGCTGCACCGATCGAGCAGCAGGTCGTCGGCGTGGAAGGCATGATGTACATGTCGTCACAGAGCAACAACGACGGCTCGTACACGTTGGACGTGACGTTCGACTTGGGAACCAACGTGAACATGGCCCAGGTGCTCGTCCAAAACCGCGTGGCCATCGCCGAGCCGACTCTTCCCGACGTCGTTCGAACGATTGGCGTCGCGGTCAAGAAGCGCTCCCCGGATGTCTTGCTGGGCATCAGTCTCTACTCCGACGAGAACCCGGAGACGGGCAAGCCCTACTACAACGCGCTCTACCTCAGCAACTACGCCACGATCCAGGTCAAGGACGCCGTCGCTCGCGTGGAGGGTGTTGGCGACGTTGCCATCTTCGGCCAGCAGGACTACAGCATGCGCGTCTGGCTGGACCCGGACAAGTTGCAGTCGCGGGACCTGACGGTCGACGACGTCATCCGCGTTTTGCGCGAGCAGAACGTTCAAGTGGCGGCCGGACAGATCGGCCAACCGCCGGTCCCTAGCGGACAAAACTTCCAGTACACATTGAGCACTCTCGGCCGGCTTGTCGAGGCCGAGCAGTTCGCAGACATCGTGCTCAAGACGGGCTCGAACGGGGAAGTCACGTATCTTCGGGACGTCAGCCGGACCGAGCTGGGAGCCCGAAACCAGGATACGCTTGGGCGGCTGGACACCCGGCCGGCGCCGGGGATTCCCGTCTTTTTGTTGCCGGGCGCGAATGCCCTGGACACCGCCGACGCCATCAAGGCCAAGATGCGCGAGCTGGAAACCCGTTTCCCGAAGGGCCTGCACTACGACATTGTCTACGACACGACCCCCTTCGTCCGCGAATCCGTGGCAGAGGTCTTCAAGACTCTGCGCGATGCCGTCGTGCTGGTTGCGTTCGTCATTCTGGTTTTCTTGCAAGACTGGAAAGCCCTGCTGTTGCCCGTCATCGACGTGGCGGTGTCGCTGGTCGGCACGTTCGCGGTCATGAGCTTGATGGGGTTCAGCTTGAACAACCTGACGCTGTTCGGGCTGGTTCTCGCCATCGGCATCGTCGTGGACGACGCCATCGTGGTCCTCGAGAACATCGAGCGCTGGCTGGACAAGGGACTGCCGGTGCGCGAGGCCACGATCAAGGCCATGAACGAGATCACCGGACCGATCTTCGCGATCACCCTGGTGCTCAGCTCAGTGCTCTTGCCCAGCGCCTTTCTCGGCGGGATTACTGGCCAGTTTTTCCGCCAGTTTGCCTTGACCATCTCGGTCGCGATGATCATCTCCGCGATCAATGCGATGACGATGACGCCGGCGCGGGCGGCTTGGATCTTCGCGAGTCGCAAGCCCGGCAAGCACGAAGACCAGGGGAAGGAAGCACTCCCGTGGTGGAGCTTTGCCATTTTCGGCGGGTTGGTGAGCGCATGGCTGTTGACTCCGACCCTGGGCATATGGCTGGGCCTGCCCAGCGGCGAGATGAGTGGCGAGCCGGCGCCCGGCGGCTTCAAAGCCACCTTGCTGGCGTGGGGGATCTCCGGTCTCCTCTTTCTTCCGGGGGCGCTCGCGGGAGGGATATTGGGCTGGTTGTTGATCCGCCCAATCAATTGGGCACTCGATTATTTCTTTCGCGGCTTCAACTGGATCTTCGAGCGGACGACGCAGGTCTACGGCAAGACCGTGGGCTGGTGCCTCCGTCTCAGCTTCGTCGTGCTGGTCGTCTACGTCGGCCTGCTGGGACTGACGGCCTTTGGTTTCACACGAGTCCCTAGCGGCTTTGTCCCGATCCAGGACAAAGGCTACCTCGTCGTGAATCTCCAGTTGCCCGATTCCGCTTCGCTGGAACGCACCGCCGCCGTCAGCGACGCGGTTGAAAAGATTGCCCTCGAGACGCCCGGAGTTGCCCGCACGGTCTCGATCCCGGGCACGTCCTTCGTTCTGAACGCCAACAGTTCGAACTACGGCAACATTTTCGTGATCTTCCGGCCGTTCCACGAACGGCGGGATCCCTCGCTCACCGGAGAGGCCATCGCGGGCCGTCTGCGCGCACGCCTGCAGAGAGAAGTCCCGGAGGCGCGCGTGCTTGTCTTTGGAGCGCCGGCGGTCCGGGGCCTTGGCAACGCCGGCGGTTTCAAGCTGATGGTGAAAGCCACCGGCGACGTCAACTTGGATGCGCTTCAAGCGCATGCAGACAGCCTGGCCGCCCAGGGGAACCGGCAGCCCGGCCTCGTCGGCCTGTTCAACGGTTTCCGCGCTCGGACCCCCCAGCTCTACGCGGACATCGACCGGACCAAGGTCAAGACGATGGGGGTGGCGCTCAGCGACGTCTTCGATGCGCTCCAGGCGTACTTGGGCAGCTACTACGTCAATGACTTCAACCGCTTCGGTCGCACCTGGCAGGTCAACGTACAGGCCGACTCCCCCTTCCGAGTCGACGCGGAGACGGTCCGGCAACTCAAGGTGCGCAATGCCGACGGCGACATGGTGCCGCTGGGCGCTGTGGCCGACGTCCGCGACTCCGCCGGGCCGGTGCAGATTACCCGCTACAACATGTACCCGGCGGCTCCCATCACGGGCGCTTCGCTGCCGGGGTTCAGCACCGGCGACGTCCTCCGCACGATGGAGAGGTTGTCAGACCAGGAGTTGCCGCGCTCCATGACATCCGAATGGACCGAGCTGAGCTACTTGCAGAAACAATCCTCCAAGATCGAGCAGTTCCGCGACCTGCGGCAAAACCCGTTCAGCGCGTTCGTGCTGGGGGCCGTGCTGGTGTTCTTCGTCTTGGCGGGCCTCTACGAGAGCTGGTCGCTGCCACTGGCCGTCGTCTTGGTTGTGCCAATGTGCCTGTTGAGCGCCCTCACGGGCATCGCAATCGCGGGCATGGACGTCAACATTTTCGTGCAGGTCGGGTTCGTGGTGCTGGTCGGCCTGGCGTGTAAGAACGCCATTCTGATCGTCGAGTTCGCACGCGACCGCCAGCAGGAAGGGGCCTCCCGGTTCGATGCCGCCGTGGAGGCCGCGCGCGTGCGGCTACGGCCGATCGTCATGACGTCATTCGCGTTCATCCTCGGCGTGCTGCCGCTGGTCGTTGCTCAGGGGGCCGGAGCCGAGATGCGGCGCACGCTGGGGACTGCGGTCTTCGCCGGCATGATCGGGGTGACCCTGTTCGGGATCTTCCTCACGCCGGTTTTCTACTTTGTCGTCCGCTGGCTGAGCGGCCCGCCGGGAGTCGAGCAAGCACTCCGGCTTGATGCCGTCGCGGCAGTAGCCGAGACGATCAATCAACCGCTTAAAGGAAGTCACACATGAACGGAGACGTGAGAACTGCCGTCAATCCGAACGTCCTGATCGAGACCTGCGCGGCAGAACTCGCTCTTGCAGCCTACCGTGTCGCCCTTCGGACCAGAACGCAGGGGAATTGGCTTGATCTGGAACTCGAGCTCTGGAGGGCGCTGGCCGACACGCTCAATGGTCGGTCGGGTATTTCGACCGATGTGCCCAAGGGAGACGACTCATGATTGCCAGAAACAACTATCACCGTCCCTACGCCTCGCGCCGGCGCGGAGTGCTCGGCGAAGTCAACTTCGGACGGGCCGGGAGCGCTGGGGAAGTTTCGGAACTCCCAGACATCGCGGTGCCGTCGAGGCCTGCCAATGGTGTCGACGAGAATTCGAGCGACGAGGTTCGATCAATCGTGCTGGGGCATGGAAACATCGACGAGCCGATCCCGCGAATCAATCCCGCTCACTGGCGCATGTCCACTTCGCCGACGGCGTTCAATTCCGCCTCACCGGCCCTCGCCGAAGACACGCTCGACTCGTCACGACTTTTTGAGCTCTTTCGGCAATATGGCAACTTCACGATGGCCTACGCCACGTTGCAGCCGGGGATGAAATACTTCGAGTCCCATGGCGGTTACCTCGCGTACGACACCTGTTGGGGCATCACTTTTGTCCTTGGAGACCCTGTGGCGCCAGTGGAAAGTCATGCCGCCATCCTTGAGGCGTTCGTGCGCACGCATCCAAGGACTTGCTTTTGCCAAGTCTCGAAACCGGTCGGAGCGATCCTGGCTCGACTGGGCTGGCTCGTTAACGAACTCGGAGCCGACATGGAACTCGACCTGGCGACCTACGACTTTGAGGGGCCGAAAAAAAGCAAGTTTCGCCAGGCCGCTCACAAGATCGAGCGCGAGGGTTACACGATCGAAGAACGGATGGTCGCTGACGGGGACCGGGCTGACCTGGACGCGCTGTCGTCTTCTTGGCTCGCGGCCAAGACTGTCAAACGCGAAGCCCGTTTTCTGGTCCGCCCTCTCGCCTTCGGCGACGAACCAGACGTTCGCAAGTTCTACCTGCGGGACCGTGATGGATCGATCGTGTCGTTTGTGACATTTGACCCGATTTGCGAGGGAGGCGAGGTGATCGGCTACTCACCCGCCATCAAACGCCGCGCGCCGGATGCTCCGACAGGAGCTGAAGAGGCAATCACGAAATTCGCCATCGAGCAGTTTCGTGCCGAGGGGTTCGCGACGTTTCGCCTTGGCCTGCTTCCCTTATATGACGTGCAGGATTCTGAGTTTCGCGACGCCTGGTTGCTGAAAAAAGCCTTTCAATTCGCGTACCGGTACGGCGATCGATGGATTTTCAGCTTTCGCGGTCATGCCGACTTCAAACACCGGTATCGGGGAGATCTCAGCAAGGTGTACTTCGCAACCTATACGCGATTGAATGCCTGGAACCTCATCGCGCTGTTGCGGCTGTGCCGGCTGCATTGATGGAACGTGGTCCTATCTCTGTTTGAACCGGTTAATGATGCTGTCTCAGACATCAACGCGAATGGAGAGCCGTCATGAAAGCAATTCAGATCGAGGCGTTCGGCAATCCGGCCGACGTCGTCAAAGTCGTCGATGTCCCAGACGTCGGCGCGCCGGAACCGGGCAACTGCCGCGCGGTTCCTGGGTCATCCAGAATGCCGCCAATTCAAGCGTCGGGCGAGCGACCGTCGCGATCGCGAAATCGCAGGGATTGAGAACGGTGAATGTCGTCCGCCGTGACGAGGTCGTCGCCGAAATGAGGGCCCTCGGCGGAGACACTGTTCTGCTGGACGGCCCTGACCTTGCGAAGCGAGTCGCGGCGGAAATCGGGCACGTACCGATTCCTTTGGCGATCGACGAGGTCAGCGATACGGCACCAATGAACCTGATGAGCTGCCTGTCAGAAAACGGAGTGCTCGTGTCTTATAGCGCAATCAGCGGCAAGCCGATGATCGTGAATCCGGGGAGCCTCATTTATAAGAAGCAATCGATACGCGGCTTCTGGCTTCATCACTGGTATCAGTCTGCCAAGCCGGATGAGTTCACCGCGATTTTCGATTATCTAGCGCCGCTGGTCGCCGCCGGCACAATCTCGGCCCCGGTCGCCGCCACCTATGGTTTCGACCAAGTCAGGGAAGCGATCACAAAAGCGGCGCAGGGCGGTGGCAAGGTGCTGTTCACGCCGAAGAGGTGATGCGCCATGTCAGGATGGGCCATCCTTTAACAAAAGCTCCGAAGGTAGGACATGACCGAAGCCCAAGCTCGCCAAATCGTCCTTGCCGC
Source organism: Planctomycetaceae bacterium (assembly GCA_035949535.1). GTDB lineage: Bacteria > Planctomycetota > Planctomycetia > Planctomycetales > Planctomycetaceae > DASPSM01. The sequence goes on along the minus strand of DASZIA010000179.1, from coordinate 2,313 downwards.
CCGGCCGCAAGGTAAGCCCCAGCTGACCGACTTCCGGCTTGAGGAAGGCGAAATCCCGACGCCAACCGTCGGGCAGATTTTGCTGCGGGTGCAGTATTTATCGCTCGACCCCTATATGCGCGGCCGGATGGACGACCGGGAATCGTACGCGAAGCCGGCCGCGCTCGGCGGAGTCATGCCTGGCGAATCCATTGCCACGGTGATCGCCTCACGCCATCCCGGCTACTCGGAAGGCGACATCGTGCTTGCCCACACGGGATGGCGCACGCATGCGCTGTCGGATCGCGCGGATCTGCGCAAGCTCGATCCGGCCGTCGCGCCGGTCACGACAGGGCTTGGCGTGCTCGGAATGCCTGGGTTCACCGCCTATAGCGGCCTGCGCGTGATCGGCAAGCCCGCGCCCGGGGAAACGGTGGTCGTCGCCGCGGCGAGTGGACCGGTCGGGTCGCTGGTCGGCCAGCTCGCGAAGATCGCTGGGGCCAAAGCGGTCGGCATCGCGGGCGGCCCTGAAAAGTGTGCGTATGTGAAGGAGGAATTCCGCTTCGACGCGGCCATCGATCACAAGAGTGCCGACTTCACCGCCAAGCTGGCCGCGGCCTGCCCCAATGGCATCGACGTCTACTTCGAGAACGTCGGTGGAGCGGTCTGGCAAGCCGTGCTGCCGTTGCTCAACAAGTTCGCGCGCGTGCCCATCTCGGGCCTGATCGCGCAGTACAACGGCGTGGGAACGGGCGACGGCAGCGACCGGCTGCCCGCCAGCATGCGCGCGATCTTGTCGAAGAGCGTGACACTGCGCGGCTTCATCAACTACGACTTTGCCGCCGAGCACTACCCCGCCTTCCTGCGCGAGGTGGGCGCCGGTATCGCCGACGGCCGCATCCGCTATCGCGAGGACTTCGTGGACGGCCTGGAGCGGGCGCCCGAAGCCTTTATTGGCATGCTGGAAGGAACCAACTTCGGCAAGTTGATCGTCCGCGTGAGCGACTAGCGCCGATTAGGGGTAACCCATGACAACTAAGGAGAACACATGAGAACCGACATGAGCGTGGAGCAGAGAAACTCAGTCAGTGCGACGACCCAGGCCGTACACACACACCCGCTAAACCGCTTCGGCAAGGGCGACCTCGCGGGCACCTACGCCGCCGACTCTAGGTTCTTCACACCGGATGGCCTGTTGCGCTGGCTCCGAGGCGATTCGACGATTCATTGTGAGGTTGTTCAAGGAGTTAGTGAAGCCGAGGATGTCCTTCGCGATGCCGGGAGTTGAAGCCAACCTTCCCGTAATTGGGTCGTTTTCGGCGTGTTGCTGGTGAGCCGGTGAACCCGGAAAAGCCTTGATGCGGCCCCGGTGAGCTGCGGTGCCTTCAATGTGGCACACCTGGGCGACCCGTTACCGCACGTGTCATCGGTCGCTCCAACTCTGTGGCTATTGTCTTTGTTATTGCCGCGGCTCTTGTCAACCCGCTTTCGACTGACGCAGGTGTCGCATCACAATCTCGCGGGAACTGGCAATGTGTTTCCGCATGCGTTTTTCAGCGTGCCAGCGCTAGGTCGCATTGCACGACGAGTAGGATGAGCTTTCCATCCTCTCTCGTCGGAAGAAAGAGGGTGTGCGTGCTCCGGTCAACGCCCACTGTTTTCGCGCCCGGTCGGGTCTTGAGGTTTTGGATCAGCTCAAACTTGCCGGGCGCTCTCTCACGGGCGACGCTCAGAGATCCATCCATGCAGCTCGCGAAGACATCACCGTCGAAGACAGTGCCGTCGCAGCCCGCTCCGATGGGAAGATCGGCCAGCACTCGGCCGTCATCGGCGCTCATGACCAGAAGCTTCTTTGGATTCCGGCAGCCGAGAAACAGCCGGCGATGCTCACCATCGATGGACAAGCCGACCGGTCTGCCACCGGGTGCAGTCGACCACTTGTCGAGGACCTTCATCGAACGACTGTCGACCGCGGCCACCTGGTTCTTGTCCACAAGGTTGATGTAAACCTTGCCTTTGCCGTCGGCGACGAGAGCTTCGGGCTTTCCGCCCAGGCTAACGGCCGCGTCCGCCTTTCCCGCGGTCAAATCGACGTCGGGCGAGATCGGAATCATGACGTTGGCGTCGCCGCAGGATACGAGCACCTTGTCGCTGGCCCGATCATAGATGATGGCGTCCGCATCTTCCGCGGCCTTCACCTTTCCCAACACCTGATTCGTGTTCACGTCAAATATGACAACAGAGCCGTCCGACCCGTCGGAGATGAATCCACGCTTGGCGCCGGGGACGAGGGCCACGCCATGGCTTCCCTTTTGCCCGGGGATATCGGCCACG
>DASZIA010000178.1:0-2736 GCA_035949535.1 Planctomycetaceae bacterium | reverse complement strand
TTTTCCCGCACGTCGATCGGCGGAGATTTCATTCGGCGGGCCGGCTTTTTGCCGAATTTCGATTCGATCGCAAACCGGCAGACCCGCATAAACAGTTCGGCGTCGAGAGGCGGGCACGGAAGATGGCCAGCGGCGGTCCGCGTGTTGGTCGTGTCGAAGACCGGATCGTCCCGCCAGTACGCTTGATAGACTTTCATCCCCTCGACGAAGTAGCGCTCGAACTCGGACCACTCGGCCGCGCTGTGCGTCTTGCGTTCGGCTAGCTCGGTGTATTTCTCGAAGGCCTGTTCGATCGCGCGGCGCGTCAACTGCACCTGGACCGGCTCTGGCGGCGCGAGATGGTACGTCTGCCCGTGATGTTGCGGCCGGGTGATGATGTGCGTCATCACGGCCGAGACCCAATCGACCGGGACGTAATTCTTGCGTTCGCAACCGGCGAGGTTGAGGATTGAAGTCAATTGGTGGCTGGCAAATCCGATGTGCGCGACGAGTTCCTCGCGAGTCGAGGCGACGCCGGCCGCCTTGCTGAGCATGGTCGACATCAGCTTGAGCGGTGCGTAAAAGCCGTAAAATGTGGACGTGTAACCGGTTTGCGAGTCACCCAGGATGATGCTGGGGCGGTAAATCGTGGGTCGATCGAGGAAACCGGCTGCGCGGACCAGGAGTTCCGCGCGGAATTTGCTGACTTCGTAATCGTTGCCGTGCGTCTGGCCGCAGTCGAGATCAGCTTCGAGGATGCGTCCCGTTCGCAGCCCGCAGACGTAGGCGGTCGATACGTGATGCAGTTTGCGGATGCCCGTGCGGCGGCAGACGTCGAGCACGTGGCGCGTCCCGTGGAGATTCGAGCGCCACGGCTCGTCGTCCGGACCGGCCGCCTGAAACGTCAGGCTGGCCGCGTTGTGCAGGGCCGCGTCGCAGTCGCGGGCGATCCACCGCAAATCGGCGGCGTCGAGTCCGAGGTTCTCTTCGGTGAGGTCGCCTTCGAGCACCACCGGCCGCGGGAGGACGAGTTCGCACTCCTCCTCCCATCGCGTCAGGAGGGCTTCAACCCGCTCGTGGGCTGAGGCTTTGCGGGATGATCGCACCAGGAGCGCGAGTTTGACGTCGCGGGTCAGCAGATCGCGAACCAGATATTCACCGAGCAGCCCGGTGCCGCCGGTGAGAAGGAGGTACCCCATTGTGCCCCACGCCTCAACAGAGGGGGCCTCCCTGCGCGGAAAATTCGAGCGAATTCGTCCCTCTCGCTCGCGGCTTTGCCGACCAAGTCTGTTCCCATTGGTCGGCATCCGCGCGCATACCACTCTACGTGCTGGTCGCTTGAGTATCAAGAAAGTGTTAAGACGGGGCAGTGGCGGATTGGCTTGGTTCGGTGGGGCAGCGGCTGTCGACTGTTCCAGCAGATTCGATTTCCGAGCGTCGTCCGCGTGTGACCGTTTTCCGGCGCGAGCCCAAGGCACGCCGCGAGAGCTAAAAAGGAAGAATCAGTTGCAAACTGACCGCCGACGATCGAGAATCGCGAGTTGTTGATTGGACGCGCGGCCCGTGAACCCTCCCGAGAGCACGGTAACCGGCGCGGCAAGGATGGCTGCCTCAGGGAGGTCCGCCGCAAGGGATCGACCAGTGCGGCCGTCTCGCGCCGAATGAGGGGCGCGATGGTTCCGATCACTCCGCTTTGCCGGCACCGATGCCGGAGAATCGGTCGTTTCCTCGCGATAAGGAAGGCCGAAACAGCTTCGCGGACCGCTGCCTGCGAGTCCTGCGCTCTGTCGGGATCGTCCCAGCTGAGAATGTCCAGGCAAATCGTGCCGCAATAGATTGCGGCCCCCGATCGTGCCGAGCATTTAATGAAGCCCGATTGGTTCTGGCGCACACTCTCGCGATGTCCGCGAGCAGACAGCTCGAGCGCCGGCGACCGGTCGGAAGGGAATCCCCGCCATGGCAGTCGGAAATTTCGTCGGCACACGGCACAGGAGACGTCGGACGATCCTCAGGGGATCACCCTTGGCGCAAGCACCGAGTCTTTCGCAACCCCAAGTGTTGGGAGCGCGCCTCCGTGCGCAACCGATCCGCCGGGGCGAAATTCTCCGCAAGACACTGCACATGCTGCCCGGCACAGTTCCCTTTGCGCTGTTTGCCGTTCCCCATCCGCACATACTGCCCTGGTATTCGCTGGTCACCGTCACCGTCTTGACGGCGCTGCTGACGCTGGTCTACATCGCGTCGAAGAAAATCGTGCAGCGGCCCGGTGAGACCGACTTTTACAGCACGTGTTTGAGTTATCCGGCTTGCATCCTGGGGATGTTGCTGCTGTTTCCCCAACACCCGGAATTTTCTTGCGTGCTGGTCGTGATCTTGGCGCTGGGTGACGGCTCCGCCTGCCTGGGCGGAAAATTCTTCGGCGGCCGCAAACTCCCCTGGAATTCGGACAAGACTTGGGCGGGAACGGTCTGTTTCATCGCGGTGGCCGCTCCCATTGCGACGATCGCCTATTTCCTCGAAGCGAACACCAGTGCACTGGCGACTTGGGGAGAGGGGGGACCGATCGCCGTCCCCTTCGCGATGGCATTGGCGTGTGCCACGGCCGCGACTCTCGTCGCGTCGCTCGCAGAATCGTGGAACTCCAAGCTCACTGACAACCTGCGCGTCGGCCTGGCGGCATCGGTCACCGTCATTGCCACGCACTATCTCTGCGCGGGTTGGCTGCTGGCTTGAGCGTCGTTGGCCGGCAAGCTTTCC
>DASZIA010000177.1:0-48575 GCA_035949535.1 Planctomycetaceae bacterium | reverse complement strand
GGGAATGGCGGCCTGCAGCCTCTCGAGTCCGCTCTTCAACGTCTTTTGCAGAACGTCGGGCTTCTCGACCGAAAGCGCGATGCCGAAGCCGAAGCCTCCCGGAATGCCGGCCGCCGCGTCGCCATAGATGCAGACGACATGTCCCAGCGCGTCGCAGAGATCAGTCTTGGGGTCGAATCCGAGGACAGCCGGCGCCTTTTGCATGAATTCGTCGACTTTCACCGAGCCGTTATTCTCGACCGTGTCGGCGATCCGATGGGCCGTGTCGAGCGCGAGCGCGTACGCTTTGCTCCAGTTCAAGCTCACGACCGCGAATCCCGAGTTCTCTTTTGGTAACGGTGGCACGTCGGCCAGCGAGATCGGAGCCTGGTCGGCGAGCGCCAGGATTCCGGTCCGCGGCGCCGGCGCCTCGATCGTCCCCTCGGAGACAATCGCGCGATCCTTCAGTCCACAACGCCATGTGAGACATCCCACGTGTTCGCCGCCTAAAATGTCGATCAACTGGCCCAGGGTAAAGCGCGGCTGGTTGTCCTTTTTCGGCTGCAGCTCGAAATCGCCATACCGCGCCCGGAGCGCGGCGACATCACACCACGCGGCCGCAACCGTGTGAGAGTCGGCCGAATCTGCATGGTATTTCCGCCAGTTTTCGCTGCTCGGAAGGGCGGGCGCTTTGCCGTCCGCGACGTCGAGTGCCGCCTCGACGGCCCCCACGCCGAAGACAAAGACCAGGTGACCGCCGTCGACCCACCAGGCCACTTCCGCGCCCGCAGCCGCCGCCGGACTGTCACCAGCCGGGGTCCCGCGCATCACATGACGTCCCCGGATGACTGACGATTCAAACTTGGTCGAGTTGCCAGCGAGCTTCGGAATTACCGAATTGAATCCGGCTTCGAGCGCGGCAGCCTGGTGTAAGACGAGCACAACGCGCGGCACCGTGCGATCTTTCGGAAAGGCGACGCTCAGCGACAGACCTTTGCGGGCAAGACTGTCGAGCAATTGCCGCACGTCCTTGGATTGGACGGGAGCATCCGGCGGAATGAACGACAACGCCAAGTCGGCCAGCGTGCTCAGAAAATGCGTCTTGTCGAGCGCTTCGTAGCATGCCGTCTTTTCCCAGGCGGCCTTGTGTTTCTCGGTCCCGTCCCACCCTAAGTAAACGGCGGCATCAGCCGGCAACAAGGACTCGGGCGCCCGCTCTTCGGGTGCGGCCAGTGCATACGCCACAGCCGACGCAATTCCGACGCCCAGAATCAAGACAGCCGCCAAAAGAACCCGTTGACGACGCATGCGACACCTGTGCGAATCGAGGTTTTTTTGTCACTGGCCCGCAGAAGAGCCGGCAAACCGGCCGCCGCGCGATTGCCGTCAGGCTACCCCGACCAGGGTCGGCCCGCAATAGGCGCGCGTCGTGCGGCTAGACTTTGTGCGGCCGGGGTTTTCATCCGCGACTTGGGATCGGTTTTGTGACCACAATCCGATTGCCGCAAACTCGTGACAGCGATACGCCATCCGCGCATTACCAACTCTCCCAGCGAGTCGTCGCTCCCGATGTTTACAAATTGCAGAGGATGCCTTGTCGCGTCTCCAAGGATCAGACCGCCGGAACACCGTGCAAAATTGCCTGGATTTCGACGCGCGACCTGTCTGGCGGAAACATCATTTCGGTCCATTCCGCCAATTCGTGAACCATCACGGCCGATCGCTGCTCAAGTTCTTGACGAGTCTTCGGCTTTGCCTCACCGGCACGTGCCAACGCGACCCGGTAGATTGGCGCGTCGGTTGGCCTCGCCTCGCAGGCTTGATCGATCTTGGCGCTAAACCATTTCAAAAGCTGTCCGTACAGATCTTCAATGGACATCGGATTCCTTTCATCAAGCGTTTCCCGACAATTCTAGGAATTCGTCTCTTTCAGCCCGAGTCGAAGCCATCGCCACTCGCAAGCCAAAGTCGAAACCGGCCCGGTACAGTCAGTCGCGTGCTGGGGTCTTTCAGGTGCTGCGAATCAACGCCGAAAGGGGTTGCGCTCCTCGAACGGAGTTGTCACGGCTACCCGGCGAGTTGAGGTTAGAATGCAGTCCCGGTCGGTTTGATCCGATTGGCCAATTCGCGCATCCGCACGGTGAGGTACCTGTGTCTCGAGCGTCGATGAAGTCATTGCTTAATGCCATCGTCGATGACGAATGTTCCACCGTGCGCTCGCTCTTGCAGGCAGACGGCCGCCTCGCCACGTGTTTGACTGACTCGGCAAAACTGTACGAGTCGGGCATCTTCCACTGGCTTTACGTGGGAGATACGGCGCTGCATCTCGCGGCCGCCGGCTATCGCGTTGAAATCGCCCAGCTCCTGCTGGCTGCAGGCGCCGATCCCAATGCCGCAAACAATCATCGTCACAGCGGTCCGCTGCACTACGCCGCGGATGGCTACGTCATCCATCCCGCATGGGACGCCAAAAGGCAGGTTAAAACCATTCGATTTCTCGTCGGCGCCGGCGCAAACGTCAATGCCGGCGACAAGAATGGAGCCACGCCCCTGCATCGCGCCGTGCGCACGCGATGTGCCCTTGCGGCAACGTGTCTTCTGAAATTTGGTGCCGATCCGACACGCAAGAACCGTTCAGGTTCCACCCCGTTTCACCTCGCGGTCCAGAGCACGGGTCGCGGCGGAAGCGGCGTCGAAGCGGCGAAAATCGCTCAACGAACAATTATTGAGGCATTTCTGGCGCAAGGCGTAAGCACCAGGCTCAAGGATGGCAAGGGCAAGTCCGTGGCGGATTGTGCCGAAAGCAAGTGGATCAAGGACTTGTTGGCTGGCGGCGGCGCGAGTCGAGCACGTCCGGCGAGTTCGCGAGAATCGAAACGTCGCTAAACGGGACATTCGGCCCCGGCCGCATCGGCTGGCTGGGTTCGGCGTCTTCGCGGCTCGACTGAGCTCGCCGAAGTCCGCCCCTCAGTTCTGGGGACTAGCTTGGCGGCTCGACCCCAGGCACCTCGGACATTTGATGCCAACCCTGGCTGAGCTGGGCGCGAAAAAGTTTCCGAGTTGTTTACACGGGCGTGGAAACGCGGGGTTCTCGGCTTCAGGTTTTGCCTGTAGGCTGAAGGTAGGGCTCGTGCTGCGGCGAATCGCGGTGCGCGCCTGGCGGCGGACCGGGGAGATGCCTTTGACCACGAAGGCCGATGGGACACGGGACGGGACAGGTTTCGGTACGGGGACCACTTCCAAGCGGTGGGACAATCTTAACAATCCGGATTTCGTCCAACCCTAAAGCGTTTCAGGAAAAAGATTTATAGAGAAAGCTTACGTGGGACTGGACACCCTCGCTGAATGAGGGATTTAACTGGTCCCAGGAGAGTTGTCTTTAACCGCTAAGTCACCAAGGACACCAAAAAAGCCGGGACCCGAGACCGTCCCTGGGACAACTTCCAAGCGGTGGGACAATCTTAATAATCCGGATCTTGTCCCACGTTAAAGCGTCGCAGGCAAATGATTTACAGAGAATGCTTACGTGGGACGGGACAAGTTCGCGTGATGGGGGGGACAAGCGGTCCCCGACCCCGAATCAAACTCGCCCTCACCTGGCCTCTCCATTGGAATGTGAGAGGGACAAGACAGATCGCCCCGTCACGGGTAGCGGAACGACTTCTCGGGATAGGCGGGCGGGGCGGGGACGGGACGCGGGTCTTTGGTGATCGCTTCTTCGAGATGCTTGATCGCCGCGTCGAGTTGGGCGTCGGAGCCGTTGAAGGTGGCGTGGGGCAGGTTGTCGACGACGATGTCGGGGTCGACGCCGTGGCCTTCGATCAGCCACTTGCGTTCGGGGCCGTAGACGCCGTTTTCGGCGGCCGTGGCCACGCCGCCATCGGAGAGAGTGTTCGCCGAGCTGAGCCAGATTTCTCCGCCCCAGGTCCGCGTGCCGATGGCCTTGCCCAACCCGAGCCGCCGAAAGCCCTCGGTGAACGCCTCGCCGTCGGAAGCCGTGTTGTGGTCGCACAGGACCACGAGATGTCCGCGGAACGCGTACTGCATGTTCCAGGTCGGAACGCCCGCGCGGGCCTGCCAGTAAAACCAGGCCTTGCGCATCAGCTTTTCGAGAATGATGCTGTCGATGTTGCCTCCGCGGTTGTGGCGGACGTCGATGATGAGACCTTGCCGATCGAAGACGGGATAGTAACTGCGATACCACTCCGAGAGGTCGTTGCCGGTCATCGCGCGGAGGTGGACGTAACCGATTTTGCCGTGACCTTCCTTTTCCACGCGCTGCCGCCGTGAGTACGTCCAGTCGCGATAGCGCAGATCGGCCTCGTCGGCGATCGGCGTCACAATCACATCGCGGGACGCTTTGGCCGCCTTCGGATGGATCTTCAGGAGGACTTGTCGCCCTTGCTGGTCCCGCAGCATGAGTTGGGGATCGGGCTGCGAGAGGACCGGCTCGCCGTTGATGGCCTCGATGATGTCGCCGGCGTGGATGTCGAGATCGGGATCGGCCAGCGGCGACAGCTCGCCGGGCAAATCGGGATCGGACTGATAGATGTACTCGATGCGGTAGCCGCCTTTGTTATCCTCGCGCTCGAGTCGGGCGCCGAGAGTCGGCACGGGGATCTGGTCGGGGCCTTTTCGCAGATCGCCGCCCCGCACGGCCGAATGCAGCACCGAGAGTTCGCCCACCATCTGCGCAAGCAAATCGTTGAGTTCGCTTCGCGAAGTGACGCGTTTGACCAAGGGCTCGTACTTTTCGCGGGTCGCGACCCAGTTCACGCCGTGCATGTGCCGGTCATAGAAGTAGTCGCGATGCAGCCGCCAGGCATCGACAAACATCTGATGCAAGTCCTCGCGGACGTCGATCGAATAGTGCCAGGCGCCCAAGTCGACGTGGCTGTCGGCCAGCTTGGCGGGCGGGGTCGGGGCGGCGTCGAAGATATAAAAGTCGTTTTCCTTGTGAGGGAAAAAGTCGTTCTGCTTGTGAGCGAGAATCTTTTCGCCGTTGGCGGACAGCTCGAACGAGCGGACGTCGGCGAGGATGCGTTCGGGCTTTTTGCCTTCGTTGCCGATCTCCAGCGCCATCAGGTTGGTCTTGCCGCCGCTGCCCGACTCGCGTTCCAGCCAAAACAGGGCCTTGCGATTGACGGCCAGGCTGTGCAAGTTGCCGCGGGGAACAGGGACAGTCTTGATCCGCCGTTCGATGCCGTCGCGATCGATTGGAATTGGTTTTGGGCGCGCCGGCGCTTTCTGGCCCGGCTTGGGGCTTTCTGGCTTCTTCGAGTCATCGGCTTCCTTGGTCCCTTCGCTGGCGGCTTCCCGGGAGCGAGTGGACGCGGGCGGACTCGGGTGCAGTTCGTCGGACGGCTGGAACGGAGAGCGAATCCCTTTTCGCAGTGCCAGCCGGAAAATCTCCACCGGTTTGTCGAAATAGGGCTCGGGCTGGCGCGGGCCCCACGGACCGGGAACGATCGAGTGCATGGCTCGATCGGAAAGGAAATAGAGCCACTGCCCGTCGGGGCTCCAGGCGGGGCTGAAGCTGTTGAATCGATCACTCGTCAGGGGTGTCGTCGTTCCACTCGCCAATTCGTAAAGGTGAAGCTGGCGAAACGTGTTAAGGGCGTCTTCGCAAAAGGCCACGAAGCGGCTGTCGGGCGACCATTCGATCTCTTGAATTCCCTCGCGGTGTCGCGAGATTTTCTTGCTTTCGCCGTTGGCGACGTCGGTCACCCACAGGTCGTTGTTCTTGTCGGCGAACGCGAAGTGCTTGCCGTCGGGCGAAGGATGGCCCTCCCACCTCAGAATTTTTCCGTCGTGCGTGATCGCTTTTTCATCGCCCACTCCGCGCGACGGCAAGAGATGAAATTCGAGTTCCCCCGTTTGATCCGAAAGGGCCAAGAGTTGCTTGCCGCCGGGCATAAAGCGGGCGTCCCGATAGCGAACGCCGGCCTTGCGGGAGATACGCGCGAAACGGCCCCCTTTGGCCGGCGCGACAAATACTCCGCCGCGGGCAGTGAGCACAACGCTTTGGCCTGTCGGATGCAGGTGTGCAGACGAAAGATGCTCGATCGGCCGTTCGACCCATTTCTCGCGGAGCTGATCGAAGTCGGAGGCGAGCGTAATCGGGACGATGCGGTCGACGCCCGTCGCAATGTCGAACAGCCAGATGTCCGCACCCAGTTGGTAGACGATGCGCCCCAGGTGCAGATCGGGCGATTGCACGTCCCAGCCGCTGTGTTTCGTGTGCTGCTTGAGATCGCCTCCAGTGTCCTTCATCGACCAAACGTTGAGCGTGCCGTCGCGATCGGTGACGAAATAGACGCGGCCGTGTTCCCACATCGGGGCGAAGCTTTCGCCGACGTAGTCAGACGTGAGGTTGGTCGCCTCGGCGTCCTTTGGGGCAAACCGCCAGATCTTCCGTGCGGTTCCGCCGTGGTAGCGCTTGACCGCCTGCCGATGGAATGGAGGTCGGACGAAATAAATCGTTCCCTCGGGGTCGATCGCGGCTTCACCCGATTCACTGAGCGGAATTCGCGAATGGTGGCCAGTGGCCAGATCGAGCTCCACCAACTGCGGACCCGGCAGTGTCGAATAGTGGGAAGTGTTGTAGAGCAGCCGGCCGCCGGGGGTCCAAGCGGCCGGAATCGAGGGCTCCGCTGCATAGGTTCGACGAGTCGGAGACCCGCCCTCGAGCGGCATGGTGTAGACCTCGGTCGGCCCTTCGTAAGCGGCGGCAAATGCGATGAGTCTGCCATCGGGCGAGATCCGCGGATTGGTTTCTTCGCCCGGATGCGAGGTCAACCGGCGCGCGACGCCCCCATTGACGCCGACGGTCCACACGTCGCCTTCCGCCACAAAGGCGATGGTGTCGCCGTGGATGGCCGGATACCGGTAGTAGCCCTGCGGAGCCGGAGTGTCCGCGGCACTTGCGAAGGCGTTCGTGAAAAGACCAAGGAACAAGCCGGCAATCGCGGCGGAAACCACGCGTTTCATGGCTCAATATTCATCCCGGTTGTAGGCTCAGTTGCAACTTAGGGCAGGACTCGGCGGGAATCGCGCGGGCGCCTCAGTCCCAATCAGGCGTGACCTGCGCAATCGCTCCCTCTTCACTGTAAAGGAAAGCGGGGGTGAAATCCGAGCGAATCGCGAAACCTCAAGAAGGGCCAAATGGCGGATACCTGTCGGATCGTGCAGATTTTCCAGGCCAGGGGGCAAGCACTTGTTGGCGGTTCCCTGCGAACCTAAAATCGGAACGCCGGAGGGTTTCAGAGGTTAAGAGCACATCGCGGGGGCCATGGCACGGCGATACGTCAATCAATTAGGCGACGGTGAGTCGGTTGAAGAGGTCTTCCTACTGGCGGACAAGCAGCTCCGCGCAAACCGCAATGCCAGCCTGTACTTGCTGGCTACGCTGCGCGACCGGACGGGGATCATCAACGGCTTGATGTGGAACATGACCGAGACATCGGTCGCTCCCCTCAACGCCGGCGATTTTGTGAAGGTCAAGGGTAAGGTGCAGCTCTATCAGGGCGCGCTGCAGATTATCCTGACCCACATTCAGCCGATTCCCTCCAACGGGATCGATCCGTCCGACTTTCACGCCACCACGCACAAAAACGTCGACCAGATGCTGTTGCGCCTGAGAGAGATCCTGCTCTCGATCAGCGAGCCGCATCTCAAATTGCTCATGGAACGCTTCCTGGCCGATCCGGAGCTCATGCGCGACTTTGCGCTCGCACCGGCCGGGATCAAGGCCCATCACGCCTATCACGGCGGATTGCTCGAGCACGTCGTCAATATTCTGGAGACGGCTCAGCGGATCGAAGATCTCTACCCCAAGGTTGATTTCAACCTGCTTCGCGCGGGGATCTTTTTGCATGACCTCGGCAAGATCCGCGAGATGAGCTATGCGACCGCATTCGCCTATACCGACGAAGGCCAGCTCTTGGGGCACCTGGCCATCGCGCTTGAGATCCTCGACGCCAAGATCGCCGAAGTGACGCAGTTGAGCGGCCAACCGTTCCCGATCGAGATCACGCTGCGGCTCAAGCACATGATTCTCAGCCACCATGGAACGTACGAATTCGGCAGCCCGAAACTGCCGATGACTCCCGAGGCGATCGCCCTACACCACCTCGACAACCTGGACGCCAAGGTCCATGAATTCGCCCGCTCGATCCAGGACGATCCCAATGCTGGCTCGAACTGGACTCCCTATTCCCCGCGGCTCGATCGCAAGCTGTATAAGGGCGTGTCTGCCAGTACTTCTTGACCCGACATCGCTGCCGACAGCCGCCATTTAGCCGACAGCCGCCATTGAGTTGCCAAACTGCGGCGAACCCCCCTCATGTCCGATCTCGAGCGGCGAATTCTCGATGTGCTCAGCGAGCCCGGCGTTAAGCCGTTGCGGCCCGCGGCTCTCGCCAAGCGTCTTAAGCTCACGAAAAAGCAGCTGCCCGAATTCCGCGAAACTTTGCAGCAACTTCTCGAGTCGCGGCGCGTCAAGGAGGGGAAGAAGGGCGGCTTGCGTCCACGGCATTCGGCCGGCCTGGTTGAGGGAATCGTCAAGCGGATCGGTTCTGGCGCGGGGTACTTGCGACTCCACGAGGCGGTCGCGGAAGGTCGCCAAGCCGAGATCTTTATCGCGCCGGCTGATATGGGCGATGCGCATACCGGCGACGAGGTGCTGGTGCGGCTGACCAACGCCCGCCGGCACTCGGGACAGCGCTGCGGCGTCGTCGAGCAAGTGCTCGCGCGGGCGACCGGGCAATTTGTCGGGACCTATCTGGAGCGCAACGGACAGGGGTACGTCGAGGTCGACGGCCGAACGTTCCGCGAGCCGATCCTCGTGGGCGACCCAGGCGCGAAGGGAGCCCGACCGAACGACAAGGTGGTTATCGAAATGCTCCGCTTCCCGTCTCATATCGAGGCGGGCGAGGGAGTGCTCACGCAAATCCTGGGTCCCCGAGGAGCGCCGGGCGTCGACACGCTCTCCATCATCCACGAATTCGGCCTGCGAGATACCTTTCCCCAAGCCGCGCTCGACGAGGCCCGCGAGCAGGCCGAACAGTTTGACGAGTCGCGCCTCGAGGGGCGTCTCGATCTGACGCGCGAGACGATTGTCACCATCGATCCGGTGGATGCCCGCGACTTCGACGACGCCATTTCGCTGACGAAGACCGAGAAAGACGGCTGGCGGCTCGGCGTGCACATCGCCGACGTTTCGCATTTTGTCCCCGCGAAGAGCGCACTCGACGAGGAAGCGCGGATTCGCGGAACGAGCGTTTATCTGCCCGATCGCGTGATTCCCATGTTGCCGGAGGTCGTCTCCAACGGGCTGGCGAGCCTGCAGAAAGGCAAGGTTCGATACACGCAATCGGTGTTCATCGAATTCGACGCCGAGGGCGTGCCGATCGACGTGGAGTTCGCCCGCTCGGCAATACAAGTTGCCTGGCGGTTCGCCTACGAAGAGGTGCTTCCCTTGGTCGATGGATCACCTGCCGCCACTCGGGACGTCCCCAAACCGGTGCGCGAGCTGGTCGTGCGGATGCACGAATTGGCGATGCTGCTCCGCTCGCGACGGTTGGGGCATGGCGCACTCGATTTGTCGCTCCGCGAGGTCAAGCTCGTGCTCGATGAAAACGCCGCCGTAACTGGTGCCCGCGAGGTCGAGCACGACGAGAGCCACCAGATCATCGAAGAGTTCATGCTCGCGGCGAACATCGCGGTCGCGAAGGCCCTCGACGAGCGCAGAATTGCGTTCATTCGCCGCGGCCACGGCGAGCCGGACTTTGCCAAGCTGCGGGCCTTGGCGCAGTTCGCGAAGATCCTGGGTTATCCGCTCAAGCGCTGCGAGAGCCGGCGCGACCTTCAGGCGCTCTTGAATCGGGTTGCCGGCCGGCCGCATGAGCGAGCCATCAACTATGCCTTGTTGCGGAGCCTCAAGCAGGCCGAGTACACCGTCGCCGAGGTGGGCCACTACGCGCTGGGCGTCGACGACTATTGTCATTTCACGAGTCCCATCCGCCGCTATCCGGACCTGACCGTGCACCGCGCGGTTGCCGACGTCTTGTTTGACCGCAAGAGCAAGCGCGGCGGCGACGTTGTCGCGCTGGCCAAGGTCGCGCGCCAAAGCTCGGTTCAAGAGCGCAAGGCCGAGCAGGCCGAGCGCGAACTGATCAAGGTCAAGCTGCTGACGTTTCTCGAGGACAAAGTCGGCCTGGAAATGGACGCCATGATCACCGGCGTCGAACGGTTCGGACTGTTCTGCCAGGGGGTCGAAATTCCGGCCGACGGCCTGGTGCACATCACCGCGCTCGATCGGAACGACTATTACGAGTTCGACGAAGCGACATTCAGCCTGATCGCCCGCCGTTCGGGTCGACAATATCGGCTGGGTGACCAGCTGCGCGTGAAGGTGGCGCACGTCGATGTCGACCGCCGCCAACTCGACTTTTCGATCGTTCCCGAGAAACCCAAATCGACGCGCAAGCCTCAGACCCAACGTGAGCATCCCGTGACGAAGCGGCATCCGCGCGTCAAACAGGCGCAGCGCGCTCCGACCCCGGAAGAATCAACCGCCATCCGCGCCCGCCGCCGCGAGAAAAAGCGCCGCCGAGCCGAGCGCCGTGGCCAAAATGGGCGGCGCTCAGGGCGCTGAATGATTGGGCCCGGTTCTAAGAGAGTCAGCGGTGCCCGCAGCCGGCAAATGGAGCGGTTGAAATGAAAGCCTACGACCCTCTGAAGGATCCGAATCCGCAGCGGTGGCTCGAGTTGGACGAGTCGGAGCGAATCGGTCTTGTGATGCGATATCACCGGCGGGCCGGCACGAAGGTGCCCAACCTCAAAATACACGCGACCATTCAGGCCGTCGTCGAAAGCCAGGTCGCCATGGGGGACGAGATTCCTGTCCGCCGAACGCTGGAAAGGCTCCAAGACGAAGGACTCGATCGGCATGAGGCGCTGCACGCGGTTGGCTGCGTGCTGGCTCAGCACATGTATGACTTAGCGACGGATCCGCCGCCCGGCGATCCCAACGTGCGCTATTTTGCGGAACTCGAACAGTTGACAGCGGAAGCCTGGTTGCGTGGCGACTATGGCACGCAGGATGACTTGGAATCGTGAAAAAAGAAAGGGGCTGCGTCCCATCTTTCATTTCCCACGCGCGGGAAGCTCCATAGTGGTCCCCGCGCTGGGCTTTGGCATCGCGGCAGCTCCCGGGCCGGGGGCCACTCTAACCGCGAAGCGTAGGCGTGCGTCCGCCCATTCCTCTCCGCCCTGTTCGGTCAATAGGCGACGAAGTTCCTGCTTAGACCTTTCAGATGGAAGTTCCCCTTTCAAGTATACAAAACCTGCCGAATCCTCACGGATTTTGAGGCCCCGGAACTCTGCGTGTTTTTCCATCACGCGCTCGATCCATTTTTTCTCCAGCTCAACTTTTTCGTCCCTTGTCACCAGAAACGCGCCGATTAGGTTCAAGTAGTAACCACAGCCGCCACAGAGGACGGCGGACAATACGCATAATATCACGCAGATCCATACATATGAGCCTGCACCCTTCACGTCACGCTCCCTCCGCGAGCCCTGTTCACCCCATGCGCGACTCCGCCCCTCGAGCGTCGCATCTTCCCTTCAGTCCGACTCCGACGCGCTGTCGCTAATTCTTTTTTTTAGCGCTCCCCCCGCTTGCATTCGCCTCCTCCTTCTGAAGTCCCATTGGAGCATCCGGCAATTGTTCGACCGCCACGGTGGCCCGAAGGCAACTGTCCGCCCAATCCTCACCTCCTTGCTGGATCAGCAGGCGCCGAAGCTGTTGTTTGGCAGCTTTGGAAGGAAGAGCACCGACAACGATCGCTCGGCCCTCCGAATCCCTGTTAACATCGAGCGCCTGAAACTCCGGGTGCCTCTCGATCGCGCGCTGGATCCGTTTCTCGTCAACTAGAAATCGCCTATCCCTTATTGCTCTTATCTCTAGATGTCGCCCCAGCATAAAGCTCCCGCACAAGGAGAGTAGCCCAACAACGACGCAAAGTGTGGCGCACAGCACGATACGGTCCAACGAAAATGGGCCTCTGTTGCGCGTTTGGATGGTAAGCCACAAAAGGCCGCCGATGGCAAGAGCCACAAGAAGCACCAGCCAAGAAAAAGACTTCAGGTCGGTTAGGCGTGACCGGTCCATCGAAGCCATCCGAGCGAGTACGGGCTCACGCCGCCATTCTAGCGGCGGATTGATCTTGATCGCGCAAGTTTACGCTCGGGTGGCCGGGGCCCTCCGCTTTTGCGGAAGCCACGGAGTCGAGGCTACGACGACCTGACGAAGTGACACTCGCTGCTGCGAACGCAAAAGGTCACTCTACGAAATGAAGCAAGCCATCCCAGAAATGCCGCCCCAGCATAAGGCTCCCGCACAAGGAAAGGAGCCCAACAACGGCGCATAGTAGGGCGCACAGTGAGCACTTCATTGTTGTCGCTCCTTGTCGTGCCCCGATGATGCGGCCGCTACGCCATGGCTCGCATTCCGCGGCTCAGTCGCTCGAGTCCATCGCGGACAACGTTCCCGCCGCCGCCAAAGCCGATGCGCAAATGGTCCTTGCAGCCGTCGCCGAAGAACCTGCCCGGCGATATGAGCACGCCGAAGTCGTCTTTCAATCTCTGGGCGACGACGTCGAGGTCAGTTCGACCCCTCCAGCGAGGGAAATACAGGCAGCCAGAATTTGGAATCTCGCCATCGAGTAATCCGCTTTGTCTCAATTCGTCGGTGCTGGTTGCCATCAGATTCCGGTTCTTTGCGAGATGGTCCAAGCCTTCGTCCAAGAGGGTGTCGAGCTGTTCAAAGGCCAGCACCGACAAAGCCTCGAGGATTTTTGACCCGATGCTTTCGAACTGGATCCAGTCATCGAGCAGTTGCGGGTAGCGGGCTTTATCGGCGATGACCCAGCCGCATCGGAGCTGGCCCAGGCCGAATGTCTTCGTCAGGCTGCTGACCGTGACGATGCATGGGTGCAGATCGGCCGCCGTGCGGAACGGCTCGGGACCGAGGCCAAGAAACGTCTCATCGACGATCAGCGTGATTTTGGGGGCGACGGCCGTCACGGCGCGGGCCAGCTGGCCAAGCTCGTCGCGCGTGAGGAAACTGCCCGTCGGATTGTGCAGATTGGAGCTGACCAGGGCAGTCGTCGACGGTCGCACGGAACGACCGAACGCCGCGGCGAGATCGCCCGGGGCCCGCTTGAGCGGAACTGGCACGTCCACAATTTTGGCGCCGTAGCGCGCAGGCAGAATCGCCAACGGTTGATAGGTGGGCGATTCGACCAGGACTTCCAGCCCCCGGCTCCCGGCGAAGAGCGATTCGCAGATCAAGCGATAGGCGGCCGAAGCCCCGGCGGTCAGATAAATCTCGCGGTCTTCCGGAACGCGGTACCTCTGTCTGATCGCGGCTTTCAGCGCGGGCAAGCCGAACTCGTTCGTCGCCGCCATTCGATCGATCAGATGCGGCAATCGGTCACGGCAAGTTCGTTCAAACCACGTGTCGACGGTTGCCGTGTGCACGCCCGAGGTCGACAGATTGACAATGCGGTCTCGTGCAGGAACGTCCTCCAGGCCGACGACGGTTCGTTTGATCCACCCCACGAATGATTCAGGCGATTGGGGCACGGTTGCCTCCCACGTGTGATCCGTACGCGGTCCTGGCAGCCGCGCGCGGCATGTGACTGTCAGTTGTTCGGAAGCACACTCGCCAGCTTACACCGTCGGCCGGCCTATTTTCGCTTGTCGTCCGATCGGCGCGATTTCTTCTTCGCCGCCGCCGTCTTCCGCGCCGAAGGGGACTTTGCGGCTGACGTCTTGGGGACAGCCGCGGACGACTTCGTGCGGGCGACCGATTTCGCGGCGGCCGATTTCTTCGTCGCGGCGCTGCGTTTTGGCGAAGCGGCTTCCTCCGTTGAGGCGGGCGGCTGGGTTTTCTGCCCGTTGGTTGCGGCTTTTGTGCGGCGTGGTGCGCGGCGCCCGCGGGCCGGGCCGCCACGGGCGGCCTTGTCGGCTGCCCATTGTGCCACTTGCTCGATCTTCACTTCTTCAACGGTCGTTCCTTTGGGGATCGTGACATTCACTGAGCCGTAGCGCACGAACGGCCCATATTTGCCCTCAAAAATGGCGACCGGGCTGCCGTCCTCCGGATGCTTGCCCAGCTCGCGCACCGGCGTGGCGCTCGCGCGTTTGCGGGCTTGCTTGAGCATTTCGATCGCCGTCTCAAGGTCGACGTCGAGGACATCGTAGCGGCGGCCGTTGTGCTCGAAGGTTCCGTCCTTGCCGAACGACTTGAAGACTCCTTCGTGGACGACATAGGGGCCGAACCGGCCGATCCCTGCCTTGACCGGCTTGCCGCTCTCGGGGTGGTTGCCGAGCGTCCGCGGCAAGGAGAGCAGCTTGACGGCCTTCTCGATCGAAATCGTCGCCGGATCGGTTCCCTTGGGGATACTCGTGCGCCGAGGCTTGGGTCCCTCCTCTTTGACGTCGCCCAATTGCAGATAGGGTCCATACGGACCCGCCATCACGTAAATGGGCTCGCCCGTTTCAGGATCCAGCGCCAGCGGTTCAGAGCCTCTCTTTTTTTCCTCGATCAACTTCGCGGCGACGTCGGCTGAGATGTCGGCCGGAGCCACGTCGTTGGGAATCGAGACGGTGAGTCTTTTGCCGTCAGTTTCTTGCTCAAAGAAGGGGCCAAATCGCCCGACGCGGATCACCGGTTCCAGTCCGCTGATTCGCAGCGAACAGGCCTCACGCGGGTCGATCGATTCCTCTTTGGCCTTTACCTGCTCGACGAGCCCTTCCGAGCCGGCATAGAAATTTGTGAGGTACGGGAGCCGTTCCGCTTCGCCGTTGGAGATATCGTCGAGCGTCTGCTCCATCTTGGCGGTGAAACCGAGATCGACCAACCGCGGAAAATACTTCTCGAGCAGCTTGGTGACCGCCAGAGCCGTAAAGGTCGGCACCAGCTGGTTGCCCGATTTGCGGACGTACCCGCGATCTTGAATCGTGCTGATGATGCTAGCGTAGGTACTCGGCCGGCCGATCCCCTCGGCTTCGAGCGTTCGAACCAGGCTCGCGTCAGTGAAGCGGGCCGGAGGCTTTGTTTCGTGCGAAACAGCCTCAAGCAGCCGGCAGGCAAGGCGCGACTCGACCGAGAGCGGCGGCAGGGCCGACTCCTGGTCGTCCATCGCGGCTTCGGGATCGTCGACCCCTTCGACGTACGCCCGAAAGTAACCCGGGAACTCGATGTGGCGGCCCGTGGCGCGGAACTCGGCCTCGCCGGAGGTAATCGTGACGGTCTGAAACAAGAGCTGCGCATCGACCATCTGGGAGGCGACGGTCCGCTTCCAGATCATGGCGTACAGTTCGGCCTCGCGCCCCGCGAGCGAGAGTTCTTCGGCTGTGTGCATCTCGGTGCCGGCAGGACGGATGGCTTCGTGGGCTTCCTGCGCGTTGCGGCTCTTGGTTGTGTAGGAGCGTTCCGATGCTTCGAGGTACGTGTCGCCGTACCGCTCGCGAACGCATTTTCGCACGGCGGTGATCGCCTCGCGCGAAAGCTGCACGCTGTCAGTACGCATGTACGTGATGTAGCCGTCCTCATAGAGACGCTGCGCGACGCGCATCGTGTCTTTGGCGCTGTAGCCCAGCTTGCGGTTGGCCTCTTGTTGCAGCGTACTGGTGGTGAACGGCGGCGACGGGCGCCGGACCTGCGGCCGCTGCTCGACGTCAGTGACTTTCCAAGGGCCGGCAGCCGCGCGATCCCTGAGCGAGGTTGAATCCGACTCGGACAGCAGGACCACGTCCGCACTGGGCTTCAGCTTGCCCGTCGATTCGTCGAAGTCCTTGCCCGTCGCGACGCGGCGTCCGCCGACAGCTGCGAGCGTCGCCTCGAACTCCCGCTCTTCGGCCGCTGCCTCCGACGATTCCGGTTGCGGGGTGATCAGTCGCGCCTTGAGATCCCAATACGTCGCACTGTGGAAGGCCATCCGCTCGAGCTCGCGTTGCACCAAGAGACGCACGGCAACCGATTGCACGCGCCCGGCGGAGAGTCCCCGGGCGATTTTTTTCCACAAAAGCGGGCTCAACGTGTAGCCGTAAAGCCGGTCGAGCACGCGGCGCGTTTCTTGGGCCTCGACCAGCTTCTCGTCGAGAGCCCGCGTCTGCTGGATGGCGTGTTGAATCGCCTCTTTGGTGATTTCCGAAAAGACCATTCGCTTGACCGGAACCTTGGGCTTGAGCAACTGACTCAAATGCCAGCCGATGCTTTCGCCCTCGCGGTCTTCGTCGGTCGCCAGAATGAGCTCGGACGCATCCTTGAGCGCCGCCTTGAGTTGGGTGACGGTCTTGCGTTTATCTTTAGGGATGACGTAAACGGGCTCGAAGTCGTGCTCGACGTCGACGCCCAGCGACGCCCACGGCTTTTTCTGCTTCTTGATTTCCTCGGGGACCTCGGACGCGTTGGCGGGCAGATCGCGGACGTGTCCCATGCTCGCCATGACGGAGTAATTTTTTCCCAGAAAGCCGCCGATCTTGCGGGCCTTGGCCGGCGACTCGACAATCACCAAACTGGGACGAGAGCCGCGACCTTGGGCCTTGAGGGCGCCGCCATTCCCGCCTTCGCCCTCGCTGCGGCTGCGTTGTTCCGCGCCCTTGGCCTTTTTGGTGCCCACTCGAACAATCCTATAGACGGCCTGGCGAGCCCCGCGTGCTCTCTAAGTGCAATCGCACCAACGGGTCTCTTGGACTTGCCACTGCTAGGTCGACGGCTACAATGCGCGGCGATCAAGACACCCGGCCGCACGTCAGATTCCGGGCCGCGCGCCGCGTTTTAAGCCGTTGCCTGGACTGCCGATGCAAGTGCCTGGGTCAGTCCTTTTTGTTGCGTTGCTTGCCTCGGACTTGGCAGCCGAGACTGGGCAATGCATAAGTTAAGTCTGTCGAGTCTGTCAAGTGTCTGCTTGGTGATAGCAGCTCGCGAAGCGCACTTCTCGCGTGATTGAACCACTCCAGGTGTCGAGCTTACGTCGCGGCGACAAGTGCCGTCGCGACTCGAGGAAAGTTGCATGAGATCCCCGTTTGCCATCTTTCGCAAACACCAAAAAATGGCCATGGTCATCCTGACCGGATTGTCCATGTTTGCCTTCGTCGTGATGGACCAGCTGCGGGCCGAGAGCCCGATGACCCTGCCAATTCTGGCTGCGGCGGCCGGGATGTTGCTGTTCGGCTTTTTGGGCTATCGACGCGGCGAACCGGTGACTTGGGGTATCGCGGGGACGGCCCTGGGAGTCGCGCTTGCGGTCGTCGCCATGCGGTTCGCTCCGAGCGGACCCAAGCCTCCCGTTCAGACAGCGTTGGGCGACATCTCTCACGACGAGCTGAACAAGCTCATGATGCGGCGAAACAACGCGAACAACTTCCTGCGAATGGCCTTCGAGAAGGTCAATCCCCCGCGCAGCAACAATCCGATGTTCCTCAATTATTACGAGCAGCAGCTACGGGGCGTCCTGTTCGATTTCGGCATGAATCGCGGGGACGACCTGTCCGACGACGTGATCATGGGCTTTCTGCTGGACAAGGAAGCCGACGATATGGGTTTAACCGTCTCCGACGGGACCGTCACCGACTACATCCACAAGGTCACCGAGAACAAGCTATCCCAGTCGGAATACTCCGACATCCTCAAGTCGCTGCGGTTGACCGACGGCCAGCTTTATGACGCGATCCGCGCCGAGCTGCGCGCACGCCTGGCAATGGAAATGCTGCTCCCCCGTGCGAACCCGACTCCCGAGCAATATTGGGACGACTACCGCAAGTTGCAGGTCACTCAGACGCTCGACGTGGCGGCGATTCCGGTCGACGCTTTTCTGGCGCAGGCGCCTCAACCAACCGACGAGGACATTCGCAAGTACTACAACACTTGGAAGGGCCTGCCTCCGATGGCGCCCGGCGCTGCCGGACTGCTCCAGCCTCGCCGAGCGCGCATTGAATTCTTGGAGGCCGACTACGCCGAGATCGAAAAGCAAGTTGCCTCCAAGCCCGTGACCGACGCCGAGGTCGAGAAATACTACGAGGACCACAAGCAGGACTACCGCAACCGACCGGCCGCTGGCTCGTCGACTTTGAGTCCGCTGATGCAAACTCCAAACTCGCTCTCCGATCCCGGGATGACCGCTCCCGCGGGGCCCACGTTGCCAGCGTTGCCCGAGCCGCTCGCGCCAAAAGCACCACCGGCCAAGCGGCCGACAGCCCCTGATATGCCCGCGGGGGCAGGGTCACCCGCACCGGGACTGGGACCGAAAACTCCGGCACCAACGACGCCGAACGCGGCAGGATCGAAGTCGACACCTGCTCCCAAGAAGAGCGACGCTAACTCAAAATCGGGCGCTCACAACGACCGTCCCGCGCGCGGCTTGGGCCTCGACGGCGAAATGTTGGCCCTTGCGGACGAGCCGTCGGACCGCACCGTTCAGGTCGCCTACCAGCCGCCGCACGCCAACAAGGACGCGAAGGTCGACCAGAAAAAAGACTCCGACCAAAAGAAAGAGGCCGGTCAGAACAAAGATGTGCAAGCGCACCCCGCGAACGGCGCGCCCGCTCACTCCGCGGTCGCCCCGCACGACTCACGCGAGCCGAAGGCGCCCGCCATGCCACGAGCCGCTTCGAGCAAGGGCGAGGTTGAGCCCGAATTCCGACCGCTCGATGACCTCTTGCAGCGGGACATTCGCGATCTGATTTTGCGCAACCGCACTCTGGAAGTCATGAAGGCCAGAACGCAGGGCGCTTACGACTATATGAATAAGCTTCGCGAGCAGGTGATTCCGGCGGAGATTGGCAGCGAGCCCGCGATGAACGCCGAGCAGCGGTCCAAGGCACTTGCCGATTATGCGGCCCACCACGGTCTCAAATACGGCATCACTCCGCTCATGTCGTTCTTTGAGCTTCGAGACGCGTCGGACAAGTACCCCATCGCCGCCGCGGCCGAGCCTGTCGAGAATCCATTCCAAAATCGCGAGCCGACCTCGGTCTTGCAGGAAGTGTTCGGCACTCCGCTGGACGCGCTGTTTCAGCCGGCCCAAGCGGACGATCGGGATGCGCACCGGTTTGCCTTTTGGAAGGTGGAAGACATCGACAGCCACATTCCGGCGCTCGAGGAGCCAGGGGTGCGCGACGCGGCGATTCGTGGCTGGAAAATCGAGACCTATGCTCAGAAGCAGGCTGAGACGCGCGCCAAAGAATTGGCGGACCTCGTGCGGAAAGCGAACAAGCCGATGGCCGAGGCGTTGGTCGGGCAGACCGTGACGAAACAGCCGAAGTCGCTTGCGGTGCTCGTGGTTCCCGCTCCGCCATTTTCGTGGTACACGGTGAGCTCGACCGCGCCCGAAGGGCTGATGCCGCAGACCACGCCCAAATTGTCGGAGATTGTCGGCATCAAGGACGCCGGCGACGCGTTCATGAAGGCTGTTTTCGATGAGATGAAGGTCGGTGATGTGAAGGCGATTCCCAACACGGGAGGGTCGGTCTACTACCTCGTGAAGGTCAAGACGCGGCACCCCGAAAATGCCGAGGAATTGGCGGCGTTCCGCGCCCGCTTCATGAAAGAGAATTTCTTCGGCAGCTTCTTCGGCCATTCGACCTACGAGTATTTGAACGCGCCGGTCGAGCAAACGCTGCTCCGCGATTGGACGGATCGCCTCTTTGCCAAGTACAGCGTGAAGCGGAACATGGATGAAGAACCCGTACGCCAGACGCGCTCGCGTCGACGGATGGGGTGAGTGACGGACTGGGCTGTCAGCCCAAACTGATTGTGCGCACGAAAAGCGCCCGCTTGGCCGCTGCTCGCAGTGACCGCTGCCTGGTCCGACGCAGTCGTCATCGCGGCTGCAACGTCCGCAGGAAGAATTGATCGACTGCGTCGGTCACATAGGGAACGCGCTGGAGCGAATGCGGGCAATGGTCGACGTGCGCGAGCCGCAGATAGGTCACATCCTTGCGTCCGGCTTCGCCGAGCGCGGCCACGAAACGATCCGCCGTCTTCACGTCGACTTGAGCGTCGGCTTCTCCATAAATTAAGAGGAGCGGCGCGCCGTTCGCGGAAACGTAGTGACCGGGCGAGGCTTGCTCGAAGAGGGCCAGTCGCGCGCCCTCCGGCGATGCTCCCATTAATCGCCCAATCACTGTCCGCAGCGCTCCGTTCCGATAGTCCGCCAACAAGTCGATCGGCCCGCTGTCGCTTGCCGCGGCCTGCACGCGGCTCGATTGTTCGAGCGCCTTGCCGCGATCGGCTGGATCCTCGAGCAGACCCAAGAGCAGGGCCAGATGCCCGCCCGCCGAGTTGCCGTAAACGCCGATTTGTTTTGCGTCGAGTTGGTATTCGGCCGCGTGCTCTCGCAACCAGCGAATGGCGGCGCGGCAATCCTCGAGCGCAGCGGGGTACTGGGCTTCTTTAGAAAGCCGATAGTTAATCGTCGCGGCCGCGAAGCCGAGCCGGGCGAAATCGACGATGTTGCCGGGGACTCCGTACGTATCCGAGGCGAAGCTCGATTTGTCGCCTTCGATCCAGCCACCGCCGTGAATGACGACGATCAGTGGCGACGGACCGGCATGAGATTCGTTCGGCAATGCCAGATCCAAGGCACACGACTTGCATCCGCTCTTGTACGAGAGATTGAGCAGCGTCCGGATGTACGATCTGTTTTTCCTAGGTTCGGCGGGGGTGCGCGCAGGAGGTGGCGCAAACTTCGGTTTGACCGAAACCCAGTCGCCTGCCGCAGCTGTCGAATACCAATTGAGAACAAGGATAGTGGCCGCCAATCTCGCGCGCATGGCTTTTCTCAAGACTTGTTCGCCTTATTGGAATTTCCCGTTCGACTGACCGGCGCGGCTGTCGCGAGTTGATCTTCGACCAGGCCGTGCACGTGGCGCAGATAGGCGGTCGAAATGTCCGAGCGGTGCACGAGCCCGAGCACTTTGCGATCCCTCGATCCGTCGATCACCGGCAGCGCCGTCAGGTCGTTTTCGACAAACAATTCAAGCGCCCGGTCGACGCGATCTTCGAGATGCAGCGCATCGACGTCGGTTCGCATCAGATCCGCAGCGAGAATCATCGCTCGCGAGTGGGGTGACTGGGCAGCAAGGTGTGCCTCTTCCAGGCTCAATACGCCGAGCAAGCGACCGTCGGAGTCGGTGACGGGCAACGCGTTGCACGACGTGCTTGTCATAATCCCGAGCACCTGCTCCAGCCGGTCTTCCGGGTGAACTACCGGCACCTTCTGCGCAGAGACGAACTGGCTGACTTGAAGGCCCGTCAACACTTCGCGGACGTAGTCCCCTTGGTGCGCCGGCGAACGGGAGCGGCTCTCCACCTGCGAGCTATAGATCGACTGTTCGTCGGAGAGTAAGAATGCGATCGCACAAACCCAGAGCGTCGGCAGCAGCAAATCGTAGTTGCCCGTCATTTCGCTCACGATCACCATCGTCGAGAAAGGCGTCTTGGCGGCCGCGGCGAAGAACCCTGCCATTCCCACAATCACAAACGATCCCGGATGCGGCGCCAGCCACGGGCGGATCCAGTGGAGTAGGATCCCGAGCGCACCGCCTCCGCAGCCGCCGATGACCATCGATGGGCCGAAGACACCCCCCGAGCCCCCGCTGCCGATCGTCAATCCGGTCGTCAGGATCTTTCCCAAAGCGATCAGCGTCAGCACCAGTGCAAGGCCCAGGCTTGCCTGGTGCTCGGCCGGAAGTGTCATCGCCTCCTGTAAGCTGCCGTAACCGAACGAAAGGACGGCCAGCACTCTCTGATCGCGGCCGACCAGGTAATACAGCACGAGCCCCAGCAACCCGCTCCCAAACGCGCCGACGGCGGGCTTCACGTGACGCGGAATTTTCCAGCTGTGAAAGAGGTGCGTTAGCCCGTAGAAGGTCCGCGTGTAAAGCATGGCCAACACAACCATCAAGAGGGCGAGAATCAAATACGAAAACAAGCGCAACGGCTCATTGAAGGTCAGCATGTGCCGGATGTCGTCGGGGATCGAAAATAGCGGGGCCCAGCCGAACTTGATCCCGAACGTGCAATAGGCGGCGACGCTCGCGAGACCCGCGGGGATGATGACCTCCGACTCGAAGTCGGGTGAGCGATAGAGGACCTCGGCGGCAAAGAGTGCGCCCGCCAGCGGAGCACGAAAGATCGCGGCCACTCCGGCACCCATTCCCGCCGCCATCAGTGTGCGACGTTCAACCGGCCGCAGCCGCAGCAAGGTTCCTAAAAAAGATCCGAATCCGGCACCAATCTGCGCAATGGGGCCTTCGCGCCCGCCCGAGCCTCCTGTGCCCAGCGTGAGCGCGCTGGCGACGATTTTGACCAGCGGCACGCGCGGCCGAATCAGTCCTTGATGAAAGTGATAGGCCGCTATGGCAGCGTCCGTTCCGTGCCCTTCTGCCTCGGGCGCGATCGAGAAGACCAAAATACCGCTGAGCAATCCGCCGAGCGTCGGCACGAGCAGCAACATCAACGGCCGGAACGGCGTGGTCGCTTCGGGAAAGAGCGGCGTTTCGCCACCCGGCGGAGTAGGTCGGTATCCGGCCCAATCCTCGAGCGCGTAGTGAAACACGTACTGGCAAGCGAGATAAAAGACGATTGCTCCGACGCCGGCGATCACTCCAACCAACACCGATAACAGCATCACGCGGCCCTGAGGCCGAAATCGCTTGCGTGCCAGGCTCCAAAATTCCGGCAACCACTTCAGCGGATGGGACGGGACCGGAACCTTTGACTTGTAAACGTGCGCCGCGGTCGGAGGTCCCTCGGACAACTCGTGCCCATCCATAGACGGTGTACCTCACCGCAAGAGAATCGTCAGCCCGGCGACCAGGCCGGCGTCGACTCGACGGCGCCGCAAGCGTCTGGGCCTGCATCATTAGGGCCGAAAGGCCTCTTTTACTTGGCCGCGGCGTATATGACCAGCACGGCGGCGGTCCAAAAAAGTGCGAAAACCAGCGCCCCCAGGCCGATCATCGAGAGCACCAAGCCCCAGCCCTTGGTCCAGTAGTAAAAGGGGTCGAGCCCCGGCGGCCGCGGGAAGACATAACCCAATCCCGAAAAAAACACCAACGCCCCGAGCCCAATGGGAAAAAAAGCCTGATGCCATTCGGGAACCTTCAGCCGATCGAACGCGTAGGCCAGGCCGAGAAACCACGGCACCAGGTAGAGCGAGCCGAAGTGCACGGCACGGATATCGCGAAGATGAGGTTTGAGCGACGGGGCGAGCTTGAGATCCAACAGCGTCCACAAAATGCCCGTGCTGACCATCGAAACAATGTGCAGCGCCGCGAGCACGAAGTAGAGTTCGCGCATGGTCATCGATTGAATGTCCTCAAATCGCTCGTGTCCGGAAAAACCGACGCCAAGTTGGCGCCCAGACTACTCGGACGTTCCGGTCGCGCCCACGCTCAATCTTTCGGAACGCGACGCGCTTGGCTCGCAGGTCCTATGAAAGCGCTGTAATGTGGGACCTAGGTTGACCGCGGCCGTAGGATATCGAATGAACCGCTTGATGGACGATCCAAGAGTGGTCGAAACTCCGAAGAAGAAGCCCGTTTGCCGCTTGCGGCGGCAAGCTGGAGAAACCGAGCAATGCGTGAGGGCGTCGCGACTCAGATGTTCATAACCCGCTCGATCGCAATCGCATTTGCACGATTGTTCCTGGTGGTCGTTGCCCTTGGTTGGCCCGTTCTGACGGGTAGCGGGCAAACAGCGTCACTCGCTGGCGACAAGCCGCAGGATCGTCCCGCGATCGCCAATTTCACACTCTCTGACATTCACGCTCAGAAATGGTCGCTCGACGCCCGGAAGGACAAACAGATCGTTGTAGTCGCGTTCGTCGGCACAGAATGCCCGCTCGCCAAACTCTACGGACCTCGTTTGGCACAGCTCGCGGCTTCTAATGCCCGCAAAAGCGTTGCCTTCGTGGCGATCGACTCGAATGTGCAAGATTCGCTCGCCGAGATTTCGGCTTATGCGCGAAACGCGAAGATCGATTTCCCCGTCTTGAGGGACGTCAAGAACGAGGTTGCCGCCCAGTTCGGTGCGGTTCGCAACCCGCAGGTTTTTGTCCTCGATCGGAATCGTGTCGTCCGTTATCACGGGCGAATTGACGATCAGTACGGCGTTGGCTTTGCCAAGAGCGAGCCGAAGCAAAACGACCTCAAACAGGCCGTCGACGAACTGCTCGCGGGCAAGGACGTCACGGTTTCCGAGACACCCGCAGTCGGTTGCCTGATCGGCCGCGCTCGCGAGCCTCGGGCGGACGCACGCGTCACATACTCCAAGCAGATCGCGCGGATGTTCAACAAACGATGCGTCGAGTGTCACCACGAGGGGGACATCGCCCCCTTTTCGCTGACTAACTACCAAGAGGCGTCGGGGTGGGCCGAGATGATTGCCGAAGTGATCGATCAGGGACGCATGCCCCCCTGGCACGCGGATCCCAAGTACGGCAAATTCTCGGAAGATCGTCGGTTGACTGACGAAGAGCGGCGCGAGATTCACGAATGGGTCGCGGCCGGCGCTCCGCAGGGCGATCCCAAAGAGTTGCCGCCGCCTCCGAGCTTTTCGCCGACGGGATGGCATCACGATCGCCCGCCCGATTTGATCCTGGCGATGAGCACCACGCCTTACCTCGTAAAGGCCGAAGGCGTGGTTCGGTACCAGCGATTTCGCGTCGAGACTGGATTCACGTCGGACAAGTGGGTCGAAATGGCCGAGGTGATGCCCGGCAACCGGGCGGTCGTGCATCACGTCCTGGTGCATTGCCGATCGCCCCACGGGCGGGGTGGAGACGGCCTGGCCGGTCAGGGGTTTCTCGCCGCCTACGTTCCGGGCCTGCGGCCCATCGCCTATCCGAAAGGGATGGCCAAGCGAATTGCGGCCGGTTCGGCGTTGACGTTTCAGATCCACTACACGCCCAACGGCTCCGTCCAAAACGACGTCACGCGAATCGGTCTCTGGTTCGCCGATCCGAAGAAGGTCACGCACGAGGTGACGACGATCGCAGCGACCAATCCGCTCTTTGTGATTCCCCCGGGGAACGGCAACTTCGCAGTCGAGGCAACGTCGAACCGGTTTCCGGCCGGCGCCCAGCTCTTGACCTTTATGCCGCACATGCACTTGCGGGGCAAATCATTCTTCTACGAGGCCGTCTTCCCAAACGGCAAGCGCGAGACACTGCTCGACGTGCCGAAATACGACTTCAACTGGCAGACCGCCTACCGCGAAAAGCAACCGCTTAAGCTCCCCACCGGAACCCGCGTTCATGCGATCGCGCATTTCGACAATTCGGAAGAAAACCTCAATAACCCAAACCCGAAAGCGGCCGTCACCTGGGGGGACCAGACCTACGAAGAGATGATGATCGGCTACTTCGACATGGCCGCTCCGAAGCACGACCAACGGGACAGCGACCACGGACTTCGTGCGGGTCGCGACGGCCGCGGTGGCATATCGTTCAGCAGGTTGAGCGAGGACGGGCTCAAGAAGCTGCTGAAACAACTCGACGCAAACAAGGACGGGAAGATTTCCCGCGACGAAGTCCCCGAGTGGCTGCGCGACCACTTCGACCGAATCAGCGGCGGGAAAGACAGCATCTCGGTCGATGACGCCCAGAAGCGGCTGGTGCGTCTAATTCGGCGAACCGATCGGTCGTAGCGGGCGGCGTTCAGCAGATCAAACCGGTCGCACCTGCGCGCTTGTCGATCGTCAAACCGGCCGCTAGAATCGCGGCGGCAGCCGGCTTAAGCGGACCGCGCAAGGGTGGCCGTACGGTCGCAAGGCTTGGCTCGGTTTGAAGCGCCGCTTGCGTTGACGGTGCTGACGGGGGACCAAAACTGTGTTGCGCGCCCGTCCGCCGCGCCGCGCACGGGAGAGAAAGAGCGCCAGGTTGACGGTGAGCTCGAACTAAGAGGACAAAAAGTCCGTGGGCGACAACTTTCACGCCTTTGAGCCGATCCTGCTCTTTGCGGCCGTATTGGTCGGCTTTTGCATCGTCAACCTGATCCTGGCGCACACGATCGGCCCCAAGCGGCGCACGGCA
The DNA here is from genome assembly GCA_035949535.1 of Planctomycetaceae bacterium. Classification (GTDB taxonomy): domain Bacteria; phylum Planctomycetota; class Planctomycetia; order Planctomycetales; family Planctomycetaceae; genus DASPSM01. The sequence continues at coordinate 22,485 of DASZIA010000177.1, read as the reverse complement.
GTCAAGGACATGCCGTACGAATCGGGCATGGATCCGATTGCCGATGCCCGCCAGCCGTTCGACGTGAAATTCTCGCTGATCGCGATCTTGTTTTTGATCTTTGACGTCGAGCTTTTGTTCCTCTTTCCGTGGGCAGTGAGCGCGTACGTTCCGGAAGCGGTTGGCGGCGTTCCACGAGAAATGCGCACGAGCGTGTTTTGGGTCATGGTCGTGTTCGTGCTGACGCTGGTGATCCCTTACGTTTACGCGTGGCGGAAGGGGGTCTTCCAGTGGCGATAGGTGCTTCGGACAACGTGTTCATGACCCAGCTGGACGCGGCGGCGAACTGGGCTCGCTCCAACAGTCTCTGGCCCATGCCCTTTGCGACCGCGTGCTGCGGTATCGAGTTGATGGCGACGGCCTCTTCGCGCTACGACATCGCCCGCTTTGGTGCGGAAGTCATGCGGTTCAGCCCGCGGCAATGCGATCTTTTGATCGTCGCCGGCCGCGTGGTGATGAAGATGCTCCCCGTCCTGCAGCGAATCTGGCTGCAGATGCCCGAGCCGAAGTGGTGTATCTCGATGGGAGCCTGCGCCTGCACGGGGGGCGTGTTCGACACGTACGCTGTCGTGCTAGGCGTGGACCGCTTCATTCCGGTCGACATTTATGTGCCCGGGTGCCCGCCGCGGCCCGAGCAACTCTTGGCATCGATCATCGAACTCCAGAACGCCATCAAAAAGCACGGCACCCTGACGGGCAAAGAGTTCGCAGAGCGGCGAACGGCGACGGGTCCGGCCCCGCTGTCGCTCGAAGAACTGCGCCGTAGCCGCGACTATCTGTTAGACAAGGCCGAGCAGAACGAAGCCGCTGAGGAAAAACGCGCCGCCACTGCCAGCAAACACCATCAATGAGCACACTCGAGCAGCTGGCACAGCGTTTTAGTGGTGAGGGATTCGCCTCCAGCCACTTTCGCGACAACACCCGCTTCGACATTCCGCCCCAGTCGCTCATCGACGTGCTGAGCTTTCTGAAGAACGACTGCAGCTTCGACTTGCTGGTCGACATTACGGCGATCGACCTGCTCGAATACCCCGACGCGCGAAACCGCTTCCGCCTTATCTATGCGCTCGCGAACACCGCGACGGCTGAACGCCTTTACATACGGACCCACCTCGACGAGCCGGACCTGACGTTGGCGTCGGCCGTCCCTTTGTGGCTGGGAGCCAACTGGATGGAGCGCGAGGTCTTCGACATGTTCGGCATCCGGTTCGCCGGCCACCCCAACCTGAAACGGATTCTGATGCCCGAGGAGTTCGCGGCCTTTCCCCTGCGAAAGGACTATCCCTTGCGTGGCCGCGGCGAGCGCCATAACTTTCCGGTCATCACCCGCGCAGAAAGCTGAGCGAGTTTCGGCGAGCGGCGGGTGTCAGCCCGCCGGTTCTGAGACGGCAAAAAACCGACTCAAGGGGCTTCGCACTCCGTCGATCCGACAACTGGACTGAGATCAACCTCGATGTCCCTCCAACTTTCCGAGCTCAGCGACATTGAATCGCCCGACCAGGAGTATCTGTGGACTCTCAATTTCGGTCCGCAGCATCCGGCCACGCACACGACGCTGCGGCTCGTGCTCAAGCTCGACGGCGAAACGATCGTCGATGCCGTGCCCGATATCGGCTACCTGCACAGCGGTTTTGAGAAGCTGGGTGAAGATCTCGACTTCAACCAGTACGTGACGATCGTCGATCGGATGAACTACATCTCGCCAGTCGCCAACGAAATCGCCTGGCATCACGCGGTCGAAAAACTTGTCGGAGTCGAGATCACCCCCCGGTGCAAATACGTCCGGACGATCTTCGCCGAGTTGATGCGAATCCATGACCACTTGCTCTGTGTCGGGGCGGCAGCGCTCGATCTTGGAGCCATTACGCCGTTTTTATACGCGTTCAAGCAACGCGAGAAGATTTACGATATCTGCGAATTCGCCTCGGGGCAGCGGTTCCACTCCAGCTATACACGGGTCGGCGGCGTGATGTACGACGTCGACGACAAGTGGGTGGCCCGCGTGCGAGAGTTTGTGGCGGGCTTTCCGGCGGCGCAGACTGAGATCAACAAGCTGCTGACCCGCAACCGGATTTTTATGTCGCGGCTGCGCGGCGTCGGTATGCTCAGCCGGGAAGACGCCATCAACTACAGTTGCTCGGGGCCAGTTGCCCGCGCCAGCGGCGTCGTCCGCGACCTGCGGAAAGACGAACCGTACCTCGCGTACCCCGACTTTGATTTCAAGGTCGTCTGCTCCGACGGCTGCGACTGCTACGCCCGCTATCTTGTGCGCATGCAGGAGATGCTCGAATCGAACAAGATCATCGATCAGGCCATCGAGAACCTTCCCGGAGGTCCGATCAACGTCGATGCCGAGGGCCGCGCCATCATGCCCGGTAAGCAAGAGGTCTATCAGAGCATCGAGGGTCTGATTCGGCACTTCGAGACGATTATTCCCAATCGCGGTTTCCTCGCGCCGGTCGAAGAGATTTACGCGGCTCAGGAGACTGCCAACGGCGAATTGGGCTACTACATCGTGGGAGACGGGACGATCAAAGCGTATCGTGCCCGGACGAGACCGCCGTCCTACATCCATTTCGCCGTCTTCCCGCATCTCATCAAGGGGCACACTCTGAGCGACGTGGTGGCCGTGCTGGGGAGTCTCAACATTATCGCGGCGGAGTTGGACCGATGAGTGCGTTATCCGAGGAAACAAAACAGCGCATCCGGGCCGAGTTCCCGAAGTACGCCAACAAGCGGGCCGTGACGCTGCCCGCCCTGCACATCGTTCAGGACGAGCATCGCTGCGTGTCGAGGGAGGCTATCCGCGAAGTGGCCGCGTTGCTCGAGCTGCCTCCCGCCGAGGTCTACGACACGTTGAGCTTTTACGGCTTCTTCCGCGACGAATCCGCGCCGCTTGGCAAGCATCGGGTGTGGGTCTGTCGCAGCCTTTCGTGCGCTTTGCGCGGTGGGGAAGAGCTGCTCGAGGAAATCAGTGCAAAGCTGGGAGCCGAGCCGGGCAAGACGACGACCGACGGTAAGATCACGCTCGAATTTGCCGAGTGCCTCGGTGCCTGCGAAGGGGCGCCCTGCCTGCTCGTCGATGACGAGTGCCACATGAATATGACCGCGGCATCAGCCGACAACTTGATTCGCGACCTGAAGTAACAACCCGTTGCGGGCTCGCCCGCGCGATAGGCATTCTGCGTGCCCACATTCGAGCCAGTCCTTCTGCGACGAGTCGGCAAGGAAAGCGGCCAGTCTCTGGCTGGCTACCGGGCTGACGGAGGATACCAGGCGACCAAAAAAGCTCTGGGCCTCGCCCCCGACGAAGTCACGAAGATCGTCAAAGATTCGGGGCTGCGCGGACGCGGCGGCGCGGGCTTTCCGACCGGCGTCAAATGGACGTTCTTGCCCAAGGACCATCCGGGTCCGATTTACTTGTGCGTCAACGCCGACGAGAGCGAGCCGGGAACCTTCAATAACCGCATCCTGATGGAACACGATCCGCATCAGATCCTCGAAGGGATCATGATCGCGGCCCATGCCATCAAGTGCCACACCGCTTACATCTATTTGCGATACGAGTTCGGCCGCTCGTACCGCGCGCTCGATCGGGCGATCCGCGAGTGCTACGACAACAACTTGCTGGGCAAAAATATCCTCGGGACAGACTTCTCGCTCGACGTCTATTTGCATCGCGGGGCGGGGGCGTATATCTGCGGCGAGGAAACGGGACTCTTGGAAAGCCTCGAAGGCAAGCGGGCCTGGCCGCGGATCAAGCCGCCGTTTCCCGCAGTCGAAGGACTCTTTCGCAAGCCGACCATCGTCAACAACATCGAAACGCTGGCCTGCGTGCCGCACATTGTCGAGCGGGGCGTCGACTGGTTCCGCTCGATCGGCGTGCCGCCCGATCCGAACAACCCGCGCGACGCCGGCAGTCTGGGCCCAAAGCTCTATTGCATCAGCGGCCATGTGAACCAGCCGTGCTGCGTCGAGCTGCCCTTAGGTATCACGGCCCGGGCACTGGTCGACGATTTCGGCGGCGGAGTCTGGAAGGGACGCAAGGTCAAGGCCTGCGTGCCTGGCGGGATCAGCATGGGTTTCTTGAGCGCGGCCGAGATGGACACGCCGCTCGATTTCAATGGGCCGCTCAAAGTCGGCTGCCTAGGGCTGGGAACGGCTGCCGTGATCGTCGTCGACGACCGGACCAGCATGGTCGACGTGCTGTTCAATTGTTGTCGATTCATGGCCCATGAGTCGTGCGGCCAGTGTACGCCGTGCCGGGAAGGGACCGACTGGTCGCGCAAGATTCTGCAGCGGATTCAGGCCGGGCAGGGGACGCTGAGCGACTTGGACACCCTGACCGAGATCGCCCAATCGATGGGAACGATTCCCGGCACGACAATTTGCGGCCTGGCTGACGGGGCCGCCTGGCCGATCAAAAACGCGATCCAAAAATTCCGCGACGACTTCGAGCACTACATCCAGAGCGGCCGCAAAACGGCGGTCGCGGTCACCGCATGAGGAACTGATGGGGACCGTCCTTGTTAATGGCACTCCGGTCGAGATCGGGGCGAACGAGCGCCTGAATGTGATTCAGGTTGCCGACCGCGCCGGAGTCGAAGTGCCGCGCTACTGCTGGCATCCAGCCCTCACCGTCGTCGCCAGTTGCCGCATGTGCCTGGTCGAGACGGGCGAGAAAAAGCCCGATGGCGCAATCGCGATGGTTCCGAAACTCGTCCCCGGCTGCCAGACGCCGGTCAAGGACGGCATGGTCGTCGTTACCAACAGCGAAAAAGTGAAGGCGGCCCAAGCCCAGACGCTCGAGTATCTGCTGCTCAACCATCCGCTCGACTGCCCCGTCTGTGACCAGGCCGGCGAGTGCTGGCTGCAGGACTACAGCTATCGCTACGGCCACGCCCATTCGCGTCTGCACGAGCCGAAGATCCATCGCCCAGACAAGAATTACATCGGGGATGAGATCACGCTGTTTACCGATCGCTGTGTGATGTGCTCGCGCTGCGTGCGGTTTACGCGCGAGATTAGCGGCACGGCCGAGCTGCAGATTATCAATCGGGGCAGCCACGCCGAGATCGACATCTTTCCGGGAGAGCCCTGTAACAACAAGCTGGCTGGCAACGTGGTCGATATCTGCCCTGTCGGCGCCCTGTGCAGCAAAGATTTCTTGTACAAGCAGCGCGTCTGGTGGCTGCAGATGAAGGAAAGCGTCTGCCCCAACTGCAGCACGGGCTGCAGCATTACGATCGATCAGAACAACGAAACGATCTACCGGCTGCGGCCGCGGTACAACCCGCAGGCTCAAGGCCATTTCATGTGCGACGAGGGGCGCTTCGGCTTCAAATACGTACATCATCCCGACCGCCTTGGTGAGCCGAAGGCCCTGCCGAAAGCAGGGCCGCCCGCCAACGACTGGCCGGCAGTATTGGCCGGCGTTCAAAGCGCGCTGCAAGAATCGGCCCAGAGAAATCCGGCCGGGCTTGTCGGTTTACTCTCTCCTTGGATGACCTGCGAAGAGGCGTTTTTGCTGGCGAAGTATTTGAAGTCTCTCTCGCCGCAAGTGCGACTCGCGATGGGGCCCGTTCCGGTGGAGGGAGAGGACGATCGATACCCGAAGGGAGTCGACGGCCGCCCCTTGGCAAACACACTGTTCACGATCCGCGCCGAGAAATGTCCCAACCGCGCGGGCGTCGCGGCCATCTTGCAGCATTTCGAGGGCAAGGTCGTCTCGTTTGACGAAATCAAGACGGACCTCACAGCCGGCCGCGTCGAGGCGCTGTATGCCGTCGGCGGCTATCGCCTGCCTTGGCTTACCGACTCGGACCGGTCGTGGCTCTCCGCGCTCAAGTTACTGATCGTTCAAGACATTCTTCCGTCGCCCGCAAGCGCATTGGCCCAGTACCTGTTGCCCGGCGGCTCTTTCGCGGAGAAGGACGGGACGTTCGTGAATCACGCCGGGCTGGCCCAGGAAATTCACCGTGCAGTTCGCTGTCCGGGAGAAGCCTGGCCCGATGGCCGCATCCTTTGGGAGATCGTAGGCCGACGCGGGCTTTTCCACGCCCCGACTTTACGGGCTGAAATCGGTGCCGAGATCGCGGCGCTAGCCGCCTTGCGCTCCGGACGCCTGGGCTCGCTGGGGCAACTGCCTAGCGAAGGCGCAGCGGACCAAGCGTCTGGTGGGCCGTTACCGACTTGGGCACCGTCGCCTGCGTTTCCTCCGGCTCCCCCTGTCGCCGGACCGCCGTCGCCGCCTCCGCCCAATCTCTCCACGCCGAAGCATCCGGCCGCGTCCGGAGCCAAGCCATGAACTGGATTCACGCGGTGGTGGCCATCGTGGTTGTGCTCGGGGGCGTGCTCACCACGTGCATGTACCTGATCTGGATCGAGCGCAAGGTCTCGGCCCGCATTCAGGACCGGATCGGACCCAACCGGGTCGGCCCGTTCGGCTTGTTGCAGTCGGTCGCCGACGGCATCAAGTTCGTTCTCAAAGAAGATGTGATCCCTGCAACGGCTGACAAAGCCCTCTTCATCATCGCGCCGACGATCTCGGTCTTCACCACGATGCTGGCTTTTTCGGTCGTGCCGTTCGGGCCGCTCCCGTCACAGCCGGGTGGCTTTCCGTTCGGCATCGCCCCGAACCTCGACATCGGGATTCTGTTTGTCTTTGCGGTCACCAGCCTCGCGGTTTACGGAGTGATTTTGGGGGGCTGGTCGTCGAACAACAAATACAGTGCGCTCGGTAGCCTCCGCTCGAGTGCTCAGGTCGTCAGCTACGAGGTCCCGCTCGGACTGTCGGTGCTCGGCGTTGGGCTCCTGGCCGGATCATTCAATCTCGAGACCGTGATCAGCCGGCAAGCCGTCGGCTTCTTTCACTGGAACATCTGGTTTCAGCCACTCGCCTGGCTGATCTTCTTTGCGAGCGGTCTGGCCGAATCGAACCGGTTGCCTTTCGACCTGCCGGAGTGCGAACAGGAACTGGTCGGGGGCTACCACACCGAATACAGCGCGCTCAAATTCGCGATGTTCTTCCTGGCCGAATACACGCACGTGATCACGATCAGTTTTCTCACGGCAATCATGTTTTTCGGCGGCTGGCACTTTCCCTGGATCGCCGAGCCGGAAAGCGCTTACACCGGGGTGACGGTCGTGAAAGTGCTCGTGCTTCTGGCTAAAGTTGGCGGAGTGATCACCTTTATTATGGTGATCCGTTGGACCATCCCGCGGTTTCGCTTCGACCAGTTAATGGCTCTGACGTGGAAGGTCTTCATTCCCTTGTCGCTGGCCAACCTCCTCGGGATGATGATCGTCAAACAGTACGATCTGAGCCTTTGGTGGATGCTTCCCTTTTCGGCCGCGCTGGTCGTCGTGACGACGGGCGTGTCGCTCTGGATGACCCGCGGCGTGCCTGAAAACGTGGCGGCACAATGGCGCGGCCGCCTGACCTGAGTCGTTCCAACAAGTGCGCCGCTTCGAGAACGGACCGCGGGCAAACCATGCCAATCAAGCCGGAAGACGTGACGTGGGTGAAGGAGCCGCAATACGGGCTCCTCGACGCGATGTACCTGCCGGCCATCGCCGAGGGGCTTCGGACCACTGTCCAACACCTCTTCAAGCCCGATACGATCACTCAGCAGTACCCCGAGGAAAAGCCTGAGCTGCCGCTCAACTATCGCGGCGTCCACCGCCTCAATCGCGACGATCAGGGACGCGTGAAGTGCGTGGCCTGCTTCCTCTGCGCGACGGCTTGCCCCGCGAGATGCATCGAAATCGTGGGGGACAAGGCTCCAGAGGACTGGGCAGGTCGTGATAAGTATCCCACGAAATTCGTGATCGACGAACTCAAGTGCATTTACTGCGGCATGTGCGAGGAAGCGTGCCCGGTGGATGCCATCGAGCTGACGAGCATCTACGATCTCGTCGGCTATAGCCGGCAGGAGATGCTGTTCGACCGCGAAAAGCTGCTCTCTGTCTACGACCAGACCGTCAAGTCAGGCAAGGACCCAATCCGGACGCACTCAACCCCCTTGGGTCCCGCATCGCAAATCGCCACCACGCTCTTTCCCGCCGGGGGCAGCGCCTCGGTGTCGCATCCATTTGGTCCGCTGGCACCGCCCAGCGAACCCGAGGACTCCCATTGAGGGCGCACCCCGTGAGCCGGCTCTGCCAATGAACGCACTCCTCGAATGGATTATCGACAACCGGGCCCAACTGATGCCGCCGGTTTTCGGATTCATTGCGCTCTATTTGCTTTTGCCGCGGGAGTACGGGTTTTGGCGTCCCGTCGGGATCGCTTTTGGAGTCGTCTCGCTGGGCGTGCTCGGTTTTCTGTTCGGGCCAGTCGGCGCGCCTCTGCATGGTGCGCTGTTCTACTTGTTCGCTGGGGTGGCCATAGCGGCTGCTGCGGCCACGGTGACATTTGCCAACCCCATTTACTCGGCGCTTTCGTTTGCGCTCGTCACCTTGAGCGTGAGTGGACTGTTCGTGCTCCGCGGGGCGATGTTTCTGGCGGCGACCACCGTAATTATCTACGCGGGCGCGATCGTCGTGATGTTCTTGTTCATCATCATGCTGTCACGGCATCCGGGGAACGCGCCCTACGACCGCCACGCCCGCGAACCCTTCCTCGGGAGCCTGGCGGCTTTCCTGTTATTGAGCATCCTTTTGTTCACGCTGTCCGATTGGAGGCAAAATCCGTTCGGCCAGCCGGCGGCCCCGACGACGAAGTCGGCAGTCGCGTCCAAGAAGCCCCTTACCGAACTTCCGCGTGCTCGCGCCGGTTTTATTCCGCTACCGCCGAGCCTCGATCCCTATCCGCACAGCCACATGCGGCCTGACGAGCCCAGCCCCCTGCGCGGCCTCGGACGGGCTTTCTTCAGCGATTACCTGTTCGTAGTCGAACTTGCGGGGACGCTGCTCCTGGTGGCTGGCGTGGGGGCCGTCGCGATCGCCCCGCGCCGCGTGCGGACCCGTGTGAAACCGCCAACCGGCTGATATTGAACAACCTCTGAGAACGACTGACTGAATGCCGACGGGAAATGATGTCCGGCGAGCAATGACGACTGCCTGGTGAAATCCGGCCAATGACATCCGACTTACTCGGTTACTTGATTGTGGGAGCTGTGCTATTCGCTCTTGGAGCGCTCGGTTTTCTCACGCGCCGAAACGTGATCGTTGCCTTCCTGAGCGCGGAAATGATGCTCTTGGGGGTGACGCTCAATCTGGTCGCGTTCTCTTACGAGCATTCCAATTACGAGGGACAGGCCTTTACGGCGATCGTGCTGACCGTCGCAGCTTGCGAGGCGGCCTTGGCGTTGGCCTTGGTCTCGGCCCTTTACCGGATGCGACGGACTCTCGACTTGAACGCCTGGCACGATCTCGGCGAGCCCGAGCCGGCCCCGGTCGCCGAAGTCCCCGAGGAAGAAATTCCCGAGCCTCCTCAGCACTTTCCGCGGCTCACGCCGGCCGGACAGGTCCCGCAGACCGCGCCGCTCGCACAAAAGCAACCTCTGGAGACGTCGTCCCGTGTCTGACACTCTCCAGACCGTGCTGCTGTGGCTGATTCCCGGGTGTCCGCTGGTGGCGGCCGTGGTGGTCGGTTTCTTTGGCCCCGCGTTTTTTCGCTGCGGCGGACATCGCGTCGTGGTCTCGGCGCTCATTGTGTCCTGCGTCCTATCGCTGATTCAGCTCGGCAACGTCGCCGCCGCGGCTGGACATCACGCGAAGGAAGAGGGTTCGCCCACGGCGGGACCGGCGGCCGTGGAAGCGCCCGAATCGATCCCCGAAGCGCGCGGCTACGAATGGGTTTCGATCGGCGACTTCCACGTGCAGGTGGCCCTTCGTGTCGATGCGCTCTCGGCATTGATGCTGGCGATGGTCACCTTCGTCAGTCTGCTCGTCGCCATCTACGCCAGCGGCTATATGCACGGCGACCCGGGCTATTCGCGGTTTTTCGCTGAGCTTTCGTTTTTCGTGTTTTCGATGTGCATGCTGGTGATGGCGCGGAACTTTGTCGTGCTATTCGTGTTTTGGGAAGCCGTCGGCCTGTGCAGCTATTTGCTGGTCGGCTTCTGGTTCGAGCGCCCGACCGCCTCCGCGGCGGCCGTTAAGGCGTTCGTGATGAATCGGATCGGCGACGCGGCGTTCCTGGTCGCCATGTACTTGATCTGGCGGACGTTTGGGAGCTTCGATTTCGTCGACGTGTTTCGCGGACGCGAGGCTTTCGCGGAGCCGCCCGCCGACTTTGCGAGCCGCGTGCTGACGATCTGTCTCTGCCTGTTCATTGGCGCGTGCGGCAAATCAGCCCAGTTTCCGCTGCACCTGTGGTTGCCCGACGCGATGGAAGGCCCGACGCCGGTGAGCGCGCTGATTCACGCGGCAACGATGGTGACCGCCGGCGTTTACCTCGTCGCTCGGTGCACGCCTTTATTTGTGTTGGCCCCCGATGCGCAGGCCGTTGTGGCGACGATCGGGGCCATCACCGCCCTGCTGGCAGCATTGATCGCACTAACGCAAACCGACCTAAAACGCGTGTTGGCCTATTCGACGATCAGCCAGCTCGGCTACATGTTCATGGCTCTGGGAGCCGCCGCAGCCGGCCAAGCGTTCGCCATCGCGGCCGTGACCGCCGCGATCTTCCACATGTTCACGCATGCCTTTTTCAAGGCACTCTTGTTCCTGTCGGCGGGCAATGTGATGCACGCGATGGGCAACGTGATCGACATGCGGCAATTCGGGGGATTGAGAAAGGTCCTGCCCTGGACGCATTGGTCATTCCTCTGCGGCAGCCTGGCGTTGTCTGGGTTTCCGCTGTTTTCCGGCTTTTGGAGCAAGGACGAAATCTTCGGTGTGTTGCTCAATGCGACGCAGCACGGTGGATACCCGCGGCTGTTTCAAGCTGTGCTTGCCGCCGCTTTCGTCACGGCGCTCCTGACTGCCTTTTATACATTCCGCGCCTACTACCTCACGTTTTTTGGACCGCTACGAATCCCGGCGGGGGCGCTGGCGCACGCTTCGCACGGCGACGACCGCCACGTAGCACCGCAGATTCACGAGGGTCCACGTGCGATGACGTGGCCGCTGGCTGTGCTCGCCGCGTTCGCTCTCGCAATCGGTGCGATCGTGGGGCCGACGCACCTGTTCGAGCACTGGATCGAGCAAATGCCCTCGACGCTTCGCGTCGAAACCGTGGCGTTTCAAATTGGCTTGGCGATTGTGAGTGCCATCGCGGTGATCGCGGGAATTGCCGTCGCGTACGTGATGTACGCCCAGCCGTCCGATCGGCCGGCAAAAGTCGCCGCGGCTGCCGGGCCGTTCTACCAGTTATCGCTCAACAAGTTCTATCTCGACGAGTTGGCAACGGTGCTGGTCTCGTTTCCCGTCAACGCGATCGCCTTTATTTCGCTCTTGTTTGACCAAGGTGTGATCGACCGGCTCGTAGATGAAGTCGGTGCCGTCCCGCCGATGATCGGGCGGTTCCTGCGGCCCGTGCAGAATGGGTTCATTCAGTCGTACGCGCTCGTGATGATCTTTGGGCTGGCCATCTTTCTGACCACGGTCCTTCAAGTCTGGGCGGTGCGAATGTGATTGAGGCAGTGCCCACGATTCTAGTCGCGACAATCATGATTCCGCTCGTCGCGGGCGTGCTGCTGTTGCTCGCCCATTGGCCGGCGCGATTCGCCCGCTGGCTGAGCCTGGCGGCGAGCGTGGCCACCCTGGCGTGCGGGATCGCATTGACCGCGTCCTACGATTCGCTTCCCGCGCCCTCGTCCCATGCCGAGTCGCCAGTCCAGCCGCGGCTGCGGTTCGGTCGCGAGTGGCTGAATTACGGGCGTGGCAACGCGGTGCCGTATACTCACGATGCCAAGATCCATCTTGAGTTCCAACTCGGGATGGATGGAATCAGCCTCTCGTTGATCCTCCTGACCTCGCTGTTGACGTGCTCGGCTGTGTTGATTTCCTGGTCGCCGATTCATGATCGCGAGCGCGAGTATTATGCCGCCTTGCTGGTCCTGATGAGCGCGCTCAACGGCGCCTTCTGCGCATTCGACCTGGTGCTGTTTTACGTCTTCTTCGAGTTCACGCTGCTCCCATTGTTCTTTCTGGTCGGAATTTGGGGTGGACCGCAGCGACGCGAAGCGGCGATCAAATTCTTCCTGTACACCTTCGCCGGTAGCATCATCACTCTGGCGGGCCTGGCCCTGCTCGTGATGTATGCGATTCAGCACAGCGACATCGCCTATCCTTTTTCGATCCCCGAGCTGGCGGCCGTGCTCGAAGTCCATCGGATGCCCGTCTCGCTCCAGATCGGGTTGCTACTGGCAATTTCGCTCGGCTTCGCCATCAAGGTCCCCTTATTCCCGTTCCACACCTGGCTCCCGCTGGCGCACGTCGAAGCGCCGACGGCCGGCAGCGTGATCCTGGCGGGTGTGCTGCTCAAGCTGGGAGCGTACGGCTTCCTCCGGATTTGCCTCCCCCTGTTTCCCGACGCTTGCTACTCGATCGGCACGCCTTTGATCGGCCTGCTCGCAGTCATCGGAGTGATTTACGGCGCCCTGTGCGCTTATGCCCAAACCGATCTCAAAAAACTGGTCGCCTACAGCAGCATCAGCCACCTCGGCTTTTGCATGCTGGGCATGTTCGCACTCAACGTGGAAGGAATCACTGGCAGCTTTCTGCAAATCATCAACCACGGACTCTCCACCGGCGCACTCTTCCTCTTGGTCGGCATGGTGTACGAACGGTATCACACTCGCGAGATTGCTCAGCTGGGTGGAATCGCCTCGAAGCTGCCGTTGATTTCGGCGGCCATGGTCTTTACCTGCCTGGCCAGCATGGGGCTGCCGGGACTCAACGGGTTCGTCGGCGAGTTTTTATCGCTGGTCGGGATGTTCAAAACGAATCGTCCGTTTGCGGTCGTTTCGACGATTGGTGTGATCCTGGCGGCACTCTACCTGCTCTCGATGCTGCGGCGCGCGTTTTTTGGTCCGGTCGGCCCGGCCCCCGCTCATCACGACGTCGGCGACATACGCCGCGCAGAAAGCTGGGCACTCGTGCCGCTCTTGGCATTGTGCCTGGCGATTGGCATCTATCCGAAGCCGCTCATCGACTTCGTGAAGCCGGACGTTCAGGCGATCGCCCGGTTGTATGACGCACGTCGCCTCGAGCAGAATTCTCAACCCATGGCGCTGTCTGAAAGCATGGCCGCACCAATGACAGGGGAGGTAAGGCGCTAATGCTCCCCTTTGTCCAGAACGTTCAGAGCCAGGCGCCGGAGATCTTGCTGATCGGCGTCGCCTGTCTGCAATTTCTAATCGGCCCGTTTCTTTTGACGGAAGGCGAGCCGGTGAGCCGCCGGCTGGGCCGCACCTGGGCCGTGATTTCGCTGTTGGCCCTGGTGGGGGCGATCGTCCTGTGGGTGCAGTCCCCGTCGTCGCCTTCGCCCGGAGTTGTCCAAAGTGATTCGTTGGCCTGGTTCGGCCGGGGCGTTGCGATCCTGGCCGGAATTGTGCTCGTGCTCATCAATTGGGACGCGGTGGACGACGCATTGTCCGCCGAGTTTCACGGAGTGCTCTTGTTGATCGTGGCCGGAGTCAGCCTGACCGCGGCTGCCAACGATCTGATCGTGCTATTTTTGGCGCTCGAGCTGGTGAGCATCCCGACCTATATCTTCCTTTACTTGCCGCGCCGCGCCCCGGCCAGTGCCGAGGCGACCACCAAGTACTTTTTCCTGAGCATCGTTTCGTCGGCCATCACGCTCTACGGATTCAGCTTTCTGTATGGGGCGGTCGGCTCGACGCACTTGGGGGCGATCCATGCCGCCTTGGGACATTTTCCCGCGGCGCAGTCCCCTTCAATTCTTTTAATCGCGGCCGCCTGCATCGTCGCCGGACTGAGTTTTCGGGTGACGGCAGTCCCGTTTCACTTCTACGCTCCCGACGTGTTCCAGGGATCGCACGCGGGCGCAGCGGCCATGTTGTCCTTTATCCCCAAGGTCGCCGGCTTTCTGGCTCTCTATCGCATCATTCATTTCGACAGTGTCGACCCGTTTATTCGCACTTCGGCCGAAAGCCTGCGAGTCTGGTGCGAAACGGTCTTCTGGTTGATGGCCGTCGCCAGCATGATCATCGGCAACGTGCTCGCTCTCTTGCAGCGCGATCTCAAACGGCTTTTGGCTTATTCGAGCATCGCCCACGCCGGCTATATGCTGGTGGGACTGGCGGCCGGACATCAGCGCACCAGCGTCGGCGGCACTCCCGCCCTCTTGTTTTATCTGGTCGCGTACGGTGCCACGATTTTGGGCATATTTGGAATGCTCGTACTGCTCAAGCGGGGCGATCGCTCGGTGGCGACGATCGACGACCTGGCTGGTTTGAGCCAATCGCAACCCGCCGCCGCCGCGGTACTGATGCTTTTGCTCTTCAGCCTCACCGGTCTGCCGCCGACGGGCGGCTTTATCGGCAAGCTCAACTTGCTGATGGCAGCCTGGTCGCAGCAGACAACGTCCGCGGAAATCCTCGCGATCGTGCTGGCCGTCAACGCGGCAATCGCGGCCGGCTACTATCTGCGGATCGTCGCGGCAATGTACCTGCGGCCGGCGCCGGCAGGCGTCGACGTGCAGGCTTCCGAGCAGCTGCCGGCTTACGTCGGTATCGGCGTCTGTGTCGTTGTGAGCGTCGGATTGTTCTTCTTCCCGGGCCCCTTGTGGGACGTCGTGTCCCAGTTCTCGACCTAGGGGCGAGAGGTCCTCGCCGAGTCGGCCAATGAAATCCGATCTCACCGGCAAAGTCGCGCTCGTGACCGGCGCTGCCCGCGGCATCGGGCAAGCAATCGCCGATCGTTTCGCGCAAAATGGCGCCACCGTCTATTACACAGACGTCGACGCGCAAGGGGCCGTGGAGGCGGCGTCTCGATCTCATGGCTGCGAGTCGGCCCTTCTCGACGTCACCAAGTCCGACCAGGTGGGCGCTCTGATCGACCGGATCGAGCGCGAACGCGGGGCGCTCGACATCGTGGTCAACAACGCCGGCGTCAACACGCTGGCCAACCGCGTGACGATCGACGAGTTCCCTCGCTGGGAATGGGACCGCATCCTCGACGTCGACTTAAACGGCGTCTACGAAATCAGCCGCGCCGCCGCCCGCGTGATGAAGCGACAAGGCTCCGGCCGCATCATTAACATCGCCTCGATCGCCGGCCTTGTGCCGCTGCGGCTGCAGTCCGCGTTCGTCGCCGCCAAGGCCGCCGTCGTGAACCTGACAAAGTCGATGGCGCTGGAACTCGGACCGTCGGGGATTCTGGTCAACGGCATCGCCCCCGGCTCAACGCTCACCGAAGGGACGAAACAGCTTTTCTACGGTCCCGGCGGAACATTCAATTCGCGCGTGCAGGAGATGCTCGATCACGTGCCGCTGGGCCGGCCGGGAACGACCGACGAGATTGCCGTTGCTGCCCTGTTTCTCGCCGACCCTGAAAACAGCTACATGAACGGCCACATACTCGTCGTCGATGGCGGTTGGATCGCGGGCTATCACCGGCAGTTCTGAGCGTGCCCCATTTGGATTCAGGTCACGAGCCAGGGTCCAGGGTTCTCGATACCCTGTCTTAGCGCGGCGAGAAACTTTGCCGCTGGCGCGCCGTCGACGATGCGGTGGTCGAATGTCAGGCTCAGGATCATTTGATCGCGCGGGACGATCTGATCGTCAACGACGGCTGGGCGCCGTTCGATTCGCCCTAACCCGAGTATCGCGCACTGAGGGACATTCAGGATCGGTGTGAAGGCATCGATCCCATAGGCGCCGAGGTTGCTGATCGTAAACGTGCCGCCCGTGAGCTCTACAGGAGTGAGCTCTCCGGACTCGGCTCGCGTTGTGAGATCCACAAGGCGTGCGGCGATTTCCCGGATGCCAAGCGCCTGCACATCGCGCACCACGGGGGCCAAGAGTCCGGCCGAGGTGTCAACCGCCACCGCAATGTGAACCCCATTCGGCGTCTCGATCCGGCCGTCGATCCATTGCTGATTGAGATGCGAATGCTCGGCGAGCGCGTGGGCCGCCAGCTTGGTGATGAAGGCGAGATAGCCCGGCGTGACACCCTTCGATTCAGCTGCCGCAGCCTTGAATTGCGCCCTCAGATTCACAAGATTGGTCGCGTCGGCAGTTGTCGTCAGGGTGACGGGCGCTGTCGACTGCGCACCTGCGGTCATGCGGGCGGCAATTGTGCGACGCAGCGCCAAGCGGGCAGCGTCTTCCGTTGATTCGCGAGCGACGGCCGGACGTGGGCGCCCGGTCGGTCTGTTTCCGTCGGTGACGGCGCGCACGTCGCACTCGCGGATGCGGCCGCCGCGACCGCTGCCGTTCACTTCTTGCCAGTCGATTCCCAACTCGTCCGCGACGCGTAGGGCCCGCGGGGAAATTCTTGGACGCACGGTCGCCGATCCGAGTCGCCGATCCGAGCCGTGCTGTCGCGAGCCGAAGCTCGGCGAAGCCGGTTCGTGCTGCGGGGGTTCCATCGGGGGAATTTCCGGCTGTGAAGGGCGCGGAACCTCGGGCCCGGGCTTGTCCGGGCGGGCCGGTTTTGGCTGCGGGACTTCTGGTTTCGGTTGCGGAACGGACGGCTTTCCAGGCTGCGGCTCCTGGGGCTCGGTCGTGGAAAACGGATCCGCCTCGTCGGCAGTCACCAGGAAAGCCAGCGTCACGCCGACGCGCACCGGTTCGCCGTTCTCAGGTCCGCGGGGCGAAATCCGCAGGATGCCCGAGCCGATCGCTTCGACGTCCTGGATGGCCTTATCGCCCTCAATCGAAAAGAGCGGTTGGCCCGCTTGGACGAAGTCGCCGTCGAGTTTGAGCCATTCGACGAAGGTGCCTTCCTCCATGCTCCATCCCAGGCGCGGCACTTTGATCTCGACCGTCATGCGCAATTCTCACTCGTCCAAAAGATCGCGGATCGCGCGGGTGATTTCCGCGACGTTGGGCACGACGGCCGCTTCGAGCGGCGGACTGTAGGGCGTGGGCGTGTGCAATCCGTTGAGCCGCCGAATCGGTGCGTCCAATTCGTCGAAGCCCCGATCGGCGATCTGTGCGGCAATTTCCGCGCCGACGCCGAATGGTGCGAACGCCTCGTCCACGATCAACAGTCGACCGGTCTTGGCGACCGATTCGAGTACAGTCTCCACGTCGAGCGGAGCGATGGTGCGTGGATCGATCACCTCGACCGAGATACCTTCGCCTGCCAGCGTGTCGGCTGCTTTCAGTGCGTGCTGGGCCATGAGCGCCAGAGCAACGACGGTCATGTCGCTGCCCGTGCGAAGCACGGACGCCTGGCCAAACGGAATTTCGTAATCGACTTCCGGCACGGGTCCCTTGAGCGTCAAGAGCTCGCGGGGTTCCAGGAACAGCACAGGATCGTCACACCGCAGCGCGTGTAACAGCAGCCCCTTGGCGTCCGCCGGGTTCGACGGAAGGACCACCCGCAGGCCGGGGAAATGCGCGTACATCGGATAGTAATTGCCCGAATGATGAGTCGCCGCCGAGTGTCCGATGCCCACGCAGCCGCGAAGCAGGATCGGCATTTTGAGGCGGCCGCTGCTCATGTACTGCATTTTGGCGATCTGGTTGAGGATCTCGCCGACGGCGTCGAGGATGAAGTCGGCGAACATGAAATCGATTACCGGCCGCGTGCCGATCATCGCAGCGCCGCCGCCGAGCCCGACGAAACCGCGTTCGCAGATCGGCGTGTCGCAGAGCCGGTCGGGCCCGAACCGATCGTAAAGACCGTGGGTTGTCTTGAAGTTGCCGCCCCGTTTGCCGACACCTTCGCCCATCACGAAAATCCTCGAGTCGGCTTCCATGGCCGAAGTCAGTGCCTCAAGCGTGGCCTGCATCCAATTGGTGACGCGTACGCTGGGACCGGGTTGCTCAGCAACGGGAAATCGTTCGGCTTGGCTGTACACGTGGATTGCCGCGGTCGATGGCTCGGGCCAGGGACTCCCCTCGGCGAAGCGGACCGCCTCTGCGATCTGCTCGGCGATTTCGGCATCTATCGCGTCGAGTTGATCGGAATCCGCAAGGCCCTCATCGAACAGCCCCTTTCGAAACCGGGCGATGGGGCAGCGGCCTTTCCAGCCGTCAACTTCCTCGCGGGTGCGATAGCCGAAATCCCCCATGCCTTCGGCGTGCGGGCGCGTGCGGTACGTTTTGCATTCCAGTAAAGTCGGCCCCAGCCCCGCCCGTGCCCGCGAGACGGCTTCGCCGGCGGCGTCCGAAACAGCCAGCACGTCGTTGCCGTCGACTTCAATCCCCGAAAGTCCGTACGCGGCCGCTCGTCCTGCCACGCTCGGGTTGCCGCTCGAGTAACTGAACGGCACTTCGGTGGCGTATTGGTTGTTTTCGCAGACAAAAAGGACGGGCAAGTTCCAGATGGCGGCCATGTTGAGGCCTTCGTGGAAGGCCCCATTGTTGACGGCCCCGTCTCCAAAGAACGCGACAGCCACACGGTCGCATTTGAGAATCTTGAAGCCGTAGCCTGCCCCGGCGGCCTGTAAGATGCACGGCCCCACAATTCCGCTGGTGCCCATGAGGCCGATTTCGGGGGCGAACAGATGCATACTGCCGCCGCGACCGCGGGAACATCCGGTTGCACGTCCGAATAGCTCGGCGATCAGCTGTCGGGGCTCCAAACCCTTGGCCAGCGCGTGCCCGTGCCCCCGGTGTGTGCTGAAGACAACGTCGTCCGCTTTCAGGTGAGCACAAACTCCGGCGGCAATCGCCTCCTGGCCGACGTACGTGTGGCACGCACCGTGGACCAATCCGCGCTGGTGGCAGCGAGCTAGCTCTTCCTCGCACTGGCGAATGACCTGCATCGTGTGGTAAAGACGCAGCCGCGTCTCCGCTTGCGCACGGAGATCGAGTCGAGTCGCCATGAAATCCTGCCGTTCGGAGACGTGGGCGCGAAGATTCCGAGACTATTCTGCAGGATACTCAGAGCAATGAGGCGGCGTAAGGGTCGATCCGGGAGGCGCAAGCAGCCGTCGCTTAGCCGTTGCGGAGCAGCCGGCGTCGGCGGGCACGCTGCGATCGGTACATAAACCGGTCGCCGTCCTCGGCCTCGACAAAAAACTGGCCAGCCAGCAGGCGGTAAAAGAGCAGGATGATGAATGCTCCTCCCGTGCCAGCGGCGAATCCCGCCGTGCTGATCGGCATGATCCTCTGACCGTGGAAGAAGAAGGCGATGACGCCACAGCCCAGCACCGACCCGACGATTCCCATCAGGGTCGTACCGAGAGCACCCCCGGGATCGCGGCCCGGCATAATGGCCTTGGCCGCCAAGCCGACCAGCGTTCCGAAGCCGACCCACAACAAAACTTCGTGGGCCGCTTGTTGGAGAATCAGGGTAAGTTGGGGATTTGCCATCCGTGGCACCAGCGACGACGGGGCGCTCAGCCGCCTCATCGTTATCGACTCCGCTCAGCAGATCCCTGTAACGGTTTCATGGTGAAGACATCCAGTCTTGGAAGTTTGGGAGTTTTGCAAAAACAAAGAGCCGGCAAAGACCCGGTCGCAGCCTGCGGTTGGGTCTTCACCGGCCAAAAGGAGGGGAGGGCGTCGTCGCGGATTCGACGCCCCAAACGGCTTATTGCTGCCGGTACTGTTGGCAATAGGGGCAGGAGTTCTGGACGGGCATGCGAGTCGCGGGCTCAGCCTTTTGGAAGGCTGTCAAAATCTGATCCCACATCTGTCCATAGAGCGTCTCACTGGTCTGATAAACCTGAAAAGACTGCGCATTGTCGATGATGGCAACGTGGGGAAGCTGGGGCGATCCAAACAGCGCTTGGACCTTTTGACCGTGCGGCGTCGACGTGTCGATCACCGCGACCACGTAGTTCTGAAGCAGGTCTCGTCGAATGCGCGTCTTCTGCACGTCTTCGAGCGAAATCATTGAGACCTTCGCGCCCTTCGCCGGATTCAGAATCACCAGCATGGGCTTCTTCGCCTGCTTAGCGGCGCGGTAGGCCTGCGTGTAGCTGTCGTACGAGGACGGAGCAACTTGGGCCTCCGTGGGCGGGGCGGCATTCGTCACCGCCGCAAATCTGTCACTCGCCGCCGCATTGGCAAACAATAGAAGGGCGAAACCAACGGACATGACTCTTCCTTTCATCCATTCGAGACTCGGTCATCCAGGACCGCACCAAGTAATTGACTTGGCTCCAACGGCCCACCGTCCTTTCCGCGAAGGTTCCAATGTGGCGGCCCACAAGCCGAGGGTCAAGTTCCCGGACGGATAAAGTTGGCAAACTCCAGCCACAACTCCCATTTGTTCTAATTTGCCAATTTTGGAAAAAATTCAGCGACGATCGTGCCGCGAGTTGACAAGGAAATGCGTTGCCGCTTGAGCGTCGGGCTCAGTTGGGGAAGAGACGCAAGATCTGCGGGTCGTCGAGCCGCTCGGCAACGAAGGTCGCAGCGCTAAAGTCGTGATGGCGGCTGTGCTCGTGCGGGATCGAAACAGCGACCGCCCCGGCGGCCGCCGCCGATCGTGTCCCGATCTCGCTATCCTCGAGCACGAGCATTTCCGCCGGTCGCACCCCAAGCCGGCTGGCAGCCGTGAGATAGATCTCGGGGTGGGGTTTTCCCTCAGTGACGTCCTCCGACGTCAACAGCAGGTCGAAGCGTTCGACCAGCTCGAACTTCCGCAGCACCGACTCGATGTAAGGCCGGCGTGACGAAGTCGCGACCCCCTTGGGTAATGCCCGACTCTCAATTTGAGCCAATAGCTCGAACAGACCCGGCATGGGTGCCACGTGCGTCCAAAGCATGTCCTGAAAGATGGTCCGTTCCTCGGCGCGGAGGTCGGCAGCCGACTCGGTGAGCCCCAGTTCGGCGATCATCAGCGGAAACGCCTCATCAGCCCGCCGGCCCATCATCAACGTGAGGAGTTCGGGCGTCATTTCGAGGCCCCGCCGGCGCAACAACTCGCGGCCAGAGCGGTTGAAGATTTCCTCCGTGTTGAACATCAGGCCGTCGAAGTCGAAGACGACGGCTTTGATCACCCCCATCTCTTTGTCGCTCCCTCTTAAGTTGCGGGTGGCTGGGCATTTCGGTAACTCAGGTCGAGCACGTCCATGGGATGCGCGACCCAGATCGGCGACCCTGTCCGGCGGAGGGCCGCCTGAATCTGCAGCGAACAGCCGGCGTTTCCTGTGATGACCACCTGAGGGTCGGAGGCCAGAATGTTCCGCAGCTTGCGTTGCGAAAGCCGCTCCGACATCTCGGGTTCGGTCAGGTTGTAGCTGCCGGCGGCCCCACAGCAGACTTCGGACTCCGCCAATGGCACCAGCTCCAGGCCGGGGACCAGAGCCAACAGACTCCGGGGCTGCTCGCGGACTCGCTGGGCGTGGACCAAATGGCAAGCGTCGTGGTAAACGGCGCGAAGCCGGAGTTCTCCGGGCGGCGGGACGGGACCCAACTCGGCCAGAAATTCAGAGACGTCACGAACCTTCGTCGCGAAGCGAGCAACTGACTCTGTGCGTTGTGCGTCTGCCCGGGTGGCACTGGCGGCTTGTCCGCCAGTGGGGTTTTCGTTTGCCCGGTGTGAAGCCTCCTCGGCGATGTGCCCGTAATCCTTGAGCATCGACCCGCAACCCGCCACATTGACGATCACCGCATCGAGGCTTGCGACGTCGAACGCGGCTGCGTTCCGGGCGGCGAACTCCAGGGCCGGTCCCTCTGCGCCACTGTGATAGTGAATCGCCCCGCAGCAGACTTGGCTCTTGGGAACGACGACGTCGCACCCGTTGGCTTGCAGGACCCGCGCCGTGGCCCAATTCGTTTGCGGGAACATGGCTTGCGCCACGCAGCCGGCGAACAAGCCGACCCGTGCCCGGCGGGGTCCAATCGCCGGCAGCAGCTCCGGCATCGCCGGGGCCGCCGGCTGCAGGCGCGGCAGCTGCTCGTACATTCGCCGCACAAAGTCGGGCAACAGTTTCGGCAGGCCGCTCCGATCGATGAGTCGATCCAACTTCGTCCGTTGCAGCCACCGGGCCGGGGCCAGAGCCGCCTTCATCCGCGCCGGATAGGGGAACAGACCGTAAAGCAGCATTCGCTCGAGCCAGGGAGGGCCACTAACGACCTTGGAGTTTCCAACCCTGGCTTGGTTGCTGCGTTCGGCCCGACGCATGTCGACGCGGAACGGTTCGATCAATCGCCCGTATTGCACGCCGGATGGGCAGGCCGTCTCGCAACTTCGGCAGTCAAGGCACAAGTCGAGGTGCCGCTTGACGCTTTCCCCCATCTCCAAGCGACCGTCAGTGACCGCCCGCATCAAGTAAATGCGGCCGCGGGGACTGTCGTTCTCGTTCCCGGTTTCCAGGTAAGTCGGGCAAGCCGAAGTACAAAGCCCGCAATGGACGCAGTCGAGAAAACGCCCATAGTCGATGTCCGCCCCAACCCGCGG
>DASZIA010000176.1:0-2005 GCA_035949535.1 Planctomycetaceae bacterium | reverse complement strand
CAGCTTTCCGGGCAATTGACGCTTTGGAATCAGCAAGGCTCGCACGTGCGGCGCGGCGCGTTGCTGGTGATTCCAACCGGGCGCGCGCTGTTGTACGCGGAGCCGATTTACCTGCAGGCGGAGCGGAGCCCGATGCCGGAGTTGCGTCTGGTCGTGCTCGCGCTGCAAGATCGGCTGGCCTACGGACCAACCTTCGAATCGGCGATGTCGGCTCTTTTTGGCGCAGGAGTGTCGTCGCTGAGCGCCACGGCAGTCACTGCGGAGCCTTCGCGAAGCACACCCGCATCCGCCCCGTCGTCCCAGGTCGCAGAGGATCGCAGCGCGCTCATCGCCGAAGCCGCCAAAGACCTTGCCGACTACCAGCGGCTGACAGCGGAAGGCAAACTTGGCGAGGCTGGACAGAAGCTTGAAGAATTGAAACGCGCACTCGACAAGCTGAACACGCCTAAGAAATAGCCTCGATGCGGTCTCCACAGAAATAATGGCCTGAAGATGGAACTGGTATATCACAGAAGGATTCGGCTCGCCGTTGACCGTCGACGCCACACCGTATGATTGGCTGCGTCATGGCATAAAATCATTCGGAGAAACGAGGACGAATCGTTGGTTCTCACCAGGCCAGATTTCGACGTCGCGATTGTCGGCGGGGGGCCGGCTGGATCCTCCATGGGTGCTTACCTGGCCAAAGCCGGCGTAAGTTGCGTGGTGTTTGAGCGCGAGTTGTTTCCGCGCCCGCACGTCGGCGAGTCGCTAGTCCCTGCTTCGACGCGCGTTTTCAAAGACCTCGATTTTCTTCCCCAGATGGAAGAGGCAAAATTTCCCCACAAGTTTGGCGCGGTCTGGACTGCGGACGACAGGCAAAAAAATCCTTACCAACTGGGATGGGAGGGTCTGGCTCCGGACTGCCACGCTGACATTCGCTTTGACGAGCGCGAACAAGCGGGCGTCGACCGGAATTACACCTATCATGTGGACCGCGGCAAGTTCGACCTGATGCTGTTGCAGCACGCCAACAAACTGGGCGCGGAGGTGTATGAGGGCGTTAAGGTAAGCGCAGTCGATTTCGGCCCCAGAGAACCGGTGGTGCGCTTCACCATGGGGCGCAACGGAAAACAGATGGCCGTCAGCGCAAAGATGGTCGTGGACGCCAGCGGACGCAACACCTTCCTGGGCAACCAGCTCAAACTCAAGGTGCAGGACACCGTCTTCGACCAGTACGCTATCCACAGCTGGTTCGATCGCTACGATCGCAAGGTCTTCTCCCGGAAAGACGACCACCGCGACTATATCTTCATCCACTTCCTGCCCATTTCCAACACCTGGATCTGGCAGATTCCGATTACTGATTCGGTAACCAGCCTGGGCGTGGTCACGCAGAAAAAAAACTTTGCGAAATCGAAAAGCGATCGGGAGAAATTTTTCTGGGAGTCCGTTGCCTCGCGGCCCATGCTCGAAGAAACTCTGCGCAAAGCCGACCGGATTCGCCCCTTCAAAGACGAGGGCGACTACAGCTACGCCATGAAGCAGCTTTGTGGCGACCGGTTCGTTCTGGTCGGCGATGCCGGCCGCTTCGTCGACCCCATCTTTTCCACGGGCGTGAGCATTGCGCTCAACAGCTCGCGCTTCGCCCACAAAGACATTCTGGCTGCCCTGGAGAAGAATGATTTTTCGCGGCAAAGTTTCTCTACTTTCGAGAACACGCTGCGCGTCGGCACCAAGAACTGGTACGACTTCATCACCGTGTACTACCGTCTGAACGTGCTGTTTACCTACTTCATCAACGACCCCACGTACCGCCTCGACGTGCTGAAGTTGTTGCAGGGGGACGTCTACGACGATGCCGCGCCCCCGGTGCTGCAGAAGATGCGCACTATGGTCGCCGAGGTCGAGCAGAACCAGACCCATCCCTGGCACAAGCTGCTGGGCGATCTAACCTCGAACGCCTTCCGTCCGGAGTTTTAAGTGGTGGTCCGAGCGCTTGATCAGCAAACGGCCCACAAGAGGC
>DASZIA010000175.1:0-8626 GCA_035949535.1 Planctomycetaceae bacterium | reverse complement strand
CAATTACGGCGCCACCGTGCTGGCGGTGATGGTGGCCTATTTCGCCCTGCATTTCGCAGCGGGGTTCAGCAATACGGCACTGGCGGCCCCGCTGGCCGGATTCTGCATGCTGTTCCCGCTCTACTTCTTCCGCTACGCGCGCTCGCTCTGGCTGGCGATCGATTATCACCTCGATCCGACCGGCTTTGACCCGAATACGGAGTGAGAGCGGGAAAAATTGCGTCGTACGAGATCACTGCAGAGCCCGACGTCACTGCAGAACCAGTGCAGAACGGGACGCAACGAGCTTACGGGAAGACCACGCCCGGACCGCCGAGACCGGCGCCGAGGAGCGGTTGGCCCGTCGTCGGAGAGAACCGAGGTTCTGCGCCTTGCGTCGCTTGCACGGCCGGGTCGCTTGCTCCAGCGAGGGCTTGCTCGGCGGCTTCTTGTTGCAGGCTCGCCGCTTTTCGCGAAAGCCGCCAGAAGCCGATGCTGAATCCGCCAAGGACCGACGCGGGCATGCCCAACATAAAGAGAATGCTGTACATGTAGGCCCTCGGCAGCCGACTGTCCGACTCGTTGGCCAGCTTGCACATCGGGCAGGCTGACGCGGGCGTCGCCGCCGAGAGACTCAGCAAGAGCCCCGCACTGAGCGTCAAAATCCAGGTCCTGATTCGCACGTCGATACCTCTGAGTCAACTGCACCGCTTAAGTCAACTACCCCAGGCGGTGGGCAAGTGGTACAGCATCGCGTAAATGATAACGCCTGTGGCCGATACGTAAACCCAAACCGGAAACGTAACTGTCGCCCAGCGCCGATGCGACGCAAAGCGGCCTTTCGCCGCCAAATAAATCATCCGCAGCGCCAAGCCTGGCACGAAAAACGCCAGCACGATATGCGAGATCAGAATCGTCAAATAGGCTCCGCGAATTAAGCCTGTTCCGGCGAACGCACGCGAACCGCTTCCCGTGTAGTAATGCAGCGCGAAGTGGTAGACGAGGTAACAGGCTAAAAAAACGCTCGAGGCCGCAAAGGCGCTCAACATGGCCCGCTTGTGTGCCCGCACGCGGCCGTTTCGGATCATGGCGAAACCGCCCAACAGAAGGACCAGCGAGGCGGCGTTGAGGCTGCCGTTAATATGCGGGAGCAGAAGCACCCAAGCGGGGACATTCAATTCGAGGTCCCCTTCACCGCTGTTGAGGCGGGCCCAGGAGCGGAAGCAGGCGATTTCGCGCGATTGGCCTTGGCCTTGATGATCTCGGGCGCGAGGTCGTGCCCGAGACGGGCGACGTCGACGTCGTCGAGCGCATTGTACTTCGCGACGACCACCCCTTTCTCGTTCACCCGCAGAATGTTCACCGAATGCAGCACCTCGTACCCCGGCTCGCGATTGGGACCGGTCATTTCCTTGACCGGCATTTTGAAGCTCTCGTTGATCAGCCGGTAGGTCTTTGCTTTGTCGCCCGTCAGGTACAACCAGCGGTTGGCGTCGGCCCCGAACGATTGCGCGTAGCGATTGAGCACGTCGGGCTTATCGAAGTCGGGATCGACGGTCAATGTCACGAGCTTCACGTCCGTGCCGGCGAGCAGGCGCTGTAGATCGCTCATCCGCCCGCTCACCTTGGGACAAGGACCGGCGCAGCGGGTGAAGATAAACGAGATGAGCCACGGATGCCCCAAGAGATCGGCCTTCGTCACCTTTCGGCCGCTACGCTCTGTGAAAGTGAAATCCTGCACCCCCGATTGGTCCCAGAGCGATGCGGTCGACGGAGTCTTCGAGACGGCGGCGCCGGCCGGGGCACTTGTGGCCATATCCGCAGGGATTTGCGACGTCGGGGCCTGTGCCCGGGCGTTCATCGTTTCACGCATCTGTCGGGAGGCCTGCCAGACGAAATATCCCATCGCCAGCGCGGAAGTCCACAGAAAAACTCCCAACACGAGTCGTAACGGGCGGGCGGACTTCGAGACGGTGCTCTTTTGATTTTCGGAGCCGGTTGGGTTGAGTTGTTGCGACATATCGAAATCAAGAACCCGTTAGCGCGCATTCCGGACGGAGCGCCGACCTGTCAGCCAGACTGCCGCCGCGAAGGCAACCACGCAAAAAATCGCCGTGACAGCCAGGCACGTAGTGACGCTCGGCAAGCCAACCTGCGACGTGCTCCCGGCGGCGGCCCGCTCCGCGTGGGCGAAGAGAATCCGCTGCAGTCCAACCACGCCATAAGTCAGCGGATTGACCCACATCACCCAGGCCAGCCAGCCCGACTCGGGCACTGGAAAAAACGCGCCCGACAAGAGCCACATCGGCATCAAGAGCACGCTCATCAGCGCGTGATAACCCTGCGTCGAATCGAGCGGCCACGCCATGACGTATCCGAGCGCAGTGAGCGCGAAACCCTGCAGAACCAAAAAGGCGAAGATCGCCCCCACATCGACGATCGAGAGGGAAAAACTCATGTGCGGCGAAAGCCCCACTAGCCATAGGAGCGGCCCCAACAGCAAGAACAAACTGGCCTGAATCACGGCCAGCGCCGTTCCTCCCGCGACCTTGCCCAGGACGAGCGACGCTCGGGGCAACGGCGCGACGAGCACCGCCTGCAAAAACCCTTCGCGCCGGTCTTCGATGATCGAAATCGTGGAGAAGATCGCCGTGAACAGGACGATCAAGACGGCCACCCCAGGCAAGAAGTATTCCTGGTAACTCATGCCGGCGGGCGCCCACGCGGGAGCGCGAAACGTCCCGCCCAACCCGGCCCCGAACAGCACCCAAAAAATAAACGGCTGGCCGAGTGCCCCAACGACCCGAGTTCGCTGCCGGAAGAAGCGCACCAGCTCGCGGCTGGCAAGCGACCAGGCCGGGAGCCAGAACCCGGCGGTCGGCGCGGGCCCAGAAAGCACTCCGGGCGCGGCCGCCGAATTTCGCGCTTGCACGGTTGCTGCGGCACTCGCCGTCATTGCGGCTCCTCGTCCCAAAACCGGTGGCCCGTTCGCTCGATGAAGACGTCCTCGAGCGTCGGCTTGCCGAGCGAGACGGTCTTCACCTCTTCGGGGAACGCTTCAACCAGGTCGCGGACGAATTCATGCCCACGACTCTTGCCGATGCGAAGCGCCCCGCCGATTTTTTGCGGAGTCACTCCGAACCGCTCGCGAATTCGCGCACCCAGTTCGTCGGGCTGATCGCACTGCACGGTGACGTAATCGTCGCCGAGCATCGAGCGGAGTGCCAGGGGCGTGTCGAGCGCGATCAATCGCCCGTGGTCGAGAATCCCCAAGCGGTCGCAGCGCTCGGCTTCTTCCATCAGGTGCGTCGTCACAAGGACGGTCACGCCGTCTTCCTCGCGCAGGCCTCTGAGATAGCGCCACAAGTCGTGTCGTGCCCCCGGGTCGAGACCCGTGCTCGGCTCGTCGAGCAACAGGACCTGCGGCCTGTGCAAGAGCCCCTTGGCGATCTCGACTCGTCGCTTGAGCCCGCCCGAGAGCGTCTCGGCCCGTTCGGCGAGCCTGTCCTTTAATCCTAACTTGTCGGCGAGCAAGTCAATCCTCTGCCGCAGGGGCGCGCCGAAAAGTCCGTAGATCTGCCCCTGGTATTTGAGGTTTTCGCCGACAGTCAGCTTGGGATCGATGCTCGGCGACTGAAAGGTGACGCCGATGTGCTTGCGCACCTCGTTGGCCTCGCGGGCCAGGTCGAAGCCGAGGATTCGCGCCTGCCCCTCCTGGATCGGCAAGAGGGTGCTCAAGAGTCGAAAGAGCGTCGTCTTGCCGCCGCCGTTTGGGCCCAGCAGTCCGAAGATCGCTCCCGCGTCGACCGAGAACTCAACTCTCTCAAGGGCGCGGCGCTCGGCGTACGAGTAGCTGAGGCCTTGAACTTCGATCGCCGGCGCGGGTCCCATCAGTGCGGGCTTTCGGACGTTGTCTCCAGCTGCGTGTGCGATCGCTCCGTCACGTGGGCCGCATTTTGCGGGACGTCTGTTGTGTAATAGTGGACACCCACGTCAGGCAAGAGAGCCAGGGGCAGACCGAGCGCCAGAATGACCGTGGGACTTAGGAGCAAGAACTTCCAGCGGCCCTCGAACTTGAGGTGCATGAAGTAAGTCATCACAAACAGGGCCTTGGCCGTCGCGACCGAGAGCACCAGCGCTGCGAGCACGAGGTTGATGCCGTGGAAGGTCTTGCCTTTGATATCAAACAGATCGCACAGCACGGAAACGGCCGTCAGGAGACACAGAGCCCCGAACACGCCGAAATACCAGACGTGGTGCGGCGCGTGGGAGTCGTGATGAACGTCCGTCGCATGACCGTCGGTCATAGCTTCTATCCTTACTCTGACCCGGGCGAGCCGTTGGCGTGAGCCAGCGGGTGCTTCTATTCGTTTTGTTGGATCTTCAGATGATGTAAACCAGCGGAAACAGGAAGATCCAGACCAGGTCGACAAAGTGCCAATAGAGCCCGCAATTCTCAACGTAATCGGTCCAGCGGTGATCGAGCGAGATGACCCAGAGCGGAATCGCGAACATAATCATCCCCACAATCACGTGGATTGCGTGAAAACCCGTCATCAAAAAATAAGTCGACGCGAAAATGTTGCCGTACTTGATCGGATGATGGGCTTCGAGCCCGCCCATCAAGCCGGCAAACTCGGGATTTGTCTTGAGTTCCTCAAGTTTCTCGGAGAGCGGCACGAGCTGGAGCTTGAGTTCTTGATGTTGCGTGCGGAGCGCCAGGTATTCCTTATCGAGCGCCCTGAGCGCGTCGACCTGCTTTTTCATCTCGGGCGAAGCGTCCTTGATTTTCGTGTCGATCGCGGCCCGCTTGTCGGCTAGTCGCGCGGCTTCCGAGTCGGGCACATAGCGGGCGTACTGGCGATTCAAAGTTTTCTCAAAGTCGCCCAGCGTCTTGGTCATCGCCTGGTTATCGTCCTCGGCGATGTGGCCGGGCAGAATGTCGTGGTCCCACTTGCCGTAATATTCGTAGGCCTTGATCCCCAAGAAGACGCACGCCAGCGCGAAAGTCCCCATGAGATAGCGTTTCGCGCGGGGAATGTTCCGCGCCACCATCGATTCGTGCGCGACGACGACCAGATAGCTGGACGCCAACAGCACGAACGTGTTCGTGCCGCCTGCCCAGATGCGGATATGGGTTACGTTCGGATCGTGCGGCCAATCGGGCGAGCCCAGCCGCAGCACGATATACGTGCCGATGAAGGCCGTGAAAAACATGATCTCGGTGCCCAGAAAGAGCCACATCCCCAGCTTCGAGTTGGGGATCGGCAGCCCCATCTTGAGGGGCGGAGCACCGTGAACGGTCGTTGCGTGTGCGTGTGACATTTTCTCAATTCAACTCAAAGGCCGCTCAACTCGATAACCGCAGATGGTCCCAAGTGAGCACCGCCAAAAGCGTCGGCAAATAGACGAGGGACGAATACAAAAGCCCGCGGGCCGTCTCGCGCGATTCATGCACGACAAAGCGGACCGCCGCTGCCAGATAGCCCAAGCTCAACAAGAGCGCGGCGATCCGATAAGGACCGCCGGCCAGGGCCACCTCGCCGGGCAACAGGCTGACCGGGACCAAGACGGCCGCGTACCCGCAGGCTAAGAGACCCGCGAACGATCGTGGCCGATCGCCGGCCGTCTCATTTCCACCCGGCAGCATCCGCAGCCCGGCCGCTCGATAGTCGCCGCGGTAAAGCCAGGCGATCGCCAGAAAATGCGGGAACTGCCAAACGAACAGAACTGCGAACAACGAGAAGGCGCCCCAGCCGATTTCCGCACCCGACGCGGTCCAACCGAGAACGGGAGGCAGCGCCCCGGGAATCGCTCCGATGGCCGTGCTCAGCGCCGTGTATTTTTTGAGCGGGGTATACGCGCCGACATAGAGCACCAGAGTCAAAGCCGCGAGTACGGCTGTTGTCACGTTGACGGTGAAAAAGAGCAGGCTCAAGCCGACCGAGGCGCTGACCCCGCCGAAGAGAGCCACTTCAGCCGGTTGCAATCGGCCGGTCGGTAGCGGTCGATTGGCCGTGCGAGCCATCAAGCCGTCGGTCCGGCGTTCGATCAATTGATTCAAGGCGCCACTGGCCGCGGCGACGAGGCCGATGCCGAGCAGCACCTGGCAGAGCGCCCCAGCATTCCAGGTCCCTCCGCCGAGCGTATAGCCGACGACGACCGTGAGCAGAGCCATCGCCGCGATTCTGGGTTTGATCAACTCGACATAATCGGCCAGCCGCAGTCCGATCGCTAAGCGGCCGAGTTGCAAGCGATCGTCAGGAATCGTATCGACGGCTACGCACGCAGCCTGCGCGGCAGCGCAGGTTCCTGCCGACGATGTATAGGGGCCAGCCACGGGGATGTGCGTCATCTCAGGCTCCCCTCAAGCGTCTGCGGGGCGAACATCGGAACCACGAGCGCGGGAAGACTACGCTCGAGCGGCTGGCGAACCGCACGACGAGCCGATTCGATCCGCACCACCCGAAGCAGAAGATTCACCGAGAGCATGACCAACAGCATGCCGACAACCGTGTGCGACGTCAGGACGGCGATCTGTGCCGGCGAACGCTCGACCGCCACGTAGCCCCAGGGAGCAAAGCCGAATTTCTCCACCCACCCAGCCAGCCCCAAAAGCACCTGCGAGAAGGCCGCGAAGCCGAGTAGCCAGGCCGGACGCCGCAACCATCCGCATTGCGTCCGATGCGCGACGATCACGGTCGCGATGACACAGGCCAAAGCGACAAACGCAGTGCCAACATGGGAGTAAAGTGCGGTCCCCAAGTGTCGGACCAGTCCCCCGAGCGAATACTGCAGTGCGAGCACGGCGGGCGTGACGACGGACATGACTTTCAGCGCACCGAGCCGACTTTCGATCGATAGCGTCGGTGGCTGGCTCCAGGTGCGACTCAACACCAAGGCAACCGAAGCAATGAAGGTAAACACGACCGCTGCCGACGCTCCGTGAAACATCGCGAGGATTCGCGCGTCGGCCAGCACTCGACCGCCACCCAATAGACCCTGGGTGATGACTGCCAGCAGCACTCCCACGCCACACCAGCGCACCCAGCGCCTCGGCTCGAGTGCAAAGCAGGCTGTCGCAAATACGATGGTTACGCAGCCGATGAGAATTCCCGCCAGGCGGTGACCGTGCTCGATAAACTTGTCTCCCGCCGACTTGAGCCACGGATAGGCGAACATCCCCTGCCCGTCCGACGTGGGCCAATCAGGAAAGGCCATCCCCGCCTTATGCGACGTGACGAGCGCTCCGACCACGATCGGCAACAGGGCCGTGGCCGCCGTGATGACGGCCAACCCAAAGAGCAGCGGACGGTAACGCGCGGATCGCATGTCGAATCGAGTCGGTTTTTATCGAGTCAGGTCAGTCGCCGATTAGTGAGGTCCGGTCCCATCGGGACCGTGCGAAATATCGGGAGCATCGTCGTGCTGCGCCCCCTTCTCGGGGGGTTCGGTCTGCGGCCAATAATCGCTCTCTGGATGGGCCGGCGACGAATACTCGTAAGGGCCGCGGTAAACGACGGGCGGCACGTCGAAGTTGCCGTGCGGCGGCGGCGTCGGGGCCGACCACTCGAGCGTGTTGGCGTCCCACGGATTTCGTCCGCATTTGGGTCCGAAGAAAATGCTGTACGCGAAATTCCCCAAGAGCAGGAACTGCGCAAATCCCATCAGAATGGCGCAGCACGTCATGAACTGGTTCATCGGCAGCAAATGCTCGAGATACGGATGGATATAGGGATCGGCGTAGCGCCGGGGCATGCCGGCGATTCCCAGCATGTGCATCGGGAAAAAGGTCCCGTTGAAACCGATGAAGGTCAGCAGAAAGTGCAGCTTGCCGACGCCCTCGTTCATCATCCGGCCGAACATTTTCGGGAACCAATACGTGATCCCACCGAAGACCGCGAAGAGGGTCGAGCCAAACAGGATGTAGTGGAAATGGGCCACGATGAAGTAGGTGTCGTGGAAGTAGATGTCGACCGGCACGGCGGCCATGAAAATGCCACTCAGGCCGCCGACCACGAACATCGACAAAAACCCGCAGCAGTTGAGAAAGACCGTGTTGAACCGAGGCCGTCCGCCCCACATCGTCCCGAGCCAATTGAAGGTTTTCACCGCCGAGGGTAAGGCGATCATCATCGTCGAAACCATGAAGGTCATGCCGAGGGCCGGGTTCATGCCGCTCGTGAACATGTGGTGTCCCCACACGATGAATCCGAGCCCCGCGATCGCGGCGATCGAAAAGACCATCGGCTTGTAGCCGAAGACCGGTTTGCGGCACATCGTGGACAGCATGTCCGAGACCATGCCCATCGCGGGCAAGAGCATGATGTAAACGGCCGGGTGCGAGTAAAACCAGAACAGGTGCTGCCACAAGAGGGGCTGGCCGCCGCCGAGCGTGGGCGCGTGGTTATTGACGATCAGCCCGGAGGGGATGAAGAAGCAGGTGCCAAATTCGCGGTCGGCCAGCTGCATGAAGCCGGCGGCTGTCAGCACGGGGAGCGCGAACGCCTGCAGGATGGCTGTGATGAACATGGCCCAGATGGTTAGCGGCATGCGGAATAGGGTCATTCCGGGGGCCCGCATGTTGATGATGGTCGTCAAATAGTTGACGGAGCCCATCATTGAGGAGAAGCCGACGAACGTCAGG
>DASZIA010000174.1:0-13538 GCA_035949535.1 Planctomycetaceae bacterium | reverse complement strand
TTTCCTTGAGTGGAACGATCGTTTCGTCCGAAAAAAGCAGAATAGTTTATCCAATCAGACGAAGCCGACCGATCAATATAACCGCGGGAGTCTCCCAAGACCGGCTCCCCTTTTGTTCATGTACGTTAAGGAGAGCACTCGATGCGTAGGTACCCGAAATGGGTGTTGACCCTGGGAATCGTGGCGGTGACTCCTGGTCTCTCGGCGGCCGCCTTCCCGTTCGGGAGCGACACCGACGCCAGCTCTTCCATGGCGACTCCTCCAAAAAGCAGCCGTAACCAAAAAGTGGCCGAGGATATCGCCCTGGCGCTCAAGCGAGCCCAGTTCCACGGCTATGAGATTGAAATCGAATACAAAGATGGCATCGCCACGCTGACCGGAAAGGTCTCCGACCCGCGTCAGAAGGTGAAGGCCAACCAGGTCGTCGGCGCCGTTCCCGGCGTGCGACGCCTCGACAACCGGCTCGCTGTCATCGCGTCGCGAAGCGGAGCGATCCGCCAGGTGACCGCCGACAACAGCGACGCCGGCCCGGCCTCGCAAGCTGTGGGCACGGCAACGGCCGGTCCCAGCAACCAGGAAAAGGCCATGCAGATCGGCCGCGCTCTGGAGGCCGGCGGTCTGAGCGGTTATGACGTCGAAATTCTGTTCCAGAACGGCCAGGCCGTGCTTCGCGGCACTGTCGCGACCCCGCAGCAAGTTGCCGTTGCGACACGAATCGCACAATCGGTGCCCGGCGTGCAGTCGGTCGCCAATCAGCTTCGCCCCGGTCAGATGCCGATGCAGCAGGGGCCGCCGCAGGGCAACCAGCGCTATGCGATGGCCGGTTACCAAGCACCTGCCGGAGCTCCGCTGACGCCGGGCGTCGCGCCAGGCGTTCCGGGTCCGGGTGGACCGGCTCCGTCGGCTGGCCCGGGTGGTGCCATGGGAGTTCCTCTACCGGCAACCGGCCCCGCGCCGGTAGGACCGGTCTACGACAACCCGAACATTCCCGAGTATGCCTGGCCGACCTACTCTCAGTTCCCCAACTACGCCGCGGTCACCTATCCGAGCCAGTACAGCGCGTCGGCGTGGCCTTACATCGGGCCGTTCTATCCCTATCCGCAGGTGCCCCTCAACTGGCGTAAGGTCCAGCTCGAGTGGTCCGACGGACACTGGGATCTGAAGTTCGACTCGCGGACCGATCGCTGGTGGTGGTTCCTGAACCCCGCCAATTGGTAAGCCGCTGACAGGATATCGCACAAGGGCGCCTTCGAGGCACGAACCTCGAAGGCGCTCGTTTTGTTGAGTGGCTGATTGTTGAGCGACCAGGCGGATCGGCATGGCTTGGGCGGGCCAATGCCATCACCCGAAACAACCGCCGCGTCCCGATTTTTCCTCAAATCCGGAAAATTCGCCAAAGTCCACGCCGCTTGTCACTCGATAACTAAGAGGCAGCCTCCCGAGCCGAAGGCGTCCGTTCGGTTGTCACTAAGTTGCCAAGGCTCGTTCAACCAGGAATCAAACAGGCCACTGCAAGAATCAATCAGGCCAGAGACAGACAGGCGAAAATACCCTCGCCGGCTCCGCGTCACCCGAAAGGGATCAGAATGCCATACGTCAGAAAACATGCGAAGCGGATCGCCTTGATTGTCGCCCTCTTCGCGCTCACGGTCCCGAGCAGTGGCTGCACCCTGCTTACCGGGTTCCTCAGCGTGACCTGGGGTTGGATGGTCTTCTGGGAGACAAGCCCGTTCATTCCGGTGACCCCCTATTGGAGCCAACTGATCGAAGACCGCTATCACTGGGAACAGCGGTACGCCAAGGTGCCGGTGCTTGATCCCGTTGAGGGCGAGCACGCTCCGCTGTTCTGCCTCGATCCCCCGTCGCCCGACGAAGTCATGCGCTCTCTGCCCGATGATACGCAGGGCGGCGTGTACTTCCTCGCCGAAACGCATCGCAATAACGTCCGCATCGTGGTCGAGAATATCGTCGACACCATCGGCGAATGCCGGATGTACCCCCTGGCCGGCCCGTGTCGCCTGAAGAAGTGCCACTACAAGTGCACGGTCTACTTCGACAAGACAATCCGCTCCGACTGGCCGATCCCTTTCTCGAACACGCATTCGACTCAGGAAGTGGTCTACGTCGACCACGACCACCTGATTCGCTGTGCGGGTCCCGACACCCAGCAGTAGTTCAGACTTAGGAATTGGCCAGAGGCGTCAGCCTCCGATCTATTCGAGATTCGCAAAAAATTTCCGGTGGCGTGCCCGGTTCGAGGGTCCGGGCAAGTGCTGCCGGAAATTTTTTGCGCGCGCCGCGCCGTCGCCAAACCGAGGCGCGCCCAGGCGAGCCGACAGCGTCAGCTGTCGGGTGCTTCGGCATTGTCCCGTCCCACTCTTTCCCCCTCGCCCGTCCGTGACCGTTTCGGATGGGAGAAGGCCGAGTGAGGGCATCTTGAATGAGTCTGTCCGAAGGTCAGGAAGACCCCTCACCTTGCTCCCTCTCCCCATTTGAAACAAATGGGGCGAGGGTCGTATCGAGACGCGTCCCGTCCCATGAACTTATCCCGTCCCACGGCCTGGAGCCGACCGTCGCCGGAATGAAGTTTCGCACAGGAGGCAACAGAGGTACCGGAGGGGGAGGATCGACGGAGTCTGACCTCTGTTGCCTCAGTTCCCTCCTGATCAAAAATCCTGGTCCGCGCTGGTCCGGGTTGCCGGGGATCCTTTCCCCCCTATTGAAAAAAGGATCCCCACCCCACCGGGGACGATTTTTTTTGTCCCCGCCGGGGATCTTTATCCCCGGCGGCGAGGACCGCGCGGACCTTGAACCTGCTCCGCACAAAACAACGGGGGATCCCTTCATTTTACCACCGGAGAACGAGGTCGCCGACCCCGAGTTTCCACGCACATGGAAACAACTTGAAAACTTTTTCGCCTGACTGTCCGAAAGCTCGCCCCCCGCGCGCCCAATAAGGTGGCAGGACCTGCCACCTTTTCGTGGGGCTGAGACAAGGCGGAGCGCCCGCCACGCGACCGCCGGTCGCGGACCACCTGAGTCGGCGTGTTATTGCCCCGCCCAGCGGCGCACGGTCTCGATGTTGACGAACACGTTGTCCACCAGCGCCGCCGGGTCCTTGTCCCCGAAGTAGGAGTGCCCGACGCCAATCAGTGCATGGTGACTCGGGTGATGAGCGCGATCGAAGGCTGACGCGTTGGCCTCCGCAACCAGCCCGCCGCTCCACTTGGCCGCCGCCCCAACTCGCTCGGTCAGACAGCGCAGAACAGCCGCGTCAATGTCTTCCATGTCGAGGAACATGACGATCCGGCCAGTCGCCAGCGCGAACCCGTATAAGATCATGCCGAGGACGGTGACGCTCACGTCGTCCTGCTGCCAGCGCGGGTCGGCGAGGACAGCCTCAGACAGTTCGCCGACTCGTTGGGTGAGAGCGTCTCGCGTCATTCAGACCTCCGCTGCCGCACAAGCAGGCTCACCGATACTGGCGGGCCAACGGCGAGCAATGAACTCAAGCGTGAGGGCGAAGGGGACGGGAATCTTTTGTCTATCAGAGCGCCGGACCGAGAAGAGCCACGTCGACTTTTCCCCCCCCAGTACCCTCTTGACTGCGCAGTCCGTTCCTCCTCATCCTGAATCACTCGTCGGATACCCACATCCCAGCGTTCTTACAAGAGCGCGTCCTTAAGATGGTGGGGGGCAAAGGGGGGGGCAAAGGGGACGCAGCTTGGGACGCAGCTCTTTTTCCCCTTCAGATGCCCAGCTGCGCGATCTGCCGTGTCGGAACCAGGAGCCATCACGCTTTCAGGCATACGACCTGACCGACTCGAAGCTCGCCTGTTCTGACAACCGTCCCATAAACGCCCGCGTGGTTTTCGTTCATAAGGATCACGGTCTTCATGACGTCGGCGTTTGCTTCGGCTGTGTCGGGGTCAAGATTGATCATCACGCAACGCAGGTCCCGCATCGTGACGCTGATGGCCGGACCCGTCCCGTCGGAGCCAAATTCCAGGATTTTGCCGACCCATCGATCTTCCTCGAAGGGCTGAGCGCCGTTGGTGCCGTTGGTATCGATCACCAGATTCGGCCGGAAACGACGAATATCGAGGTCGTGCCCCGCCTCGCGAGCGATGCCTCCGATCGTCCCCAAAGTGATCGCCGAAACGCACGCCTCGTCGAAGATGCCGTGCCTCAGTTGCATCAGCTCGAGTTCGGCGCCGTGGCGGGTTGCAATTTCCTCGAGCAAGGCTTCGTCGCCAAGTGAGTATTCCTTGCCGTCGGGCGTCCGGATGTGGGTCGGCAGCGGCTCCCCTGACGTATTCTGCCGGCCGATGGGGTGATAGAGGAGCAATTCGGGAAGCCGGCTCGCCGACAACCAGGGGAAGGCGCCGCGATCGACGAAACGACGAAACGCCAGCCGCCGATCGCCTTCGATGCCATGCCAGCCGATTTTTGCGGAATCAAGCCTGTCACCGGCCATCGATTTGATCGGGTAACGAAAGAGGGCGCTGATGTGACCGAGTTCAATTCCCATTGCGCTCTTTCTCGAAAAGCGGGCGTTCCCGCCGATGTCAGCCAGGGGCGGCGTTCACCGACCTCGTCCTCGCGCAGCGGTCGGCAATTCTAATCGACAAGGTCGATCACCGCTTACTGCGTGCGCGGCTCCTCAAGACTCGGCCGTGCGAAATGTCGACTGCGGCGCTGCGGGATTGGCGCCGAGTTCGGCACACTGAGCCCCGCGACGTCGCTGCAGCCGACATTGCAGCCGCGCAGTCGATCTTCGATAATGCGGGCGCGAGGGGGGTCGCCTGCCGAATATTGAGCGATCGATCAGTTGAGAGTTGAGCAGTTGATTCCGTCACTGCTCCAAGGCCCGCCTGCTCCGCTGTTCCCATTCACTTGTTCCAGAAGGAAACGCCGACTATGCCGATCTTCAAGGACAATCCCGAATCGATCGGTCGCACTCCACTCGTGAAGATCAATCGCATTTCCAAGGGGCTCAAAGCCACCATTCTCGCCAAGATCGAGGGTCGAGGTCCGGGGTACAGCGTCAAGGACCGCATCGGCGCGGCCATGATCTGGGACGCCGAAAAAAAGGGCAAGCTGAAACCGGGCATGCAGGTCGTCGAGCCGACCAGCGGCAACACGGGCATCGCGCTGGCCTACGTCTGCGCAGCGAAAGGTTATCCCCTCACGCTGATCATGCCCGACACGATGTCGATGGAGCGGCGGATGATGCTCAAGGCGTTCGGCGCCACACTGGTCCTCACGCCCGGGGCCGAGGGGATGAAAGGCGCCATCGCCAAGGCCGAAGAAATCGGCAAGGATCCCACCTTCTTCATTCCCCAGCAGTTCAACAATCCGGCCAACCCGGAAATCCACTTTCGCACCACCGGCCCTGAAATTTGGGAAGACACCGGCGGAAAAGTCGACATCTTGATCTCGGGCGTCGGCACCGGCGGCACGATCACTGGCGTTTGCCGCTACATCAAGGGTGAGAAGAACCATCCGCTCAAGTCGGTCGCAGTCGAGCCGGCCAACAGTCCGGTGCTCTCCGGCGGAGCGCCCGGCAAGCACCGCATTCAGGGAATCGGAGCCGGTTTCGTTCCCGCGGTGCTCGACATGAAGCTCGTGGACGAAGTCGTGAAGGTGACCGACGAGGAATCGTTCGAGATGGCTCCGCGGCTGGCGAAGGAGGAGGGGATTATCTCCGGCATCAGCTGCGGCGCCGCGATGGCCGCCGCCCTCAAAGTCGCCGCCCGGCCGGAATCGGAAGGCAAGACGATGGTCGTGATTCTGCCCGACTCGGGTGAACGCTACCTGTCGACCCCGCTGTTCGAATACGCCCGCAGCTGAACACTGATGGGAGGGCGAAGCTCCTGCTGAGCCGGTTTTGTCTTTCCGGAAGAGGCTCGGCAGGAGCCTCGCCCTCCCGAGTTCAGTTCCAAACGCACCGGCGGCGCCTTGCCGCCGGTTTTTTTGTTAGCCTTCTTTCAGTCTCCGTTGCCTCCGTTACCTCCTGTTAAAACAGAATTTTGAATTAAGAAGTCTTGAACAGGAGGGAACAGAGGTAACAGAGGAAGGTAAAAGTAACAGCCCCGATAGAACCACTCTGTTTGCTTTTTTTGTGTCCTTGGTGCCTTCGTGGTTCAGTCCTCGTCTTTCCGCCTCTTAAGCTATTCCCAGGTTCTTTGACATGCATTTTGAAACCCGTTCGGTCCACGTCGGCGTCGACAAAGACTCCGCCTACAAAGGCGTGATCACGCCGATTTATCCCACGTCGACCTTCGCCTGGGACGACCTCACCACCAATCGCGGCTATGACTACACCCGCAGCGGCAACCCCACGCGAAAGGCGCTCGAGGAGAACATCGCCTCGCTCGAAGCGGGCATCGACTGCAAGGCGACCTCCACCGGCATGTCGGCGATCACAGCGGCTGTGCATCTCTTCCAGCCGGGCGACCACATCATCGCCGGACACGACATTTACGGCGGCACGTATCGGCTGTTCGCCGACGTCTACGCCAAGTGGGGATTTCGGTTCTCGTTCGTCGACATGCGCGACCTTGGCAACGTCCGCAAGGCGATCGCTCCCGCGACCAAGGGAATCTGGATCGAAACGCCGAGCAATCCGCTGCTAAACGTGGTCGACATCGCCGGCCTCGCCGCGATCGCCCGCGAGGCGAACGCCCTGACGATCGCGGACAACACGTTTCTCTCACCTTACCTCCAGCGCCCTATCGAGCTGGGGGTCGACGTGGTCGTGCATTCGACGACGAAATACTTGAACGGCCACTCGGACGTAGTGGGCGGCTGCGTCGTCACGAGCAAGCCGGCGCACGCCGAGCGGATCGCCTACGTCGTCAACGCGCTGGGCGTCGCCTGCTCGCCGTTCGACGCCTGGCTCGTGCTCCGCGGCGTCAAAACGCTCGCCCCCCGCATGCAGGCCCACGAGCGCGGTGCGATGGCCGTCGCCAGGATGCTCTCCGAACATCCGGCCGTGGAACGCGTCTATTACCCCGGCCTGCCGAGCCACTCGCACCACGAACTGGCCCGCCGCCAACAGAAGGGCTTCGGCGGCATGGTCAGTTTCGACGTCCGCGGCGGCCGGGCTGCCGCCGAACGGGTGCTTTACGGCACGAGCCTCTTCGCCCTGGCCGAGTCACTGGGCGGCGTCGAATCACTGATCGCCTTCCCAGTCACGATGAGCCACGCCTCGATGTCACGCGAGGCGCGCGAGGCCGCCGGCATCACCGAGAAGACGATCCGCCTGTCGATCGGCATCGAACATCCGGAGGATCTGGTTGCGGATCTGCGCCAGGCACTGGGCGACTGAGAGCTTAATAACTGACAATCGCCCGAGTGCCCCGGGTACCCCGGGTGCCCCTCACCCCCAACCCCTCTCCCGTGAGGGGAGAGGGGAGAGAATTTGCGTGCAGGCCCTTCTTGTGTAAGCGATGCTCGACACCGCGTTTTTCCCCCCTCGCCCCCTGGCGGGAGAGGGGTTGGGGGTGAGGGGCCCGCTGTCAGTGTCCGCGCATCATCATTTAGTATCCCTGGCGCCGGGATTGGCCAGGACCGCTTCAGCATAAGCAGCTGCGCCGGCCGGCGGCAGCTGCACGGACTGGAGGATCTGCAGCATCGCTTCTCGGTCGCTGCGTTCGACCGCGGCCGCGAACTGGTCCGACAATTGCGCGACCTTCAACCGTTCGTCGATCGTCATGCCTTCATAGCTGAAGTCGGCCGCGGAATGCGTCGGGGCAGTCTGTTCGCTGTCGGACGGAGTGCTTTGGACGGCTGACGATTTTTCGGGACAGCCGGGCTCGGTGCCCTTGAGTGCCTGCCGCAAGAGCGTCGCCATCCAGGTGAGTTCTTGCACGTCACGGCCGGCCAGCATGCCGAAGAGTTTTTTGTCGGGGCCGTGCAGCTGTAGTTCGAGCACGGGTTCATCGTTCACTTCCGTGCCGCTGGCGCCGACGCGAGCGGTTTTGATTGCGCTTCGAGGCCATTCGCGGCGTTTGGACCGGCGCAGGCCCGTTTGCATGACCATCACACTATCGCCGACGACCGCGATCACCGATTCACGCGTTCCCATGACCCAACCGCCCAACAAGAGCCCGGCCCCCACCAGCCAAAAGAGGCTCATGATGCCCAGCGCACCCAGCACAGCGGACACGCCCTGTCCCTTGGCGACTCCCGCGCCGGCGAACAGCACCGTGAACCCGGCAATTACGAATGTCCATAGAATCCCGAATTGAAACATCCCCGCGCTCCCCTTCCAGACGCCGGCCGGCGGAACGCGGAAGGTGATGCCGTCGGGAAACCGCTCCAACTGGACCTTGCTGCCGGGCGGTTGCTCGAGGACGTCGGGCTCTCTCGCCTTCCGCATCTTCTCCTGTACCTCGGCGACGACTTGGGACACGCCGATCGCAGGGGCGGCTTCGATCGGGCTCCTTGCCGCGGGTGTTGTGGACGACGGGGAGGAGAACGGCTCAGCGGGAGCTTCGCCCTCCCGAATCGAGGACGCGGGCTCGAGATCGTCATCGTCTCGTGCCGCGAGTGCGATCTGCTGCGTCAGGTCCGCGGCAAAGCGATCGAGCAACTCCCTCGGATAAAACGGGGCCAGGACGATTCGTTTTCCGTCGTCGAGCACGCCGGTCAATACGTGGAGGTGCCGAGCGAGCGCGGCTCCGGAGGTGTCGGGCGTCGAAGACATTTTTGCGCGCAGCCTGTTAGCGGGCGTCGAATCGGGGAGCAAGTCGACGATTTGGATCCGCTTGATCCGCCCCAGCGGCCAGCGTTTGCTCTGCCGCAGCCAGCCGACGCGCTCACCAACGTAAAGCCAGTCGCTTCGCAAACCGATCTCACGACGGCCAAACACGAAAGCCGCCAGGTACCAGAGCGGATATCGGCAGAGCGGGGCGCCAACAACCAGGCCCACGACAAGCGAAAGGATGCCGCCAAACGTCACGCCGCCTTGGACCAGTCGCCAGATTGGTCCGGCCACCAGCCACGAGATCATCGCTCCCAGGCCCAAACTCAATACCAAGAGCACGAACCGGCCGCGGCCCAGGTCACGGCGGGGAAACTTGAAATCGAGCCCCTCCGGCCAGTCGCCGGTGGTTTGGATTGTGTCGTCGCGAGATTCGTCCAAGGTGGAGGACACGTGAATCAGTCCACAACTCTATTCGTCACAGTGAATCGCGTCGGTCCAATAGCGAAAGGTGTCCGAGGTGATCGGAAACCGGCGCTGGCTGTAAAGGGCCTCGAGTCGCTTGAAGAGCGATTGAGCCTCGCTCTTGAGTCCCAGCTGGCAAAGGCTCCGCAGAATGCGGGTGATCCGTAACCAGTTGTGATTCGGATAGGCCCAGACTTCCGGGACGCGCTCGGCGAAGTTTGGCCCCTCGACCACGCTTCCGTCCTCGGTCCGCGAGAATCCAAGAAACCGCAGAATTCTCTCGAACGACTTACGGAGCCGGGACTGCAGCAACGCGTCGCTCCGGAAAGCCGCCATGTCGTCGCCGTTCAATAGAGGGGCATCGGGGTTGAACCGGCTCGG
Organism: Planctomycetaceae bacterium; assembly: GCA_035949535.1. Taxonomy (GTDB): domain Bacteria; phylum Planctomycetota; class Planctomycetia; order Planctomycetales; family Planctomycetaceae; genus DASPSM01. The sequence continues at coordinate 3,982 of DASZIA010000174.1, read as the reverse complement.
CTCGGGCAGCGGGAACATCCACTGGATGAAATCGTGGACCTCTTCCAGCTTGTCGTCGTTCCAGTCCCACAATTCGCCCAGCGAGCGCCCTTCGGTATCCGTGGCCTGTCCCCGATAGAAGTCCAGGAGTTTAGACATGCAAACGTCCTCCGAACGCCTGGCCGCGAACTAGCGCAGGGGAGCCATGCCGGCGCAACAACAGACTATTCCCGGTCGTTAGACAAATTCTCGGCCCCAGCGCCTCCATTATCTCGGCCCTGAGAACGAAACGAAAACCGAAAGAGGCCGGATCATGGGACGCTCGACGTCGCGCAGGCTCGTTGGGTCGCTAGCCGTCGCTTGTGCCTGCGTGTGCCATGCCGCGCGAGGCGACAGCGAAGGCGAAGCCGGTTCGGCCGATGCCTTGGCCAAAGAGGCAGGGACACGGGCCGTCGCGGGCCCCAAATGGATTCGCGACTACGAGCAGGGTTTGAAAAAAGCCCGCGACGAGAAGAAGGACCTGTTTCTCGTGCTGACCGGGCACGGATGGTGCGCGAACTGCGAGCTTTTGGACAGCGAAGTGTTCCGGCAGCCGGAATTTGTCTACAAGACGGCCAAGTCGTTCGTGTTCGTCGAGCTGGACTTCAACTACGGAGACTCGGCGGCCGAGAAGAAGCGCGAGAGCGTCGAGAGGGACTTGCAAAAGCGGTATTTGGCGCCCGGAGTGCCGACTGTCTTCCTCCTGGATGCCGATGCAGTTCCGTACGGCATCGTCACCGGCTACGAGGCCGGCTTCGGCGTGCCAAAGTACCTCGCCCTAATTCAAGAGGCGCGTTCCGCGCGCACGGTGCGCGATCAAAACTTCGCCGCTGCGCGAACGGCAGCGGGGCACGAGCGGGCCGAATTGTTGCATGCGGGTTTGCAGGCGGTCGGCGGCCAGTTGGGCACGTTCGAGAAGCGGGGAGACGATCCGATTCTCGCGTTTTATCCAACGGTCGTCGCCGAGATTCAAAAACTGGAGCCCGCCGACAGTCCAGTGCGGGTTGTCTACGAGACGCGGCGCAAGGAGCGGGACGCGCGGCTGGCAATGGACGAGTCGATCTTCCAAAAGCTGAGGGAGTTCGACCGCAAGCGGGACTACAAGGGGGCGATTCAGTTTCTTGACGCTCGCCTGAAAGAGCCGGCCACACCGGCTGTGCGCTGGCGGCTCCGGAGCGCGCGCCACGTCTATCTCGAGTGGGACGATCAATACGCCGCCGCGCTCGCCGACGCCCGACAGCTGCAGGCATGGGGCGATCGGTCGCCGGACGAGCGCGAATGGCTACTCCAGCGAGAATCGTTCAACTTGTTCAACCTGGGCCGAGTTGATGAGGCTCGGTCGCAGTGCGATCGGCGGATCCACGATGCGAAGTCGCCAGCGAAGAAACTGAGTCTTCTGGGCTGGAAAGCGCAAATGCTCACGAATCGCCGCGGAGCTTCGCCCGAGGAAGCCATCCAGGCGTGGCGCGCGTATCAGGCCGCGGCCAAACCTGGGACGGAGCAGTGGCTTACCGCGACGGCGCTTTCGGGACGGCTGCTCAAGCGCGAAGGCCGCTACCGCGAGGCGCTCCCCCTGCTCCAGGAGTTTCTGAAGGTCGAGCCGAACGAAACCATGGTCCTGCTCGATGCGGCCGAGTGCAACCTCAAGCTGGGGGACAAAGAGACGGCCCGCAGGCGAATTCGCGAGGCCGAAACCACCCTTCCGACAAATTCCCCGCGGCAGGCCGATGTCACAACAGTCAAACGGGACCGTGCCCGGATCGCCAAGCTTCAGGCACAGCTCGCCGCGCCGAGCAAATGAAGTGGGCCGGGACGAACTGAGTCATGGCGGAGCCTTACGGCCCTTTCCTATCCATCAGCTTGGCGACCTTCGCATCTAAAGCTTCACCACGTAGGTTCTTGGCGACGATTATTCCCCTTTCGTCGAGTAAATAGATCGACGGCCAGGCCAGAACGTTCCAGTTGCGGGCGATTGGGCCGTTCTGGCCGTCGAACCAGCAGGGCCAATCCATTTTGTGGTCAGCGGCCGTCTTCTGGGCTGTTTCGCGCGATTCGTCCGTGCAAATGCTCAGCAAAGTGAACGGGCGGCCCCGGTACTTTTTGACGAGCTGTTTTTCCTGTGGGATCATTCCCATACACGGCCCGCAGCCGGTGAACCAGAATGTGAGCACCATGACACGGCCGCGATACGTATTTAAATCGAGCGGCTGTCCGTGGAGATCCTGACCCATGATCGTCGGCGCCGGAGAACCGACGGTGAGATGTTCGAGTGCGTGCAGGCTTTTGGTCGCCTTGTCGCTCAGCTTCTTGATGTCGCGGAAGTAGGGGGCCGAAATCGTGAGGGGCACGTCGGCATAGTTCGCCAGGACTTCGCGAAACAGCCGAATGCTCTCGGCTTTGAACTTGGAGCTATTCGCTGTGACGAGATCGCTTTTCCAGCCGGCCGCCATTCGCGCATCCACGTATTTCCCAAATCCGGTGCGGCGCGGCGCTTGCTCCCAGAACTCGATGATCTCGTACTTGGTGGCGAAGAATTGTGCCAGCGCTAAAGTCGCAATACCGCGGGTTTCGCGCGACGCGCCGGGTCGATCAATCACCGCGCGCAGGAAATGTTCGCGCGCTGAACCACTCCCGGAGCTCGCTCTCAGGCACAGCATAGGCAGGTCGCGCCGCGATAAATGATGCTCGGCCAGAATTTGCCAGGCTTTCTCGTTAGGCGCGAAGCTCTCTTTGTCCTGGTTGCCGGCGCCGTCGGTGCGATCGAGGATCCAATCGCAGCAGAGGGACGCCGCCTCGTCGCCCGGAGCGGCCTCGGCCAACTTCACAAACCGCGGTATATATTTCCACGCCGGCCAGACTTCGTAACGGTGGATGCTCTCCTCCGGAGTCGGTTCCTTCGGCCAATCCGTTTCGTTGAATTTCATCTCAGCCGCCGCGTACTCGGCAACCAATCCCTTGACCTGCGCCATCCGGTCTGGCTCAGCCGCGACAACTGTTTGAAGAGACACACAAAGGAAGCCGGCAGTGATTAGCACGAATCGCATCGGATTACTCCTGGAGTTCGCACATTGAGCTTTGTCCGATTCTGCCCGTGGGTTCGGGCTCGTTCAATTAGAGTGTGTCCACACCCCGCGTTGTTTGTGGTTTCCGGGCGCTGCTAAAATTGGATCAGACCCTCGTCTGGCCGTTCCACGTCCGCTTCCGGCGGGAGTCGAAGGTAGTTTTCATGTCAGAGACGCGTGCGGTGTGCGAATCCGAACCATCAGCGGCTACAGTATTTGCGCCTGGTCTATTGGCGCCGTCTGCCAGCTCGGTTCCGGGTGATGGGGCACCGTCGCCCAGCCTGACACCGCAGACTGAAACGCACATTACACCCAAGTCCGGCTGGCCCTCGCTCGATTTGGCCGAGCTTTGGAAGTGCCGCGATCTGATCGGGCAGCTGACGTTGCGAAACATTCGCGTGCGTTACAAGCAGACAGTGCTGGGCGTGGTGTGGGCCATCATTCAGCCCGTGCTGACGATGGCTGTGTTTGTGATCGTTATCCCGCGGACTGCCGGGCAGTTCCCGAATTCGGTTTTCGTCTTGTCGGGCTTGGTGCCGTGGTACTTTTTTCAGACTGCCGTCAGCACGGCCGCCAACAGCGTCATCGGTTCGGAAGGGTTGGTGACTAAGGTTTACTTCCCGCGGCTGGCGATTCCCCTGGCGGCCGTGGCCGCTGCGTTGGTCGATTTGGGTGTCTCGTATCTCGTTCTCGTGGCGCTCATGATCTGGTACGGAATTCTGTCCGGGCCAGGCATGGTTTTGTTGCCGTTGGCTGTCGTCCTCCTCACGCTGGCGGCCGTCGGCATCGGCACCTTGATTGCGGCCCTGACGGTCTCCTACCGGGATTTCCGTCACGCGGTCGTGTTCCTCTTGCCGATTTGGATGCTGGCGACTCCGGCGATTTATTTGAATCGGGAGATA
>DASZIA010000173.1:0-26789 GCA_035949535.1 Planctomycetaceae bacterium | reverse complement strand
GACCACATGCACGAACAGGCCCATGAAGCGGTCAACAAAGTCCTTCCACGCACCCGGCTCCTCGGCGAGGCACCGCTTGAGGAGATTGCGATCGATTTCGGTGAGGCTCATACGACGGTAACACCCGCAGGCGTGAGATCTACCGGAGTCGCTGCTGACAAATCCGGTGGTCCGCACCGTCCGATGGACCGGGATTCTTCGAGAGAGGATTCCAACCGCTCGCAGTTCACTCAATCTTAACGGCGCGGGGATCTCGCGGCCATACGCTATTTACGATTCTCCCGGGTTTTGGGCAATACCGATCCGAGTGACTGAAGGGAGGCTTTGGCGTCCTTGGCGGAGGCCTGGCAGCCGCGCGATCAGTCCTTCCGAAAGCGTTCTGTTTTGGAGTTCGCGACGAGACTCAAAAACTTATGAAAAACACTGGAAATCCCGCTCATTTTCGCGATTTTACGTCGCTTGACAGCGCGCGCGGCCACTACTAAGATCGCGGATTCTTCAAGGCCAGTTCCGAGGCGCGTACCGCTCCGGAGCAGAAAAGGGACCCGAATGACCCACGTTGTTGCCGAACCCTGTTTCAATTGCAAATACACCGACTGTGTCGTGGTTTGCCCCGTGGAGTGTTTCTACGAGGGACAGTCGATGCTCTATATCCATCCCGATGAATGCATCGACTGCGAAGCGTGCGTCCCCGAGTGTCCCGTCGAAGCCATCTTCCACGAAGACAATCTTCCGGCCGAATGGAAGGACTACACAGCGCTCAACGCCGAACTGGCGACGCAGTGTCCTGTCATTACCGAGAAGAAGGAATCGATGGCCGACACCGCCGGGACGTGCCCCCACACGCCCAAGTAGAGCGCGAGCCGGCCCGCTCGAGGAACGGCTGGTGAACGCGTGTTTCGCAGGCTTTTACTGGAAGCCTGTTTTGAAGCCAGTGCCGCTCGTTTCGATTCTTTTCACCGCCGCTTGCTTGCTTGGTGAAGCCTCGCTGGCAGAGAGCGCCGACTTTCCCGCAGTCGAGCAACTCCCGTCGCGCGCCGAGCTGCCCGATCCTCTGACGATGTTCGACGGCTCGCCCGTCACGACCCGCGAAGAGTGGTTTCAGAAACGCCGACCGGAAGTTCAGGCTCTGTTCGAGTACTACGAATACGGGGAGGCGCCGCCCCCACCCGCGAATGTCGCCGGCACCATCGTTCGACATGCTCCGCAGTATTTCGCGGGCAAGGCGACGCTCGATGAAGTCCGCATCACGTTCGGACCACCGGCGACGCCCCCGATCAATCTGCTGCTCGTTGTCCCGAATCAGCGGCGATCGCCCGCCCTGGTGTTTGTCGCGCTCAACTTCTGCGGCAACCACGCGGTGTTGAATGATGAGGCGATCGCACTGCCGGAGTCGTGGATGCCCGACAGTTGCAAAGGCTGCACGAAGCATCGGGCGACCGACGCGGGCCGCGGCACACAAGCCGGCGCCTGGGCGATCGAAAACGCGATCGACCGCGGGTACGCGATCGCGACCTTTTATGACGGCGACATCGATCCGGACAAGAACGACTTCACCGACGGCGTGCATCCGCACTATTTCGCGCCGGGGCAGTCCGCGCCACGCGAACACGACTGGGCAACAATCCGTGCCTGGGCCTGGGGATTGAGCCGGGCCGTCGACTACTTGGAGACGCGCTCCGACATCGACCACAAACGCATCTGTGCAACCGGTCACTCGCGATTGGGAAAAACAGCCCTCGTGGCGGCGGCCTTCGACGAGCGGATCGCACTTGTCGCACCGCACCAATCGGGCACGGGTGGTTGCGCGCTCTCGCGCGGCAACGACCAGGAGACCGTGGAGCGGATCAATCGCGTCTTTCCCCACTGGTTTAACGGCACGTTCAAGCAGTTCGCCGGGCGCGAGGACCGCCTGCCTGTCGATCAGCACCTCTTGATGTGCCTCGTTGCCCCGCGCCCGATCTTCGACAGCGAAGGCGATCAAGACAAATGGGCCAACGGCACGAGCGGGCTGCGCGCTCTGAAGGCCGCCGACAAGGTCTACAAGTTTCTCGGACTGCGGGGACTTGTCGGCGCGGGCGTCGTCCGAGATGAAGAGCCGCTCTCGGGCCCAAACGTCGGCGACCTCGTCCAATACCGCCGCAACACCAAGCACGAATTGAGCAAGGCGTATTGGAACCGGCTCTTCGATTTCGCGGACGCATATTTCGCCCAGCGACGTTAGCGATTGCGCCCCGCGAGCGTAGGGCGTAAGCTCAACTCAGCAAGCGCGAGATCGGTTTGCCCGAGCTGAACGCCATCGGGCGGCCGATCGGTGTGATCACCTCGTGGCCGAAGTCGACGCCGAACGTCTTGAAGATCGTCGCGAACAGGTCGGCCACTTCGACGGGTTCGTGCGGCATCTTCTCGCGCCCTTGGGGATCGGTTGAGCCGATCGCCAGTCCGCTCTTGAGGCCGCCTCCGCCGACGAGGCACGAAAAGCCGCTGGGCCAATGGTCGCGGCCGTCGAGCGGATTGATTGCGGGCGAGCGTCCGAATTCGCCGATCACGAGCACGACGGTCGACTGCAACAAGTCTCGTTCCCGCAGATCGCGAAGCAGCGTTGCCAGAGCCGGGTCGAGGATGCGGGCGTTTTCGCGGTGCCCGTTGAAGTTGTTGGCGTGCGTATCGAATCCCGAGAGCGTGATTTCCACGGCCCGGATGCCGGCCTCCACTAGCCTCCGCGCCACGAGGCAGCCGCGACCGAACGTCGTGTCACCGTACGCGTCGCGCAGCGTGCGCGTTTCACCTTCGATTTGAAACGCCCTGAGCTGATCGGACGACATCATCTCGAGCGCCCGCTCGATCATGTGCTGGTGGAGCGTCTTCTCGACCTGCGGCTGGCGGTGGCGCTCGAACGCTCTGGAAACGACTTCGAGGTTGCTGACGCGGCGCGTTTGCCGCGCTGCTTCAACGGGCGCCTTCAAGTTGGGGACATCTCGTCCCGGATCGTAAACGCGAAACGCGTCGAGTTGATCTCCCAAGAATCCGCCGCGAGGCGGCCACTGCGAATTCCCGATTGCGATGTGCTGCGGAATGACCAACGACGCATCGGGAATCTGATTGACGAGAATCGCTCCGAGCGACGGGTGACGCAACGTGGGATCCGGACGATACCCGGTCTTGAGGAAATACGAGCCCCGCTCGTGATCGCCCTCCTTCGACACGAGCGAACGGATCACCGAAAGCGAACTCAGCTCGGCCGCCAGGGTTGGGAAAGTGTCGGCGATCTGCACTCCGGGAATCGACGTGGAGATCGCCTTCGTCGGTCCACCGATTTTTGTGCCGGGATGCGGATCCCACGTCTCGAGCTGGCTCGGGCCCCCTTCGAGCCAAATCGTCACGAGTGACTTTTTGCGGCGCACGCCGCGTTCGTTCGCGGCACGGGCCTCCAGCGGCGGCAACAGGAAACTGAGACCGAGCGCCCCGGCTGTCCGCAGGAGGTCACGTCGAGACAAGGACTCCGAAGCAGTCGCCATGCTGGTGCGGATCGTCATCTGTGACCCTCAATGATTCCACGAAAACTCGGGAGAGTTGAAGAGGCTCCAGAGAATGTCTTCGACCACCTGGCCTCGGTCCTTACCACCGGCGCTGGCGAGCTGCTGGAGGAAATAGTCACGCTCCGCCGGCGTAGGCCGCCGCGAGAGGGCCACCAGGTAACAGCCTTCCAGACAGTTGGCGTCGCTGCCGGCAAACGTGCTCAGCCGGGCTGATGCATTCAGCGGGTCGGCCTTGATCGCGTCGGCAGCGACCTTGCCATTCATCCGCAGCAGGGCCTGCGAGATTGTCCCAGTCCGTTCGTCGAGTTCGTTCTCTCCGAGGTCGCCATATTCCTTGACGAAATCAGCTTCCTGGAAAAAACGCGTCGCCCGCACGAAGAGGTGCGAGTTCTGATCGATGGTTCGCACCGAGCGGGCCTGCAGCATGGCGCCGATCAACTGTTCGGGCCGCAAGCGGGTCATCGGAAAGCTGGCCCAGTTCGCCGTCGCATCGGCAGGAGCCTCCGTACCCTCCTCGGACGTTTTGTCGCTCTCTTTGTTCCAATTCGCAGAGGGCGCGCCGGTCGATTGCGAATGGGCCGCGGCCTTCGGAGCAGGATCCTTGACGGCGACACTGGGTTCCTCGCCCACCGAATCGAGCCGATACGGACGAGACGCTACGATCACGCGGATCATTCGCCGCAAGTCGCAGTGATGCGACCGGAAATCGGCGCCGAGCAGATCGAGCAGGTCCTTGTTCCCGTCCGCCGATGGATCGGGCAGATCGTCGACGGGGCTGTGAAACGGCTTGCCGAACAAGAGTCCCCACACGCGGTTCGCCGTCGCTCGCTCGAAGCGACGGTTGTCGGGATGCGTGACCCAAGCGGCCAGCCGCTCGCGCCGCGTGCCGGTGCCGGGCAGCCATTCGGGATGAAACGGCACGGCCGGCTCGACGACGTGCTTTTTGAGCGTCTTTCGATCCTCGACCGTGTACGTCTTCTGCGACTTGTCCTCGATGCCGACGAGCGAGTTCTGCGTCTGCCCGAACAGCGACGCGAGACCCTGGAACTGGCCCTGCTTCCACTCGGCGAACGGATGATCGTGGCACTGCGCACAGTCGATTCGCTGCCCCAAGAACGCGCGGACAGTGCGGCCGGCAAGTTTGTTCTCGTCAAGCTCGCCGTTGGCGATGGCGGCCGTCACATAGTTGGTCGCGGGGTGATCGGTCCACAGGCCGGTCCCCGAAATCATCTCGCGAGCCATCTCGTCATAGGATGTATTCTTTTTGAGCTGCTGCCGCAGCCAGTCGGAAAAGCGGTCGCGGCGAAAGACGATGAATTGCCCGCCTTCGTTGCCGACGAAGCTGCGGGCCAGCCGCTCGGCAAAGTAGTCGGCGAAACGACTGTCGGAAAGCAGCCGGCTCGTCCACTGGTCGAGGCGGTCGGGCGACCCGTTCGATTCGAAAGCCCGGATCTCTTCGAGCGACGGGATCGTGCCGCACAGTGAGAGAGTCAGGCGACGCAGCACCTGCAGGTCGTCAGCCGGTTGCGCGGGCTTGTGTCCACTGTCCTTCCATCCGGCGTCGAAGAATCGATCGACCGCCCCGACTGTATCGGCGATCTCGGCCGGCGGCTGGCTGGGGGCGACGGACCTGCTTGAACGCGCGCCGCTCGCGGCGTCGATCTGCCGCCAATCGACGGGGCTGTGGGCCGCCCAAGCGACAAGCGTGCACACGCCCAGCACGACGACAAACGGCAGGCCCAATGCCTTCAGGCGCGATAAACGCTTTGTTCCCACGGTCTGGCTCCCGGCCCGGGCGCCGTCAAGCAGTCCCTCGAGGGAATTCACCCACAAGGGAATTCGCCACAGAGTATACCAATCTTGAGCGAAATCGGTTTCGCCTTCCCGCAATGGCGCCGCGTCACTGCGGCGTAGTCAAATGCACACCATCACCGCGCGCCCATCGCCGAAAATCTTTGGTCGCTCGCGGCGAATACCTCGTTGACGTTCTTGAATCTCCAAGGGTCAGCACCTGGTAACATAGCTGAGACGTTAACCTCTCTCTGCCCAGAGGGATGCGGAAGTGATCGAACCCCGCGACCGGACCGAAGAAACTGGCTGGGACGGCCAGCCCTGGTCGGCGAATTCCGCGGCAACCGCGACTGCTCTGCCGATCGCGGAATTTGTGCCGTCCGCCCCTGAGTCCGCGCCTTGGTCGCACGACTATATCGGCGGAGGGCGACTGGCTGAGTTGCCGTCGCCATGGCGTCACCCGCTTCGGGCGATTGCTTGGGGAGTGCGGGCGGCGTTCGGATTGGTGAGCCTGATCGTTCTTTTGGCGCTTCTGGCGGCGATCCCGATCGTCAATTTCCTGGTGCTCGGCTACTTGCTCGAAGCCGAAGGGGGCGTGGCGCGGGGCGGCCGGCTGCGACGAGCTTTTCCGCTTCTCAGCATCGCGCCGCGATTGGGATCGATCGTGCTGGGGATTTGGTTGTGGCTCTTGCCGCTACGAATCTTGACGAACGCCGCGGCCGATGCGCGACTGATCGATCCGACGAGCCCTGCCAGCAGGCGCCTGGATTGGATCGTGACTGTGCTTGCCGTCGCCATTGCGGCGCATCTTTGTCTCGCGCTCGCTCGGGGCGGATCGATCGGCTGCTTTTTGCGACCGATCAAAAACGCTCGTTGGGCCCTGCGCCAATTCCGCCAGGGAGGCTACCTCGATAAGGCGGCTGCGGAAATCCGCGCCTTCGTGGCGGGGTTGCGGTTGCGCTATCACTTCTGGTTGGGAGTCCGCGGATTCTTCGGCGCTCTGCTTTGGCTCTTCGTGCCGACGTTGCTGTTCGCCGCCGCCAACAAGACCGAGGGACTTCTGATCGTGGCGACGATCGCCGGCGGATTGTTGCTCGTGCCGGTCTTGGCATGGCTTCCGTTCCTGGAAGCGCGATTCGCGAGCGAGAATCGCTTCCGCGGACTGTTCGAGCTGCGCGAGGTGCGGCGACTGTTCGGTCATGCGCCGCTAGCGTGGCTGATTGCGATTGTCGCCACCTACCTCTTGGCGCTGCCCCTCTATTTGCTCAAAGCCTTTTTGTTGCCGCAAGACGCCATGTGGTTCGTCACGCTGGTGTTCATCCTTAGCATCTATCCGTCGCGGCTGGTGACAGGCTGGGCGTATGGGCGCGCCGTGCGTCGCCCGAGACGTGCCCACTTGGTCACGCGTTGGTTTGCGCGACTGCTGATGGGACCGCTGCTAGCCGTTTACGTGTTCCTGCTTTTCTTTACGCAGTTCATCGGACAACACGGCAAAGGCGTCCTCTTCGAGCACCACGCCCTTCTGCTCCCGGTGCCATTTTGACTCCTAAAGCCGCACGCGAGGAATAAGCGTTCTCGAGCCTCCGTTCCAGCGACGCCTCGTCGCAACTGCTGATGCGATCATACTCTTCGAGGCGCCACAGCTTCCCTTGCGGTCTCGACGAGCAGCTCAGGTCAATCGGTATCATTTTTGCATCGGACGCATCGACATCCGAATGGCCGAGAGTGGCGACAATGAACGTCGTCCAACGGCGTCCTGGATTCGGTGAGAGGAGATGACTCCCGTGGGCCCCACGAAGTCTGGCGGGACACTTAATCCCCCGAACGGCGATGTATTTGCGGAAATGAAGGATTGCCTGGATCGCGGGATCAGCGGTCGCCCAGTGCTGGCACGCTTCGTGGAGGTGACTTACGAAGCCATTCTATCGCTGAAAGCACAAATCGACCGGATTGAGACCAGCCTACCCCACCGTGAGCCCGCGACCCGGCGCTCTCCGGGCCCCGGCGTCCGCAGCCATCGCCGACGTTGATCTTGCCAGGGCTCCACGATTCCTGACGAGGCGCTGGATTATTGGCGGTCTACTCTCGATCGGGAGCGCTAGCCCTGGGTCCATGTGCCGTCAACGAGTCGCCACATTTTGCCGGTCGGGTTGGCGTCCCGGAGCGCCGGCGGTAACCGAATCGCTCGCACATTGTCAAAGCATTCCAACGCCGCAAATCTGTGCATCGACGCGGGAATGCCGACAGCGGTGAAACCCGGGTGCCCCGTCGCGGGGAACGGACCGCCGTGGTTCATCGCAGGGCTGACGGCGACGCCGGTTGGCATCTTGTCGTTGAGCAGACGCCCAACGCGCGACCGCAGAATCGGAGCCAATCGATCGTAGAGAGCATCATCAAGCGCGCCGCGATGGCTGTAGATGCAGCCGGTGAGGTTGCCTTCGAGTTTCGCCGCAATCTTCAGCAACTGCTCGGCGTCCTTGGCAATGACGAACAGCGACTCGTTGCCGAACGCTTCCGCTTGGAGTGCCTCGGCGTGCGACAAGAACGTATCTCCGTCGACTCGCAACAGTGTATTTTCACAACGTATCGCCGGGCCGCTTTGCGCGTGGCCGCCGGACACCACTCTTGCTCCGGACGCCACTAACGACTCGACCGAATCGACGAGGTTGCGAAGCACGCCTTCGCCAAGCAGAGTTCCGGCGGGCGCCTGGGCGAACCGCTGTTGAGCGGCGGCCACGAATTTCTCGGCGGTCTCCCCTCCCACCAGCAGCACCAGGCCGGGATTCGTACAGAATTGTCCTGTTCCCATCAGGCAGCTTGTCGCGAATTCTTGCGCCAGATCTTCCAGTCGCTCGTCGAGCGCGCCGGGTAGAACGAACACGGGATTGATGCTCGACAGCTCCAGGTAAATTGGTTTGCCCGCTCGGTCGGCCGCCTGCTTCAGCCGAAGCCCAGCCTGCCGGGACCCGGTGTACCCCGTGGCGCCGAGCAGAGCATGGGACACCAGCCGCTCTCCGTCGGCGTGCGACGTGCGATAGATCAACTGCACGAAGCCATGCGGCAAGTCGCTCTCGAGGACGGCCTGGTGTACCTCTTCGGCCAGTAGACGCGAGGTCCCCGGATGCGACGTATGGCCTTTGGCAATGACCGGATTGCCGGCGGCAACCGCGGCGGCGAAATCTCCGCCCGCCGCGCCATTGAAGGCGAAGGGAAAATTGTTCGGCCCGAACACGGCCACGGGTCCGATCGGCGCGTACATCGAGCGGATGTTGGCCTTCGTGTCGATCGTCGCCTGGACCCAGGAACCGTCGCGGGCTGCGGCCGCCGCCTGCCGCAGCTGGTTCACCGTACGAGGCAGCTCGACCGATTTCAGACGGGGCTCGACCGCCAGAGCCGTCTCGGCGTGGGCCGTCGCGATTAGTTCCTCGGCCCGCTTCTCGAGTCGTTCGGCGAACGTTTCGAGGAAGGCGGCAAACCGTTCGCCGCTCCATCCGCGAACTCGCCAGGCTGCTACGGAGGCCGCCTGCACGGCGCGATCGACCTCGCTCCACGGGCTGACTGGATAGAACTCCGAAAGCGTGCGGCCGGTTTGTGGATCGACCGCCTGAAACGCCTCGCGCCCGAGCGATTCGACCCAGGAACCGTCGATTAGGACTTTCTCGATATTCATGAAGGGGCGATCTTTGAATTGGCGCTCATGTTCGTCCGCGCCCCAGCCGCCGAATTGCTGGATTGCCGCCGGAGCGATTCCACTTCGTGGCGTTGTGTGGGCTTGATTATATCCCCGGTGCAAAGTGCCAACCAACATCCGCATCCTGAACTAAGGTTGCCAACCTCGCCGGCGCGCTGGTTGGCGCTGCTTCAATTTGGGGAGGATGTCGCGACATCGCAACTGGAGCCAGATGGCGATCGTTGCTATTCTTCGGCCCCACAAGACTGTTTGCGCCAGGCTATGGAAGGCCCGTTCAATGCGCGTCAAAATGATTTCTCGGGCGATTGTCCGAGCGGCAATTCTGACCCCGCTGCTGACTCGATCGGTCTTCGCCTACCAAGGCGATGTGACGATCCCGGAAACGTACGCTGATCTGATTTCCCGCGAGGATGCTGTTTGCCTGGTCCGATCGATCTCTTCCGATCCGCCTGACGAACCACAGCTCTATCCGCGAGTTCATTTCGGTGTCGTTGACGTGTTCAAGGGGTCGCCCAATCTTGTCAAGAAGGGTGACCACCTCACGGTGCGGAGCCATTGCGCGGGACGGGGCGGAGGATTGTTCTTGCTCATAGGATCCAAGATCGGCACCGAATGTCAGTGGCACGATCCGACCGAGATCACGCGTAGTGGCTTCAACTACCTCGCACATGCTCCTGCCTTCGGCGGACCCGTAAGGAAACGGCTCCCTTATCTCCTCGGTTTTGTGGACTCCGCCGACGCCTTCATCATGGATGACGTGGAATCTGAGTGCCGGCAGGCAACGCTCGAAGACTTGATCGCAGTCGCTCCGCAGATGCCGCGCCAAAAGCTTCGCGACCGGGTACGCGATCCGAAGACAGAGAGGATCTTCCGGGCCATGTGCGGGTTCCTGCTCGGCCTCTGCGGTAACGAGGATGATGCACGCCTTTTGGCCGCGATCATTCGTGAGCGGGACCACTCTCCGGCGATACCCTGCGACGTGGCAGAGATCATCGTCGGCTACCTGATGCTTACCGGTGAGGCGGGTTTAAAGTGTGTCGATGAGTGGAAGCTCAAGGATCAATCCGCTTCAGGTTTCGAGACCTCCGCCGTCAGGATGGCACTTTGCTTCTTCTGGGACAACAAAAAGGGGTTCAAGAAGCAACGGCTGGTTCAATCGATGCTTCTTCTGGCCGAGAATCACCCGGATAGCATCTGGACGACAATTGCCCAGCTCGAACTTTGGCAGAACTGGGAGTCACTTGATCAGATCGTCGCATTTTACGGCCAAGGTGCTCCGGACGACGTAGAGGCCACCAAAATTTCGGTCTATGAGTTCCTCCGTGCCTGCATCAACGCCAAACGAACAGAGGTATTGCCCGAGCAGGTAGCAGCGGCTCACCGGCACTCAGCGATCCTTCGAATGAAGGATCCACAATTCTTTCGGAGGTATGAGCATCCCTTTTCGATGACGCCGTTCGGGGTGATGCTCGCGCCCATCCCTCTTCCTGACCCAGCGCCGCGACCTTAAAGTCTCACGTGGTCACGGGTATTGCCTGTCTGCCTCACGCCGCTTGTTTGGGGCTGTCCTTGAGCAGTCCGAGCCGCACCAGGCTTTCGGCGGTGGCCACGATCGAGTCCTTATTAGAACGCGGCGCCCAACCGAGCACTCGCTTGGCTTTTTCGTTGGTGGCGTTCTTTCTCTTGCCGAGTTCCGGCACGATCTGCTTGACGGCTGGATCGCGCAGCGAGGCGAGGCGCACGAGGAAATTGGGCAGTTGTCGGGTTGGAACTCGCTTGGCAGCCGCGCCCATGCGGGCTTTCAGTAGCTTGGCGATGTCTTGCATCGACATGAAGTCGCCGGCGACGGCGAGGAAGCGTTCGCCCTTGGCCGCCGGGTGAGTCATGGCGCGGAGATGCAGGTCGGCGACGTCGCGGACGTCGACGACTCCGAAGTAGAGCTTCGGGCAGCCGGGCAAGGCTCCGTCCATCAGCCGCTGCACGATGAGGATCGAAGTCGAATAATCGGGCCCCAGGACTGGGCCGAAGACGCCGACGGGATTCACCACCGAGAGTTCTAGCTTGCCACCTTCCTCGGCAATGAAATCCCAAGCCGCGCGCTCGGCCAACGTCTTCGACTTCACATAGGGTCGCACGTCGTCGCCGTTGGGGTCCGTCCAGTTGGTTTCATTAAATGGCGCCTCCTGCGGCCTCTGACCGTACCCAATCGCGGCAAACGAGGAAGTCAGCACTACGCGCTTGACGCCCGCGTCGCGTGAGGCGCGGAGCACACGCAGCGCTCCTTCACGCGCAGGCACGATCAGCTCGTTCTCGTCGTCGGGGACGTTGGGTGGAAAAGGGGACGCGACGTGCAGCACATAGTCGCAGCCCGCGACGGCCTGCAACCAGCCGGCGTCTTTTTCGAGGTCCGCGGCGGCGAAGGACAAGCGATCGCCCGGCTCGGCGCCTCCGGTCTTCAGTAAGGCGCGGACGTCTCCCTCGCGTTTCAGGTTCCGAACCGTCGTTCGCACCTGATGACCCGCGGCCAAAAGCTGCAAAATACAATTGCTGCCGATGAAACCCGATCCGCCGGTCACCAGAACTGTGCTCATCGCTGCCTCTCTCGTGACGAGTTGGGATGATCCGAGCGCCTCGACACTTGGTCTATTTAGGCCAATTGAAGACGAATCCGGCAAGGTAGTGCAACAGAGCGTCGGAGCTGTCTGTTCAACAAGGAACGCAATCCCGTCATTCGCGGAGACGCGGGATGAGCGCGGGGTTATTGCAAACTATTCCCTCCCATAGCGGCGGTCGCGTGCGGTGAGGCTCTGGCGCGGGTGGCGGGATGGTGCGGGGTGCCCGTTCGCGGAACGAGTCGAACCGCTCGTTTCCGAAAAACGGGTCGTTTTTTGGCAGTTTCAGTAAACGGTTGAGAAAACGAGACTACCACCGATAAAGGTCCACCAACCGCTGCCATTTCTGGTGTATGATAACCCGCCTGAGATAAGCACCTCGAGTCGGGCAGTCGCGAATGGGCGACGTCACCGGCATTCTCTCAATCAAACAAGGCGATCCGACGGCAGCCGAGCAGCTTTTGCCGCTGGTCTACTACGAGCTGCGCCAGCTGGCGGCCACCAACCTTGCCCATGAGCCCGACGGGCACACGCTTGATCCCACCGCCCTCGTGCACGAGGCCTATTTGAAGCTTGGCGGGGAGCGATCGTTTGCGACCAAAAGTGCTTTCCTGAGGGCCTCGGCCGTGGCCATGCGTCGGGTGCTGGTCGACCATGCCCGCGCCAAGCGCGCCGATAAGCGCGGCGCCGATTGGAAGCGGATCGAATTGCTCGAGGCTGCCGCGCCGTTCCACGATTCGAGCCTGATTGCGCTCGATGAGGCACTCGCCGAGTTTGCCGCGGTTGATCCCGAGGCAGCCGAGCTGGTGCAGCTCCGCTATTTCACCGGTTTGACCATTCCGCAGGCTGCCGAGACCCTTGGAATTTCCCCGAGGACGGCGGACCGCACCTGGGCCTATGCCCGCGCCTGGCTCTTTCGCCGGATTTTTCCAGAAAATTTGGCGTGAAACAGGCGTGGATTTCGCCAATATGGGTGTAATCCACTCCACGAGGTGGCCCATGAGCGAACGCGAACTCTTCCTGCAAGCGCTCGACTTTCAGGACCGGGCCGAGCGCGCTGCCTTTCTGGATGAGGCCTGTCGAGACCAGCCGGCATTGCGAGCGGCGGTGGACGAGTTGCTCCAGGCCCACGTGCAGGCCGGGACTTTCCTCGATAAATCCCCTCCCGTGTTGGCCGCCGCGTCTGAGGTCACGAAGGACTCCGATGCCCATCCCGGGCAGATCATCGCCGGCAAATACAAGCTCTTGCAGCAGATCGGCGAAGGGGGCATGGGCTCGGTCTGGATGGCCGACCAGACCGAACCAGTCAAACGCCGAGTCGCCCTCAAGTTGATCGGCAGTGAGCGGGGCAACTCGAGGACGATCCTGTCGCGCTTCGAGGCTGAGCGCCAGGCGATCGCTCTGATGGATCACCCGCACATCGCCAAGCTGCTTGATGCAGGCAGCACCGACGGCGAGCGCGGCGGATGCCCCTTCTTCGTCATGGAACTGGTCAAGGGGGTGCCCCTGACGGAGTCCTGTGACGAGCAGAAGCTCGGCATTCCCGAGCGACTCAACCTCTTCATACAAATCTGCAGCGCAGTGCAGCATGCGCATCAGAAAGGAATCATCCACCGCGATCTCAAGCCGACCAACATCTTGGTGGAGCTGCACGATGACAAGCCCGTGCCTAAGGTGATCGACTTCGGGTTGGCTAAAGCGTTGAGCGGCCAGCCACTGAGTGAGCACACGCTGTTTACCGGGTTTGGCACAGTGGCCGGCACTCCCCTGTACATGGCACCCGAGCAGGCGAAGTTCAACGCCATCGACATCGACACGCGGGCCGACATTTATGCGCTCGGGGTGATCCTTTACGAATTGCTCACCGGGAGCACGCCGATCGAGCGGGGGGCACTGAAGCAGGCGGCGCTGGATGAGGTGCTGCGGTTAATCCGCGAGAGTGAGCCCCCGACGCCGAGCAGGCGATTGAGCACAGCGCAGTCGAAGCCGAGCGTCGCCTCCAACCGGCACACCGAACCGCAGAAGCTGGGTCGCTTCGTGAAGGGAGAGCTGGATTGGATCGTGATGAAGGCCCTGGCGAAGGAGCGCGACCGGCGCTACGAGACGGCCAACGGCTTGGCACGAGATATCGAGCGGTTTTTGAATCACGAGCCGGTGCTGGCCGGCCCACCCAGCGCGAGCTACCGGCTGCGGAAGTTCGTGCAGCGGAATCGAGGCCAGGTCGTGGCAGCGGCGCTCGTCGTCTTTGCGCTGTTGGCCGGTATTGCTGGGACGACGGTCGGACTGATCTGGGCGGAGCAGCAACGGCGACTCGCGGTGGCCAATGAAGTGAGGGCGACCGAGGCGGCAGAAGCCGAACGGCACGCCAAGGAGGAGGAAGCTAAGCAGCGTGCGCTGGCTCTGCGCGAACGCGATGTCGCCCGTCAGTCCGTGGAAGACATGTACATGGGTGTAGCCGAGAAATGGCTGAAGCATCAGCCGCGCTTGCAGAAAGTGCAAGAAGAATTCTTGAAAAAGGCATTGGCCTACTATGTGGGGCGCGCGCAACAAGAGAGTGACGAGCCGGAAGCGCGGCATCGGCGCGGGATCGCCTACAAGCGCGTGGGCGATATGCAGGCGAAGCTCGGCAAGCATGCCGAAGCGGAGAAAGCGTACGAAAGTGCGATCCAAGTCCTGGCCCCGCTGGCAGCCCAAGTCAAAGACGCGCCGGAGTACGCTGCCGATCTTGGTCGAACACACGACATGATGGGCCGGCTGTTCGAGCGGGTTGGCCGGCCCGTCGAAGCGGAAAGAGCCTACCGAGAAGCCCTTTCCAGTCAAGAGGCTCTGGCTAGCGGCCCTGCAAGATCACCGGAACGCAAGAATGACTTGGCGCTCACTTGGAGAGACCTGGGTGAACTCCTGAACGAAGCGGGGCGGCCGAAAGAGTCCGAAGAGGCCTACCGCCGTGCTCTGAAGATCCAACAAGCGGCCGACTTTCCCACCCTCCCCGAGTATCGCAACGACCTGGCGATGACGTTGAGTAACCTGGGGGAACTCTTACCGGTGTTGGGCGAATCGAACGGCGAGCAAGAGCGGCGCCGCGAAGCGGAGGCCCTGTTCCGCGAAGCGCTGGCGATTACCGATCGACTCGAAGCCGAATTTCCCGCAGTTCCTGCCTACCGCGAGATTCTCGGCGTGGCGGCGAACAACCTTGCGTCGCTGCTTGGGGGAGGCCTCGGGTCGGAGAGAGACCAACTGTGGCACCGCGCGCTGGCGGCGCAGCAGCGCCTGGTGGCCGATTTTCCCGATGTGCCGGAATACCGCTGGGAATTAGCAGACACCCAAGGCAACCTGGGGTTCTTGCGGTTGATATCCGGCCAATACAAAGAGGCGGAAGCGGAACTAAGGCCAGCCTTGTCCATCTTGGAGAGTTTGGTGGCCGAGATGCCGCACGTGCCGCAGAATCAAGCTCTCATTGCGAGCGGGCTGCACAACTTGGCGCACGCAATTGACGGCCAGAACCGGCCCGCGGACGCTTTGCACCTCCAGGAGCGGGCACTGTCTTATATTCAGAAGGCTCTTGAACGCTATCCCGATAATCCAAATTTCAGGGACACACTGGGCGCGATCTATCTGAATCTCGGGCAATTTCGCGCGCAATTGGGCGACCATGCAAGAGCGGCGCGGGCTTTACAGGAGGGAGCCCGAACGCTTGCGACCGGAGGTGCGTATTCAAATACCGCGAGTAAATTGCTGCTCTGTGCTGACGCGGCCGAGAAAGATGCAAAGCTCACGGAAGAAGAGCGGCGATCAAACGCCCGCAAGTACATCCAACAAGCAATCGCCTATTACCGGCAGGCCTTGGAAATGGCCGAGCAGGAAGCGGCAAAGTCGAAGGATCCCGACAGATTCTCGAAGCCGGCAAATGTTCGATGGTCTCTGGCAGTCGCCCTCAAGAAGGTGGAGCCAGACACCCGTGTCACCCCTTGGCGTGACTCGGATTCCTGGGTCATCAAAGGGCAGGAATTGCATCAGTTGGACGACAACCAGGGCGCGTGGCACGTTGTGCTCTTCGGCGACTTGGGCTGGACCGACTACGACTTTGAGGCGGAGTGCGAGGTCATCGCGGGAGGTAGTGAAGTCAACCTTGTCTTCCGGGCCAGGTCGCCAGCGCACCATCTGAAGGCGTGCCTGGGAGCCTTTGGCAATAAACTCCATTCCGTGATTGCCTGGGACCAAACTGGCGGCGGCAGCATCGGCCAGGTGAACGGACAAACCGTCAAAGGCCGCTGGTATCGGTTGCGCGTCGAGGTGCGCGGCAAGACGTTCAAGATGTTCCTCGACGGCAAAATGCTCACGTCGGCGTCCTCGGACAAGTACCCGCGAGGGTGTGTCGGGCTGGCGACCGTATTTTGCGCTGCGCGTTTCCGCAATATCAGAGTCACGGACCCCAGCGGGAAGGTCCTGCTCGAGGGCGTGCAGGGCATTCTTCCCATGCCAAGGACGGAGGAGGAGCTGAAAGGCCGCCATGCAAATGAAACAGGACAATGACCTCAGCTCTCTCCGCGACCGCGACTACTTCAAGAAATTGAATGCCGAGCTGACGAACGGCAAACAGGCTGCCAGGAAACCTTGACGCTCGGAAGCCAATCTGTGCGACTCGGCGCATGTCGAAAAACCTTCCTTTTCCGCGACCGTCCCCATTCTGCACGGTGGCAGCCGGATGGGCGGAGGGCCGCATTTCCGCAAACTCACGTCGGAAATCAAAGCCCCGTAAACTCATCACGCGGTCACGCGGCGAGTTAATGGGACTACGCGCCGCCCCAGTCCCTGCTCGAGTCTCGAGTTCCTCGACCAAAGCCAGAGCCTCAGCCTATGCGGCCGCCGCTTGCCAGAGGAACCGGTCCGAACAAGCGGCCGCAAAGAGACAGGGCCAGACGGGTCGACACTTCGAAGGGGAAATCAGGTCTTCGTCGCTTGCGCGACTCGGCGCGGCAACGTTTGCAGAATTGTCGCCAACTCGGTCAATTCGACCGGCTTTTGAAGCACTCTGTCGAATCCCGCCTCGTAGGCCTGTTGCTCATGGTCGGGCCCTTCCCAACCGCTGACGGCAACGATGCACGAGTCGCGAAAGGTCGACTCCTGTCGGGCTGCCTTCGCGAACGAGTACCCGGACATCTTGCCGGACAGCACGATGTCGCAAAAGACGACTTCAGGACGAAACTCTCGCGAGACGGCCATGCCGCTCTCGGCATCCTCGGCCTCGCGGGTTTCGTGCCCGAGTTTGGTGAGCAGGAGTTTCAAGATGGCTCGAGCGTCGTGCGAATCGTCCACGACAAGCACGCGTCGCCGCGCCCCCTCTTTAGCGGCGAGGGTTGCTTCCAACCGTTGGCCGTTCATAAGCGGTCGTTCCGTGGTTTGGATCGAGAGGCGATCAGAGGGCGTGGTAGAAAGAGACTCCCTTAATGATAGCCTCGATTGTCCTCACAAACAGCCCTCGCTTGGAGAGAAAAGATCGGAAACGGACAAGTGCGGTCCGTTCCGGGCGCTTGAGATTGCCACGCGGATCTTTCAGCCGTCCAGGCGTTCAGGCGACAAGTCAGCCGCCGAACGCGGTCGCCGCCAAGAGTCGCGCAGTCCGCCGCATCACGTCGGCCCAGTCTCCGGGCAAGCGGCAGCGCAGCAGGCGCATCGTCGGATACCAGGGGGTCGATTCGCGCTCGAGCATCCAGCGCCAATCGGCGGAGAAGGGGAGCAGCGTCCAAACGGGCCGCCCGAGGGCTGCCGCCAAATGCACGGTCGAGTTGTCGACCGAAATGACCAGGTCGAGGGCTTCGATCTTGGCGCAGAAATCGTCGAGATCCCCCAACGGATCGCAATCGGTGCCATCGTCCAGAGTCAGGCCGAAACGGTCGCGGGCGACGGCGGCTTCCTCGGCGGCCGGTCCGTGCTGTAAGTTGAAGAAGCGGACTCCCGGAACTTGAAACAGTGGACCCCACTCCTCGAGCCGAATCGAGCGTTTGTTCTGCGTCTCCCGATCCTTTCCGCCCCTCCACGCGATGCCCACCTTGAAGCCGCCGCCTCCGCGGCTCAGGCGGGCGCGCCAACTGG
The DNA here is from genome assembly GCA_035949535.1 of Planctomycetaceae bacterium. Lineage (GTDB taxonomy): Bacteria > Planctomycetota > Planctomycetia > Planctomycetales > Planctomycetaceae > DASPSM01. Next base: position 9,063 of record DASZIA010000173.1, on the reverse strand, counting down.
CAACACTCGGCGGGCTGGCCTTGAGAAACCCGGTCGTCGCGGGAAAGTCCTCGAGCCGCCGCCGCATGTAACGCGGCAGGGAACCTAGGAACTCGGTCACCTCTGAGCCATCCTCAGTCATGTCAGCCTTGAGCTCGCGACCCATGGACGGCCTTGCCACAACTTGGATGTTAGGAAACGAGCGGGCGAAGAGCGGAACGAGGCGCGGGTCGCATTCGACGACGCACGCGGTCGCCACGTGCGCGATTTCCGGCAGGCACGAAGCGAACATCACCTGGTCGCCGATTCCCTGCTCGGCGAGGATTCGCACCGTCTTTCCGACCAGGGAGACGCCGTCTGCGCGGCGGGCGGCTCGATAGGCCTGCGGTTCGGTCTCGAGCCGCCACTCATACTCGTCCCAACCGGCGGCAAAGTTTCCCTGCGTTAGCCATATGAGCGAGCGATCAAAGCGAGCCGCCGCCAGGTCGGGAGTGTCGCCCAGCGCGCGCTCGAGGCATTCCAGGGCCTCCGGAAAGCGGTGCAAGTCCTTTAGAGCGACCGCCAGGTTCACGAGAATCTTGTGATCTCGAGGAGCACTTTCGAGCGCACGTTGATAGCAATGCACCGAATCCTCGAGGCGGTTGGCTTCGCGATGCGAATTCCCCAGGTTGAACCAGATCGCCGACGATTGCGGATCGCAGGCGAGCGCCGCCCGATACGCGGCCTCTGCCAGATCGGGACGGCCCGCTTCTCTCCAGGCCACCCCCAAATTGTTCAGCGTGTGCGAATCGTCCGGTCGGAGCGCGGCTGAACGTCGTAAGCAGTCGATGGCCTCCGCGAGTTGGCCCGCCTCCTGAAACCGGGTGCCGCGGTCGTAGTCCTCTGCTGCGCGCGTGTTCGCCAGCTCGAACAACGCCTGGGCAACCTCGTCAAACACGTCGCGCCATTTCCGCTCGTGATTGCCCTCAGCTTCCTGCTGGCGAAACAATCGCATGCTCGAATACCAGCGGGTCTGAGAGGAGTCGGTGAACCAGCGCCAATCGCTCGCGAATGGGAGCAACGTCCAGACAGGGACGTTCAGGGCCCCGGCCAGGTGCACGGCCGCGTTATCAACCGAGATCACCAGATCCAGCGCCGCAATCTGCGCCGCCGGTCGATCAAGATCACCCAGTGGATCGGCGTCGGGCCAGTCGTGCAGATTGGCCCTCAGCTCACGGCGTGCGTGTTCAAGTTCGACCGCGCAATCACCGTACTGCAGGTTTACGAAGGCAACGCCGGGGATTCGGAAGAGCGGGGCCCACTGCGCAAGTGTCGTCAAGCGGCGCCGGCGCGTCGCGGCGTCCTTCCCCCCGCGCCAGGCGATTCCCACGGTCAGCCCTGCGGCAAGGCGTTGGAAACGCTCCTGCCACTCTCGCACCTGATCCGGATCGGGCACGAGATAACCGGTCTGCTTGGGGAACGACTCAAATCGCGGACGCAACAGACGGGGCAAGCTGCCGGCAGCAATCTGACAATCCCAATTCAGAATTCCGGCCCATTTGGGGACGCCGGCCGCACGTGGATCAATTTGACCCGTTCGCGGAAAAATTGTCGCCGCCGGAAACGAACGCGCGAACAAGCGTAAGAGCCGCGAATCACACTCAATCAGGCAACGGCCCGATTGCGAAATCGCTTCGCCGAAACACGACGCAAACATCACTTCGTCGCCGATCCCTTGCTCGCTGTAAATCAGCACCGTCCGTTCGCGGTCGGCGGCGGCGTCCCACTCGGGCTCGGAAAAAATGCGAGGTTTGCCGTTGTGCCGCCAGCGCCATTCGTACTCTGGCCAACCCCGCTCGAGATCTCCCTGACGCAGAAGGGCCAGGGCGCGGTTGAAATGGACCAGGGGCGCGTCGGGATTGAGCCGTAGCGCGCGCTCGAACGCGGCCTGCGCTTGAGGGAAGCAGGCCAGGTCTTCGTACGTATTGGCAAGGTTTGCGTGGGCGTCGGGAAACTCGGGCCGCAGGCAGGCGGCTTTCAGGAAGCACTCCACGGCCCGCGAAAGTTGCCCCTCGTCTCGGAATGTCAGGCCGAGGTTGTAATGTGCGTCCGCCGATTGAGGAGCCAACTCGATGGCTCGCTCATGGCACCGCCGCGCTTCGCCATATTCGCCCAGCCCACGCAGTGCATCGCCCAAGCCGCCGCAGGCGTCGGCGTGCGCGGGATCGTCTGCGAGAACGCGGCGAAACTCGGCGGCCGCTTCGGCGAATTCGGTCGCGTCTTTGAGTGCATTGCCGAGGTTGAATCGAATGCCCGGCGACGACGGACTCAATTCTAATGCACGGCGAAAAGCCGCCAGCGCTTCTCCCGTCCGCCCGAGCGAGCGGTAAGCCACTCCCAGATTGCTGTGGTAGGCCGCATTTTCGGCGTTAATGGCAATGGCTCGCCGGATTCTCTCGATCGCGCCGGCGTGATCTCCGCGCTGATGAGCGATCACTCCCAGCAAGTGCAGCGCGTCGGCCTCTGACGGCTCGACCTCGAGCGCTTGCTCATAAAGACGGGCGGCCTGATCGAGCATCCCCTGCTTGTGGTGCTCAATCCCTTCGCGCAGCAGGTTCGCAGGTTGTTGGGCGAGCGCGCTCATCCTGTGCTGGCTCCGGGTCCATCGATTGGCAGTGTTGTTCTAAAGATCGACCGGATCGCTAGATCGAATCAGTTCGTTACGACCGGACGACTCACCGCCGACCGCCTGATTTGCCTGATTTCGCCAGCCTTCGCTCAAGTACCCGCAGATCCCTGCGCAAAAAAGAATCGGCGTCGCCCGCATGGTTGCCGGCGACGCCGATTCGAGATTGTCACAACGTGATCGCCGAAATCACCCCGCTCAGCGGGCGACTGCGATCATTGCCGTGGGCCGATTAGGGGAGCAGCTTCAACACGGCTTGAGGCGTTTGGTTGGCGATCGACAAGACCGAGATACCCGACGACTGGAGGATCTGGGCCCGCGCCAGGTTCGAGGTTTCCTGCGCGAAGTTCGTATCCGCGATGTCGGCGTTCGCCTGGGAAACGTTCTGCAAGGCACTGTTCAAGGTCGCGATATTCGTCTGAATGACGTTCGCCTGCAGAGCACCGATACGACCGCTGAGCGTCGACACCTGGTTAATCGCGTCGGTGATGATCGACACGAGCTTCGAGCCAGGGGTCGTCGGCCCCAGATCGAGCAGGCTCAATCCGCCGCCCGAGCCAAGCTGGAACAACTTTCCGGCCGTGCCGCCCAGTTCAGCGGTGTTGATGGCCGGCAAGCCGAGGCTGATTTGGCCGGCGACGTTGGCGTTCTGTCCGATCTGGAAGATCGAGCCACCACCGGTGACGGTAATCGTGGCCGTCGTGGCCGCGACGTTGTCCGCGGCATTGAATGTCACTGAAGCGTCAAGTGCTGAGCCGGTCACGGACGCGCTCAGGCCGCTCCCGACCGCCGCCTGACCATTGATGGTCGCCACGATATCGGTACCAGTACTGCGGCTGGACGCAGTACCGCCAACGGAACTTTGGTTGGTGACCAACGTGCCTTGCAGTACCTTGAGGCCGACGAACTGGGACGATCCGAAGTCCTGGCTCTGGAACGTCAAGGAGCCGTTCTTGGCACCCGTCGTGACGTTGGTCGGACCCTGGCCCCCGACGACGGTCCCCGTGCCGTTGCCGTCGAGCGTCACTGACACGAAGCCGCTGCTGTTGGCGTTGGCGGCGATCAGGGCTTTGACGTCGCTGGCCGTCGACGTCACGTTGCCCGACCCATCGGTCCCAAGCGTGATGGTGAGGGTTAGCGAGTTGGCCGTAGAGGCACTAGTCACGGAGAGCGTATTGGTCGCTGCCGCCGCGGCGATGTCGATCTTCAAGGTCTGGGCATTGCCCGTGGCCTGGTCGGGGTTGGTCGCCTGGCTGCGAATATCCGTGAAGGTCAGCCCGTTGTTCGAGGCGACCGTTCCGAACGTCGCTGTGCCGTAGACAGCGGCGGTGTGGGTCGCCGTGACTCCCGTGACGTTCGAGACGTTGTTGACCGCCGACTTGATGTCGGACAGGCTGCTTCCCGAGCCGAGGAACAAGACATTCGTCCCGGAGGCCCCGGAGACTTCGATGGTCGTGTTGCTCGCCAGACCGCCGTTGGTGAAGTTGTAGAACAGCTGCCCCTGGGTCGCCGCCGTTTTGACCGTAGCCGTAACGGGCACCGTCGACGCTCCGGAGAACGTGACGGCGTTCAGCTGATAACTGTTCAGCTTCGCGGCGTCGGCGGATGAGACCTGGGTCGTATAAGCTTTGCTACCGTCGATGAGCTGGTCGCCGGCGAACGTGGTGTTGGCCGCAACTTTGTTGATTGCCGAAAGAGCCTGGTCGATCTGGTTCTGGTCGGCGCCAAGTTCCGTCGAGGACAAAGCCCCGCTGTTCAGTCCGGACTGCACGAGGCTGCGGATCTGGTCGAGCAACCCGCTGATCTGACCCAAGCCGGCGTCGGCCGTCGAGAGCACGTCGTTGGCGCGATTGCTGTTCGTGATCGACTGGTTGATGGAGGAGATCTGCGAGCTGAGAATATTGCTCGCGACGAGACCGGCAGGATCGTCGGCACCGCTGTTGATCTTCAAACCGGTCGAGAGCCGGGTCAGCGAGGTCTGCAGAGAGTGTTGCGAGTTCGTCAAGTTGTTGAACGCAATAAGTGATGCGACGTTTGTATTAATCGTTGTCATCGAAACAAGCCCTTCTTGGGACCCGCTAACCGCCTCCGCCCCCAACGGACCCGAGCAGGTTAGATTTTGTGGTCGGTAATGTGGTGGTGGTTTCTGCTTCTTTCTTTGGGTGCGTCTCGTCCTGGGCGTTTCGCGAACCTCAGTCCGCGTTCGACTACCGAGCTTCCGAGGTCGGCCTTTTCCTCGAATCAGGCCCGGCGAGGCAGTCGGCTCCTACACCCATAGCGAGGACAGTCGCATTCCATGCTCCTGGGCGTGGCATGGAAATGGGGACTCCCCGGCTTCCTTCTATCGGCCCCAGATCCCAACGCCTTTAGAGAAATTGCGAAGTCCCAGAGGCTCGGGGCGGATGCAGAGACTGAAGTGGGGGCGTCGGCGCGGCAGCTGCGATTCGAGGATACATTTTCGCGCTGTCGGCCGATTTTGCTTGAAGTGACCCCTTTTTGCTTTCTGAAGCGCAAGCTGAGAGATTTATCGAAGTCGCGCGGGGCCGGAATTCTGCACAGCGGTGGATGCTCGCGTCGGGTTTAGGAACCCCGCAAGGCTTGCCCTAGCTCCCCGCGGTCCCTTTAGAGCAGGGTTTCTCTTTGGGGGCTGGCCGGCGCGGCGGCCGCCCGTCCTCTTGCGCCTTGGCGTTCTCTCGCTGAATCGCCTCGTAAACTTCCTGCCGGTGCACCGGAATTTCGGTGGGAGCCTCGATCCCTAACCGAACTTTGTCGCCGCGGATATCGACGATCGTAATGATGATATTGTCGCCGATGATGATGCTCTCGTCGCGCTGGCGGGACAAAACAAGCATCGCAGGACTCCTTTTCCACGGTCGGCCAAACTTTGTTGCGCCTTCGCGGAGCCTCGCTCCCGAGTACCACTCGCTGTCGACGGCCGGCACCGCGAATGAATGTCACGCGCGGGCACACGTTCCAGCCGCACAAGCATCGGGCCAGCCAACCGTCGCGGGGGAAGCGATCGGAGCGGCCCTGATAATGTTGTTCACAGATCGCGTTTATGAGGATCGTCACGGCTGGAAACTTGCACTACCCGCGAATCCGTTTTCATCGCGCATCTTTCCAGACCTTGGGAGAATCTACCGGTTGTGCCAAGGGCTCCGAAGATGCGCAGAGAACGCCTCGCGACGAAAGTTCCGGCGTGCGCGCATCACTTACAAGGCATGGCAGAAGCACATCGGCGAGCCGCCAGCGTCAGCTGGCGAGTGCTTCTCTTCGTTTGCGTCTTAGCCCCGCGACGGGCGGCACTCCTCTGGCCACGCGGCGTGAGCCCGTGGAACAAGGTGCTCGCGCACGCGAAAGCCCCCGAAGGGCCCGAAGGGGGCGAGACTCTGGTGTCGTGGACAGAGCCGTTAGTGGTGGCGTCTATCGCTCATCGTCCGAGTGGCTTGGGTCGAATCGCTTCGATTCGCCCCAGTCGGCTCGAGCGATGATGATACCTTCGTGCGGGATTCTGGGGGCGAGCCTAGCGGCTCGACCCGAGCCACCATACGGTCAAGCTCGAATAGCCGAACTACTACTGGCTATCGCCGGGCGACTCGCACGCTCAGAACAAGTGGACGAGCCGCAAGGCGCACACGGTGGCTTGGATCGCCATCAGGTAGTCTTCCGGTTCGGCCGGTTCGGGCTGCCCGTCCGTACGCGTCTCCATGATGACCGCTAGCGACGGGTCCTGCGTCTTCGGAGAAGGCGCGGTCATGTCTTCCGGTGCGGGGTTCAGATCAAAGCACGTGTAAGTGTTGAGCCAATCCGACTCGCCACGGACGCATCGCCAGCTCACGGGCAGCAGGCTCCGGCGGTCGAGAACGATTTCGTGGCGCTCCGGCCCGCCAACGTCCTCGTACACGACCAGTCGACCTTTCAGTTCGTTTCCGTCGGAACCCGGGCCACGCTCTCGATGGTCAGACGAGTGCTTGGAGACGAAATCCGCCAATTGTTGGCTAGAGGCGTCACGCTGCCGGTCGCGAGTGCCCGGCAGAGACTTTGCGCCGCGAAGCGTCAGAACGATGCCGACGGTGGTTGGCGTCGACGGACCTTTTTCGATTCGATAGCGCGACCGCACGTCCTCCCATGCGATCGCATAGTCCAGTCCCGGCGGAATGTAACCGCCGACCAAAGCCGCAGGCTCCCAGCGTTTGGTAGCGTCCTTCACGACCACGTACTTCTTCTTGTCAAGTTTGTCGAAGAACGTGACGGACCGGTCGCGATAAAGTTGGCGCGTGTTGGTGAGGGCCTTCGATTCCAGACGGCAGGGTCGTCCCGCTCGAGTCCGGGCGCGGCTCGACTGCCCGGCGAGTGGGACGAACCGGGACTCGGCGAGGTAGCCGATAGATTTCTCAACATAGAGCGTTTGATGACCGCGCGTTTCCGTTTCCAACGGATCGAACACGTGGCTCCAATCGCACTCGATTCTTATTCGAGGCACGGCGACGACGGCCTGTCGGGCCTTTTGCAGGATGGCTTCGGCAGCCGAATCATTGGCAGGCTGCGGAGTCGGAGCGTCTGCAGCCAGGACATGAGTCGTCGCAGCGACAATCGCCGCTAGGATTGCCAGTGCCGCAATGCGAGGTCTTTTCATGGGTCGACTCCTGGGCGCTGGTGTTCTGCGTTGTAGTGGTCCGCCGATCGCCAAATATCGGGGTGGCTGGGGTCGGCGTCTTCGCGGCTCGACTGTCTTCGACCCTGAGGCTCAGACCCGAAGGGAGCTCGTCGAAGTCCGCCCCCAGTGCTTCGTATCTGGGGGCGAACCGAAGACGGTTCGACCCCAGCCACCCTCAGCCCGACATTTTTCGGGCGACTCCGGCTACGGTCCGAGCTAAGCGACCTTGTTCGCCGCGAAGCGTCTGCTGCGACCGAAACGGCGGTCGAAGCCCTGGTCGTGCTGTGCGCGAAGTCGCTCGAGGCCCTCGACGAGCAGCGGGAGTCCGATGCCCAGAGCACGGCGGATCGAGCGCGTGTGCAACGAAGCCTCGCCGCGGGCAAAACCGGTCAGTGGACTCGCGGTGGGGGCGAGGCAAACGGCCTGCGGAGGATCGAGTTCGAAGACCCGCGCCACCGCACACGCGAAATTGTGCGGATTGGTCCGCTCGGCCCCTGCCACGTGATAGAGGCCGCTCAGACCGGCGTTCCAGGCCGAGCTGAGCACGTCCGCCAGGTCGGTCGCCAGGATCGGCGTCGCATGGGCCACGCTATCGAACACCGGCGGCTGGTCGGCCTCGAGCGCCGCCAGAACTCCGTCGATCCAGCCGCCGTCGAGTTGCGGGCTCCATCCGTAAGGATGCGTGCGGACGACGAGCGAATGGGCCGAGTCTTCTAGGACCGCCATTTCGAGCGTTCGCAACGTCTGCGCTTCGCTGGCCTGGCAGAACGAGTCGCAGGTCTCGCCGTGAAACATCCAGGGACCGGTGAAGACCGCGTCGGTCGAAATGAGCGTCACATACTTTCCGGCTGCCCGGGCCGCTTCGATCCACGCGCGGGTGGCGTCTGCCGCCGATCGCAGGTTCGCCGTGCCCGCGGAGTGCCACGAGGAATCGCCGGCTGCCTGACAGAGCACGAGCCGGTCGGGGCGATAGAGCGCGATGGCCTGGCGAGCGGAGGGTGCGTCGCTGATCGGCGCCAGGGTCGTCACGCAGCCCTCGATCGCGATCTCTTCACCGCTGCTCAAACCGGTGACGTGGAATTGGTCAGCCAGTTGCGCGGCCAAATTCGCGCCGACAACCGTGTCGATTCCGACGATGAGAAGTCGTTCCACGCTCATGCCTCCCTGCCGCGGTGATACGTTCGTGTGTTGGATCGCGGAGCGGTTCCACCGCAGCGGTCCAACCCCAATCGAAAAGCGCGGCGGAGTATAGCGGCGGCAGACTTTTCCGGCCAAGGGCAGTTGGGGTTCGGGTGACCCGCATGGGGAAAGAACGGGCGCCAGAAACCTCGTCATGGGTCGCTTGGCTCCAATGACATGCCATGATGGTTGAGACCGTCGGGTGATTCGATGCGGTCAAGGAGCCCTCGCTCACGCTTCGGGTTGGTGTGTCGCATGCATTAACCCGACGCGTAAGAACATTTTGCATTGCGAGCGCAAATCGCTGATTTGACATGGGTTGAACATTGCCCGTCGGACATTTGAGTTGAGCCGCACATTTCCCAAGCCGACGGCTTGCCGTCGGATCCGGAACCGACGACAAGTCGTCGGCTTGGGGAGGGGAACGCGGCAATGATTCCACTATCGATCGCGCCAACCATCCTCGCTCTCAAAGGACTTACGACGCAGATGCAAAATGTTCTTACGCGTCGGGTTGATGCATGCGACACACCAACCCGAAGCGTGAGCGAGGGCTCCTTGATCGCATCGAATTTCCGGACGG
>DASZIA010000172.1:0-17621 GCA_035949535.1 Planctomycetaceae bacterium | reverse complement strand
TTCACCTTTCCCAACACCTGATTCGTGTTCACGTCAAATATGACAACAGAGCCGTCCGACCCGTCGGAGATGAATCCACGCTTGGCGCCGGGGACGAGGGCCACGCCATGGCTTCCCTTTTGCCCGGGGATATCGGCCACGACTTTGCCATTGGTGGCGTCGAGTACCACCGTGTGTTTACCCAGCGGGAGGTAAAGAAGCTTGCGTTGCTCATCGACCGTGACGTAGTCCCAGCGCCCGGTGCCTTCAATGGGCCAGACCTGAGCGACCCGGTACGCGCGCAAATCCTCGGCCGCCCGCGCGACCCGGGGCGTCGACAACGTCGTAGCCCAAATTGGAATCGCAACGATCAGAAGTGCGGGCGCAATCTTCGCCATCGATCGCTCCAACTCTGCATTACTACTGTTTTTGCCGACGCGACTCTGGGCGCGAAAGCCTTTTCAGGAATGCCGCAAGTTCTTCTTTGGTCACCACGCCATCGCCATTCGCATCGGCGAGTGTGAATCGGGCCGCAAACCGGCCGGGCAACTCGTCCTTGGTCAGTTTGCCATCGCCATTGGCGTCCAGCGATTTGAAAACCTGTTCGGCATCGAAACCCCCGCCCCCGCGACCTCCGGACGACCGTTCAGGCACGCGACCTTTGGGGAACACCTCGAAGTAGAAGCCGATCATCATCTCCTCCCAAGTCTGGTTGCCCCACGTGACAGCCTTCTTGGGATCGGGATTCGAGAGATTGTTCTCGGAGTTGTCCCAGTGGGCCGTGCATCGAAGCTTGGCGCCTTTGGGCAACAGCTTGGGCTCTTTCAATTGGTAGGTTGTCTGCCAGTTGAAGTCGTATGCCGGGACGTCCAGCAGGATCTCGCCCTTACCATCGGGATAGGTGACCTCATAGCGGAACGATTTTCCGCGCGTGTGCATGTGCGGCGTCATATTGGTGAGCAATGTGTCGTGCTCAAACGTGCCCTCAGCAATGGCTTCGTGGTTATCACTCCCCGCGGGGATCACGAAAAACCTGTTCACGACCGAGGCGCTGCGGGCGACGTGTTTGACCCTCTCAGATTCCGCAAAAGCGAAGCCAACATAACTTCGATCCCGATGCGGCGAACCGTTGGGCGTGTAATGCAGCTGAAACGTCAGCTTTGAGCCCGCCTTGACGAGCATCGCCGTGGAACCGTCGGTCGCTAGCATCGGGTTCATTCCCGGCGCGTAACCGGCGATCAGGTTCCCGCCCGCAATGCCGCCGCTGTCCTGGCCGGGAGGCTGAACGAATACCAAAATGTGGTGCACAGCTTCCGGGCTGCCCGGTTTTGCTTCAGCCGCTTTGATCCACTTGTCTTCCTTCCAACCGGGATCGACGACGAAATTGTAGTAATCGATTACGCCTTCCGCCGGAACATCGACCGGCTCATCGCGCATAAAAACGATCTGGTCGGGTTTGCCGATCGCCCAACCGTCGACAAAGTCCTTCGTCGGCGGCAGGTCCGCTGCGTCGCCTTGCGGACAGCCGTTCTGAACCCACGTGTGGATCAACCGCTTCTCCTCGTCGCTGAGGCGGACGTCATTCACAAAGTGGCCGTACGCCGGGTTGGCGTGCCAGGGAGGCATTCGCCCTTGGTCGACCACTTCACGAATCATCTCGCCCCAGCCGACGACATCCTGATAACTGGTCATTTTGAACGGTCCAATCCGACCCGCGCGATGACACTCGACGCAATGGGCTTGAAGCACGCGGGAGATGTGCTTGCTGAATGTGACCTCGGATTGAGCGTTCGCCTGGCGTGCACGGCCGATGATGCAGCCGATCGCCTTGGTCGTGGGCACCGACACAGCCTTTTCCGACAGAACCTCATTGATCGCCTCGGTCAGGTCGTTTCGGAGAGGAGCGGGACGTTGAAAGCCGACGCCGTTCGTGAAGCCGTACTGATCATCGATGCGGCCTCGATATCGCACTCGACGCTGCCGGTCGAGCACGAAAACCTCGGGGGTCCGCACGGCACCGAAACGGTCCGCGACAACGTTGGCCGGGTCCTTGAGGATTGGAAAATCGATCTTGTGGCGAAGAGCGTAGGCGGCGATCTCCCGCAGCGAGTCCTGCTGATTCGAGTCGATCCCTAAGAACGCGACCCGCTTTGCGTTCATCTGCCTCGCCAAATCGGCCAGTCGCGGCCCATAGAGCTTAGCGAGAGGACACTCAGCGCCGAGAAAAGCCACGACCACGACGTCTCGATCGACGAAGTCATGCAGCGCATATTCCTTGCCAAAGTGGCTCTTCAGGGAAAATTCTTCGATCTGCTTGCCGAGGGAAGCGATCTCCGCGGATTGCGCTCCCGAGACAACGCAGACCAAAGTGGCGCACAGAATCAAGATGACTGGCCAATGTCGCATGACAATCTTTCCCTGGATGAGTGCTGTTCCGTTTGACCTCGGCTTATTTGGACAATGGCTGCGAACGACCCCCCGCATCGACGGGCGGAAAATGCTCGTCGAGCCTGGGTTGGGCTTCCGAACGAAAGCGACGGGCCTGCTCGGGAGTGAGAACCGCCGATAATTCTTCGATCACTTGTTGAAGTTCACTCCGCATTTCCGTGACGGTGCGCGCGTGAATGCGATCCAACTGCGGCTGATGCGCTTGCATGACCCGTTCGACGCTTGTCCGCTGCGATTCCGTCAAATCCAGGTCGCGTTGCATCCGCCTGGCGACGCGCGACAGGAGATCGTTCCAGTTCCCCAGCGGCTTTGCCTTCGTGGACAAGCGCACCACGGCTGCGCCGCAGATCACGCCTGCCGCAAAGATCGCGACGGCCATCAAGACTGGGATCCACTTCCGCACTCTGTTTGATCGCGGCGCCGGGAGCTTGAGATCGAGCGTGGCGCTCCCGGACGACGCGAGGGAATGGACATCGTTGGCGAAAGGGGTCACGGTTCGAGCACCTTCTGGAAGGCCTCGGGGCTTGTACTTCTCGTTGCCGCCTCGGAAATCGCCCCCAAGTTGTCCTCGTCTGGCTTGAGAGGCAGCGCGGCGGCGATCGCCAACGCCGAAAGTGCGCATGCACAAACCGAAACGAGCGACAAACGAGCGTCGATCGCGCGGGTTCGTCGACGCGCGATCCGTTGGATGACGCTGGCGACGACGTCAATCCTGGGCTCCGCGGCACGGTGTGCTCGCGCCCCGAGCTGCCGCAGCAATTCAAGGTCGTTCATGAACAACGTCCTGACTCAACTCAAACGCGGCCTGCACGCTGTTGATCCCCAAGCCGGCGAACAAGGTACGCAGCTTTCGGCGCGCACGAAACGCTTGGACCTTGATCATCGTTTTAGACCAGCCGGCAAGCTGGGCCGCTTCGTCCACACTGCGGCCATCGACATACATCAGAACCAGCACGAGACGATCTCTGGGGGGCAATGTCTCAAGCAGAGAATGGACCAACCGAGTTGCCGCGGTTGGATCAAGATTGTCGACTTCTTGCTCAGCCAATTCTCGCCACCAGTGATCGTCGCGGGGAACTTCGTTTTTCCGGCGATTCTGTTTCCAATAGCGGTAACCGACGCGGGTCGCAATCCGCCCGATCCATGCGCCAAGTGCTCCCTCGCCGCGGAATCCGTTCAAGCTAAAATACGCATCGACAAACACGTCCTGGACCAATTGTTCGATGATCGCCGGGTCTCTCGTGAACAGCCGCATGTGCCGGGCGATCTTGGTCTGATACCTCGCCACGATCCGCGCGTAAGCTTCCCGATCGCCATCCAGACTCCGTACCACTTCGTTTCGCTCGGAGCTGTCACTCAACCGTCAACCCACGTGATGACCGCCGAGCTGGCCGATTGTCTACCCGGCGGCGAATCGCTGCGCCGCTATAGGAATTGTGGAAGGCCAGACGATACGGTTACATCTTGATTTCTAAAAAAAGGGAGCGCAGGGTGGCGCGCCTTGCGAAGCGTTTGTCGCGCCAACGGACCGCTAGCCAGCACCCGCCTTTCGCAGGTGTCGCATCACAATCTCGCGTGAATTGGCGATGTGTTTGCGCATGCGCTCTTCGGCCTGGTCAGGTTGGCGGCGCTCGATCGCCGTGATGATGTCTGAATGCTCCTGGGCCGAACGGCTCAGGTTGCCGCCGCGCATTTGGGCCGAGTAATAGCGGAAGAGTCCCAACAGAGGGTAGAGATCGCGGCAGATCATGCCGGCCAGGAACCGGTTGCGACTCCCCTGGGCGATCTGCATGTGCAGGTCATTGTCCCTTCCTTTGCGGAAGGCGGCATCGACGCCTTCGGACCGCACGAGCTTGTTCAACGCGTCGAGGGACGTGCGGAGTTCCTGCGTCTCACGAAGCGTCATGTTCTCCGCGGCCTGGCGGCAAGCCATTCCTTCGAGCGCCTCGCGAGTGATCAGGAGCTGCTCGATTTCATCGACCGACAAGTCGATGACGCGAACTCCGGCGAAAGGCTTTCGCTCGATAAGCCGACGCGCCTCCAACGTGCGAATGGCTTCACGTAACGGGGCCCGGCTGATGCCAAACCGCGTGGAGAGAGCCTGTTCAATCAGTTTCTCTCCGGGCTTCAGCGTGCCCGTCACGATGAGCTGCTCGAGTCGGGCAACCACATCATCCACAAGGACAGCCGATTCGGCAGGCGCCGGACGCATGCGCGGATTCTATCACGACAAAGCTTTGTCGACAATACTTGCAGATTGTCGGCAATCCGTTAAGCTGGGGAGAATCGCCCGTTGAGGAGACGCCATGCAACCCGTAGCGATGGCCGCCGGTGACGCACTTGCCGATTCCTGGCCCGGCAGCGTCTCCGACGAGCGCGCGGCCGCGATTACGGCGCGATTCGACCGCCTGCCCGCCTCGCGAACCATCTGGTCGCTGCTGTTGTTGGTCTCATTGGCCGGAGTCTTTGAGGCTTACGATATCTACCAGACGGCCTATGTGCCGCCGGGACTGGTCCGGGACGGCATCTTTAAACCGACCACGAAAGGTTCGACCGGTCTTTCGGATCAAGCGATTTTCGGGGCCGCAACTTTTGTCGGACTTTTCTTAGGCGCCCTCGCTTTTTCATCGGTCGCCGACCGGTTTGGCCGCCGGTTTGTTTTCATCCAGGCGCTCCTCTGGTATAGCGCCGCAACGTTCGTCATGGCCTTCCAGACGACGGCGCTCGGCGTGTTTGTCTTTCGCCTTCTCGCGGGGATCGGTCTGGGAGTCGAGCTGGTCACCGGCGACGCGTATCTGGCCGAGCTGATGCCCAAGCACATGCGCGGCCGGGCGTTCGCCATTAGCCACTTTATCGCCTATCTGGCGATACCCTTACTGGCGCTTTTCGCCTGGCTCTTGATTCCGGTGTCACCGTTCGGGATTTCGGGTTGGCGCTATGTGGTGCTCTTTGGCAGCGGCGGCGCTTTCCTGGTTTGGTGGATCCGGACGCGTGTGCCGGAGTCAACACGCTGGCTTTTGCGGCACGGTCAGGTCGACGAGGCCGAGCGCGTGGTTGCAGAGTTGGAAGCTCGGGTGGAAGCCGACCTTGGCCGTCCGCTGCCGCCGCCCGGCCCGGCGGTTATGGAGGAGCCGGGCGGAGCCCGTCTGCGAGAAATCTGGAAGCCGCTTTATGCCAGGCGGACGGTCATGCTCGTGATTTTCAATTTTTTCCAGTCGATCGCGGTCTTTGGCTTCATGAACTGGCTGCCGACGCTACTCGAAGCCGGCGGCCATTCCTTCACCAAGAGCCTGCTCTATTCTTTTTGCATCGCGTGCGCCGCGCCCTTCATGGCGCTCCTGTGGAGTGTGACGGTCGCGGAACGCTTCGAGCGGAAGTGGCTGATTGTCGCTGCTGCAGGCGCCATTGCCATTCTTGGACCACTCTTTGCCGCCGTTTCACAGCCGGCTCTGTTGATACCTCTGGGCGTGCTGATCACGGGATGCAACACCCTGTTGTCGATCGCTTTCCACGCCTACCAGGCGGAGCTTTATCCAACGCGCGTCCGGGCCAAAGCCGTTGGCTTTGTGTACTCTTTCAGCCGCCTTTCGACGGCCCTCGCAAGTTTTATGATTGCTTTTCTGCTGCAGCGCTGGGGTTCGCCCGGCGTTTTCGCGTTCATCTCCGCCTCGATGCTGATGGTGATCGGTTCGATCGCGTGGCTCGGCCCGCGCACGCTCGGGCGTTCGCTGGAGGAAATCTCTCGTTAATCGAGAAAGCTGAGATGCATGCCTGCTGAAAGTAAACCTCCTGATGCCGTGAAAGTGCTCGTTCCCGTGGGTTCGCTGGGAGCGGGAGTCCAGGAAGCCGACGTTCGGTACGGCCTCGCTGCCGGCGCCCATGCGATCGCGTCGGACGCAGGTTCAACGGATAGCGGAGCGGCGTATCTCGCCTTGGGCATCTCCAAGTACAGCCGCGAGGCCGTCAAATGCGATCTTCGGATTCTGATGGCGGCTCAGGCCGAGGCGGGCATCCCACTAGTCATTGGTTCTTGCGGGCAATCGGGCAGCGACAGGGCACTGGACTGGACGCGCGACCTCGCCCTCGAGATCGCCACAGAGCTGCGCCTCACTCCCCGCATCGCCATGATCTATTCCGAACAGGATCGCGCGGTCTTGAAGGCGAAAAACGCCCAAGGCAAGATCCAACCCCTCGCTCCCCACGGGCCGCTGAGCGACGCCACAATTGACGAGTGCGCTCACATCGTCGCCGCCATGGGTCCGGAGCCGTACATCGCGGCCCTGCAGGAGGGGGCCGACATCGTCCTCGGCGGCCGCACAACCGACCCCGCCGTTCTCGCGGCGGTGCCTCTGTGGCGGGGCGCCGCTGCCGCCTCGGCATGGCATGCCGGCAAGGTCGGCGAGTGCGGCGCCCAATGCACCGTCAATCCGGCCAGGGGGAAAGGCGTCTTGCTGCGGATCTCCGATGACGGGTTCGAAGTCGAGCCTTTGGCCGTGGAAAATCATTGCAGCCTCCACAGCGTCGCTGCGCACATGCTCTACGAGAATAGCGATCCTTTCCACTTGACCGAGCCCGGCGGCATGCTTGATGTCAGCGCGGCGCGCTACGAGCAGCTGGACGATCGCACGGTGCGCGTTCAGGGCGCGCGCTGGGAAGCAAGGCCCTACACGATGAAATTAGAGGGAGCCGCCCTGGGACCCTTCCAGACGATCATGTTGATCGGCATCGAAGATCCTGACGTGTTATCTCAGCTCGATTTGTTTCATGACCGCCTGCACGCCGCTCTCTGCCAACGCGTTGACAGCACTCTCGGCGCCGAAGCCGGAGATTACCACATCTCGCTGCGTCTCTATGGTTGGAATGCCGTTTCGGGTCGGGCAGTCGCGCCCGGGACGCCGCCGCCGCGCGAAGTCGGCGTGCTTTGCGTCGTCACTGCGGCAACCCAATCGTTGGCGACTCGGCTTGCCAAAGCTTGCAATCCGTACTTCTTTCACTTTCCCATCAAACACGGGATTGAGCTGCCCAGCTATGGTTTCCCCTTTTCACCCGCGGAAATCGAACGCGGCCGCGTGTATGAGTTCAAGCTGAACCATGTCCTGCAAGCGGATGATCCGCTCGAATTCGTGCGCACGGTGTGGGTCGAGTTGAAAGGAGGACCAAGGAGCCATGGCTAAGGTACGCGACGTTTGCCGCCATGTGCGCTCCAAGAATGCAGGGGCGTTCTGGGTGACAATCGATCTGTTCTTCGACGGATACGACAACTACCAGCGTTACAGTCAGAGCGAGGTGCTGGGACCGGCCGCGATCGCTGACCTCTATTGCACGGATCCGGCGCGAGTGAAAAGGATGCCGGTCGAAAGCCTCGCCATGGTGAAGATTTCGTATCCGCGCACCTCGCCCCAGGGCGGCATTGTCGAACGGGATATGCACTCCGGTCAACAATTTGTCCGCTTACTCGATGCGGAACTGGACTAAGGCAATAGACATAACGAGTTGCGTCTGAGCTCTCGATACGGAGGCGTCACTAATCGGTGGTTTTTCGGATCGCTCGGAAAAGGGTACTTCCCTGTCGATCGAGCTAGACAAGCAGAACAGACGGCAGCGTCACCCGCCGAGAGCAGGCCCCTTCAGCGTCTGTTGCAACTCGTCGCACACGAGGTGGTCCGGCGACTAAGGGCGGAACAAACCCAGCCGAGGCAACCAGCAACAGATGGAACGCCACGATGACCTGACCGTCGCTTGGGCCGCCCTGCGGGACGGCCCAAGACGCCTTTCCTTTAGCTCTCGGGCGTCCGGTTGTGCTCGACTGGTCCGATCTGTCTAGTGCCGTCCGAGGAAAGGGTAAGCCACCAACCCGATTAGGGCGGCGCCGACGACGATGACGGGCTCCGGCAACTTCTTGAATCTCCAAAGCAGAGTCGCCGTCGCGAGCAGGATCAGGACTTTCGGCATGTCTGGCGACCACCCCGTCCCAAAGATCGTCCGGCGGCCGAGGACGATCACTGCTCCGGCAATCGCCCCAACCACGGCTGCGGTTACGCCGTCGACAAAGGCAACGATTCCCGGTCGTTTGCCGTGCTTCTTGAAATAAGGGGCCGGGGGCGGCGTGCGGATGATCCAGACAAGGACTCCGGCCGCCAAGAACAGAAGGACCATCTCGGACTCCGTCACAACGGTGACCGCCATGCTGATCGCGAAGATGGGCCAGAGCAGTAGGTCTTTGCCGATCGTCTTCTGCGTCAGCTTGTAGCCGCTGATCGCAATGATGCCGACGACGCTGGCCCCCACTCCTCTGGTCTTCGATGATCAAGACTCGGTGCATCGTCTTCGTTCCGTCTCGTTTGCTCGATTGTCGAAGCCACAAACCGATTGCACCATCGACGAAACGATGAGAATTTCCTCATGGTGCCGTCGCGGCGTTGCAGCGTCTCCGGCTCTGGCGAAGATTGAAGACGGAGGATCGGCGAAAACGAATGGCTTAACTGGTGGGAGGTTGTGATGAGTTTAGTTGTGCGTCCGTGGCACTCGACCAAGGCGTTGATTGTCGCGTCCGGCTGTCTTCTTTCGGCTCTCGGAGGAATCACGAAAGTCCGCGGCGACGACCGTGCTCCCTTGAACGCATCGCTACGATCCCTTCCAAAGGCAAGGCAGGCATGCTCGACCATTTGTTCGTGGACTCGGAGAGAGCGCGCTTGTTTTTGGCGAACCAGAGCAACGACACGCTCGACATCATCGACTTAAGAACCCGCCAGCTTTCTAAACAGATCCTCGGCCAAACGACGATGCACGGCGTAGTCTATGTGCCGGATCTCGGTCGCATCTTCGTCGGTAACGAAGATAAAGAAGGAAGCTGCACCGTGATTGACGCCGCGTCGTATGCAGTTCTCAAATCGATGCCCGCGAAGGGAGCAGACAGCGTTCGTTACGATCCGCGGAGAAGTCGCACTTACGTGGTAAGCGAAAACAGCCTGACCGTCATCAATGCCAAATCGCTCGAACTTGTCACGACGATCAGGCTTCCTGGATCGCCTTATGGCTTTCAGGTCGCGAAGACGAAAGACCGCATTTATGTAAACGTCAGTTCGCCCCTTCAGGTCGCGGTGGTTGACGCGGCCAAGAACGAAGTTGTCGATCACTTTTCGCTCGAGGGTGGCAGCAAAGGCATCGGGCCTCTGGCGCTGGACGAGGCGAACAGCCGAATTCTCTTGGGCTTCGGAGAAACCCCCGCTTGGCGATATTGGATATCGACTCGGGCAAAGAAACTGCGACCTGTCCGATCCCCGAGGGCGCCGACGACATGTTCCTCGACGCCGAATCAAAGCTCATTTACGTTTCGTGTAACTCTGGATTCGTCGCGGTCATTCGACAAGTCGATGCTGACCACTATGCACCGATCGGGACCATCCAAACGACCAAGGGCGCCAAGACCTCGTTCTACGATCCGGCCTTGAAGCGCCTCTATCTGGCCGTGCCACGATTGTCAGGAAGAAACGGGCCGGAAATTTGGGTGTACCAAGCCCGGCCTTAAACGACCTCGATCGAGGGCGTTGTGTGAGGACGAAACGGCTGCCCGAAGGAGAAAAGCATGAAGTGGCTTACCCGTGAGAAGGTGAAGGTGGACCGAGTCGCCTGGCCGCGGCTCATCAAAAAGTTTGTTGATCCGGGTGCCGAGTTTCTATTTGTGCCGGCCGACAATGTCGGGGAAGTCGTCCGGACGGAGGGCGCGATTCCCTTTGATGTTGCAGGGGTCGAACTGGGTCACCACGGCAAAGAATGTTCGTTCGAGGCGATCGTTAAGAAGTACAACCTGACGAACGATGTCGCCCTCGCCTTTTGGCGAGAATCGTTAATGGCGCCGACACGGATAAGTCGTTGTGGAACCAGCCCGAATCCGCCGGGCTGAAGGCGATCGCTGATGGATTTCGACGGTTGGGTTTTAAAGACGACCACGAGTTGAATGCCGCCGAGTGGATTGTCTACGACGCGCTGTACGCCTATTGCGGGGACGTTGTCCGGGGCGCATCCTGATGACGGCAGTGGTTGTTGCGCGCGCTCCCTGAACTGCTCCTTGTGCGGCGATTGGCCTGCTTCTGAGGTCTAAGAAATGAATCCGATCGTTTTTGCCCTTCGGCATCCCATCACGATGATGACGGCGATCGTCGCCGTTATAGCGGGCGCCGTGCTGGCCGTCTTCCGCATGCCCATCGACATCTTTCCCGACCTGAATACGCCGATCATCTACGTGGCCCAGCCCTTTGGGGGAATGGACCCTCAGCAGATGGAGGGGTTTCTCACCAACTACTACGAATACCACTTTCTCTATATCACCGGCATCGAGCATGTCGAGAGTAAGAACATTCAGGGCGTCGCGCTCATGAAGCTGTTCTTCCATCCCGGCACCAACATGGCCGGCGCAATGGCCGAGACCGTCAGCTACGTCAACCGCGCGCGCTCGTTCATGCCGCCCAACACCGTCCCACCCTTCATCATGCGTTTTGACGCCGGCAGTGTGCCGGTCGGCTATCTGGTGTTCAAAAGTGAGACCAAGAGTATCGGCCAAATCCAGGATGAAGCCCTGTTCCGCGTGCGGCCGATGTTCGCCAGCCTCCCCGGCGTCTCCGCCCCGCCGCCCTTCGGCGGCAATCAGCGCACCATCGTCTTGCGCGCCGACCCGGAGCGTCTCAAGGCCTACAAAATGTCACCCGACGAAGTTGTGGCCGCGATCGCTTCGGGGAACGAGATTACCCCGTCGGGAAACGTGACGATCAATGGCAAGTCGCCGATCGTGCCGGTCAACTCGGTCGTCGGAGCACAGATCAGGGATTTGGAGAAAATCCCGATCCGGTTGGGAACGGACCCGACCGTGTACGTCGGCGACATCGGCTATGTAGTGGACGCCACCGACGTGCCAACCGGATACGGCCTGGTGGACGGTAAGCGGTCGGTCTACATCCTCGTCACCAAGCGAGCCGACGCTTCTACTCTGGCGGTCGTCAACGCGGTGAAGGCGAACTTGCCGCGAATGCAGGCGGCCATTCCGGAGGACATCAAGGTCAGCTTCGAATTCGATCAGTCGCCCTACGTGACGCGGGCAATCTGGGGCGTCGGTATGGAGGGATTGCTCGGGGCCGCTCTCACGGGGTTGATGGTGCTCCTATTCCTGCGCGACTGGCGCAGCGTGATCGTGGTCGTCCTCAACATCCCATTCGCCCTGTTGGGAGCCACCGTGGCCCTGGCGCTGACGGGGCAAACGATCAACCTCATGACGTTGGGCGGATTGGCCCTGGCCGTCGGTATCCTGGTCGACGAGGCAACGGTCGAAGTCGAAAACATCCACACGCAGTTTGAGCACACCCCGAACATCGCCCGCGCCGTCCGGCAAGGTAATGCCCAGACCGCGGTGCCGCGACTCCTGGCGATGCTCTGCGTGCTGGCGGTCTTCATCCCTTCCTTCTTCATGCAGGGGGCCGCTAAAGCCCTGTTCGTCCCACTGTCGCTGGCAGTCGGCTTTTCGATGATCGTCTCCTACCTCCTCTCCAGCACATTCGTGCCGGTCATGTCCAGTTGGCTGCTTCGGCACGTCCGCGCTGAGGCCAAGCAGTCATCCAGCTTGTTCTCGATGGCCCGGTTGCAGAATGGCTACGCTTGGCTTCTACATGGTTGCCTCAGGATCCGCTGGGTCCTCTTGGTTTTGTACCTCGGAGTGCCGATCCTTCTGGTGGGATGGTGGTGGGTTGGGCATCCCGGTTTGGGCACAGAGATCTTCCCCAAGGTCGACTCGGGCCAGTTCGAGCTCCGCGTGCGCGCCCCGGATGGCTCAGCCCTGGAAAACACCGAAGCTCTGACCAAGGACGTCTTGGATGAGATCGCTCGCCAGGCGGGGGGCGACCAAAACGTGGACATTAGCGTGAGCCTTGTCGGCACCGCTTCGTACAACTATCCGATTAATGCCATCTACCTGTGGACTGCAGGCTCGCAAGAGGCCGTCCTCCGCGTGGCCTTGAAGCGGCAGAGTGGCATCCGCCTGGAGGAGTTCAAGAACCGGCTCCGCACGGAACTGCCAAAAATACACAGGCGACAGGGTGCGTCGATGAAAGGGGTCGAACTGCAATTCGAATCAGGAGACATCGTGGAACAGGTGATGAGCTTCGGCTCTCCGACGCCCGTGCAGGTGACCATCAACGGTCCGAAGCAAGAGGACAACCGCGCCTACGCCGAAAAGGTTCGGCAGCAGCTCGCGCAGATTCCCTCCCTCCGCGACCTTCAGTATGAACAGTCATTGGATTACCCCACCATCGACGTCAACGTAGACAGGGCACTCGCCGGTCTGAGTGGGGTGACTGCCAGAGACGTCGGCCGATCGCTGGCCCCTGCGACCCTCTCAAGTCGGTTCACGACGCCACTGTTCTGGCGTGACCCTAAAAGTGGCATCGGCTACCAAGTGCAGGTCGAGATTCCGCAGTCCAGGATGGACTCGATCAGTCAGATCGAACAGGTCCCGATCAAAGCGACGGCTCGCGGAGACATCCTCCTGCAGGACGTGGCGCAGGTCCGCCCAGGCAGCATGCCTGGCCAAGTCGATCGATACAACATGAGGCGGATGGTGAGCCTGACGGCGAATGTCGAGGGAGAGGATCTCGGCAACGTCGCTCAGCGTGTCGATGCGGCGCTTAAAGCGGCCGGCGATCCGCCGCGGGGGGCACTCGTCGAAGTCCGGGGCCAGGTATTCCCCATGCGTCAAATGTTCGGTGCGCTCGCGGGGGGCCGAGTGTTTGAGGGTCTCACGGGCGGCCTGATCATGGCGGTGGCGGTCATCCTGCTGCTTCTGACGGCCTACTTCCAGTCGATCCGCCTCGCGCTGGTGACTATCTCCACTACCCCCGCTGTGCTTGCGGGCGTGATCCTGGCCCTGCTCGCCACTCGCACGACGTTGAACATTCAGTCATTCATGGGGGCCATCATGGCCGTTGGCGTCGCTGTAGCCAATGCAATCCTCCTGGCCACTTTCGCCGAACAGAACCGACGGGAAGGGCGGGATGCAGGCGACGCTGCCGTAGAAGGCGCCAAACATCGGCTGCGCCCGATTCTGATGACTAGCTGCGCTATGATCGCGGGCATGGTGCCGATGGCCGCGGGTTTTGGGGAGGGCGGCGAGCAGACCGCACCACTGGGTCGCGCTGTTATTGGCGGGCTTGCCATCGCCACGTTCGCCACGCTCTTCGTCCTGCCGTCGATCTTCGCCGTCGTCCAAGGCCGGAGCAGTACCGGCTCGGCATCGCTCGACCCCGATGATCCCGAGAGCCCCAACTTTGACCACGGAGGCAAAAAGCCAGTGGACCGCGGCCGGACCGCGCAGGAAGCGCCACTCGCCGCCAATTCGCCCGAGATCCAACCAAGCTAAGGGTCAACCATGCGGTTCAGTTGTTCGCAATCCACTTGCGCCGCAGTCCGTCAGGGGTCAATCTTGATCGTGGCCACAACCAGCGCCGCCCTCGTGGCTGCTGGGTGCGACGGCCAGCGCGCCGCTTCCTCCGACCAAGCGACTCAGGCGGCCGCCACCGAAGCTCCGGCGCCAAAGGTCGTTCATCCCGAAAAAAAGAACGTGCGACGACTCATCGAGCGGCCGGGCTTCAACATCGAGGCCTACGAGTGGACCCCGCTGTATGCCAGGATCCCCGGCTACGTGCAGAAATGGACCGCTGACATCGGCGACCGCGTGCGTAAGGACGATCTTCTGGCGGAGTTGTATGTGCCCGACATGGACGCGGAACTGAAACAGAAGGAAGCCGGAGTACGGCAAGCCTCCTCGGAGATCGAGCAGGCGGAAACTGTAATCCTGCGTGCCCAGGCAGAACTCGATCGCGCCAGATCCCAATTCGAACGGTTGTCCAGGGTCGAACGCAGCGGCGTGCTCGACAAAGAACAAGTCGACGAAACCCGCCTCGGGTTCAAGGCCGCTGAAGCCACATTGGCCAAGGCCAAAGCCGACGTGAGCGTGGCTCGGACGCGGCTAGACGTCGCCAAGGCAGATCGGGACCATGTGCAAGCGCTGATGCTGTACGCCAAGATTCGTGCTCCATTCGACGGCGTGGTCACTCGGCGGAGCATCAACACCGGCGACTTTGTCCAGCCTGCCGACGCCGGCAAGGGAAACTCGCTCTTTGTGGTACAAAACGTTGACCCCGTGCGCGTTTTCGTGAACATCCAGGAGGCAGAGGCTTTCTGGGTGCAAAACGGCGATACCGCCCTGATTCGCCCGCAGAAACTCCAGGCGTTGGAACTTAAAGCGAAGGTCACGCGCACCTCTCGCTCGCTGGAGCCCGAGACCCGGACGCTTCGCACCGAGATCGATCTGCCGAACCCGGAGGGTCAACTCCTCCCTGGGATGTATGTGAATGTCACGATCATCGCCGAGCACAAAAATGTCTGGGCTCTTCCCGCGACAGCCGTATTAACCAAGGGCGACGAAACGTTTTGCTATCGAGTCGAGAACGACAAGGCCGTCCGCATGCCCATCCAGGTCGGTTTGCGGGGCAATGAAAAGGACAAAGAACTGGTTGAAGTCCTCAAGAAGCAGATCATGCAAAGCCCTGCCGGAGAGGAACCTAGATGGGAGGACTTCAGTGGCGATGAAGCTATTCTCGCGGACGCGGGCTCTCAGCCTGAGGGCCAAGCAACTGGTGGACCAAGCGAAAAGAAGTGACGCACCTTTGACTCAATTGGGAGAAAGCGCATTCAGTCACCACTGGTATAGACTCGCAATTCTGCCGGCTTATTCTCTTGTTTTGGAACTGCGACGTAGAACCGCTTCAGTTCTGGAACGAGCAACGAATTGCGAGACCGCGGGGCAGGTCAGCCGATTAAAGGGATTTACCCTCGGTCCCTTTACCCACCAGCGACAACTGATCTTCGCCCAAAAAAAGGACTACCTCCTCGGACTCAAGTACCTCTCCCGGTATGTGGCGACCTTCGATTTCCCCAATCGAACCCTATACCTGAAAAACGGGAAAAGGTTTGCCGTGGGGGACCTTCAAGACAAGAGCGGCCTGCATATTGTGCGGTTGCGCGCAAAACCAGTCGTCGAATCTGTCGACAAAGGAAGCCCCGCTGCTTTGGTCGGTGTCCGGCCGACGGATGAGATCGTCCGCATTTCTGACCAGGACGCCAAAGGGCTAAGCCTCTTCTCAATCCGAAGACTGCTCTGCCAGCCTCGCCAAGAGCTCCGGCTCGCGATCCGACGCGGTGACTAGCAGATCACCCTTCCACTCGCTCTGTCGAACTAGAACGCTCGGAGGCGTGAACACTCAGCTCTTGCGCATTCCTAAGAGGACCTCGTGTCTGGGCGATTTATTGAGAGGCTCTTTCGATCGTCAGCCCCCTGTGCCTTCGCCTATTCGGCGATTGCCAGCTCAGCGGTACAGCCCTTGAGAAACGACCACGAACAGGATGATCGTGACCAACGCCAGAGAAGTCGTCGCCATTGCGTCTTGGAACTGAATTGACACCCTGGATTGGTAACCGCTCGAGCGGGATGACGTTTGACGGCGACTACGACCCGCCAATTCCCGTCGCAATGAGCTGTGAACTACGGATAACGTGTGCATGACTGACGCCTTTCCTCTGTTTTCCTCAACACACGAGTGGAGAAATGCACCCGCCATGCCAATGAACCGAAGGTGAACGAATGCGCCGCCGGCAACGCTGTTGCGGCCACATTAAAGCAGATTTCCACCGATCGAAATTCAGCAGATAAGCCTCACTAGCGGGAGGATCGACAGAAAACCTGCCCGACTGGCAAAACTTCCGCCCGCCGATTGCTCAGCAAGACCACCTAAATCGCGATCGATTTCTCTAGCAGGAAGCCCAAGCAACTGTGCGGCTTGATGCTGATTGCCTTCGGTGAATCGGAAGACACCGGGAGAAGGCCGACAAGGTGGCCTGAGTAACGCGGCCTACGCCGCCCGCAATCAAGATCGCGGCCAAGCCATCGAGCGGGCCGCTAGCCCGCTTTGTCATCCCAGAATCTCATGCGTTTTGTGGGAACGCCATCAAACGACCCGCTTTATCGGCTCGCGATCGCCGTGACCCCGCTGGTCTCGACGCTAACCGGATGTCTGAACCCGTCCTCGCAACAGCGCGAACAAGGTTTAATGCTCTCCCTCGGAAGAGAGCGTGCGTGAAACCTAAGAATCGTCACGACCTCGAAAGTGCAGGCAGAAGTGAGCGGAGAGGGGGGGATTCGAACCCCCGGTCGGGTTGCCCCGACTCCGGTTTTCAAGACCGGTGCAATCGACCGCTCTGCCACCTCTCCGATGCCCTGGCTAACGCCTCGAGCGCGTGAATCGTAGCGGTGCCTCGGAGGCTTTTCCAGGGATTGGATCCGGCGTGCGGAACGAGAGACGAGCGTTTGCGTCGGGTTTCGTTGTTACAGTCGCGGCACAAAAGAGGGCAGGCTAGTCACGATTGAAAGCCAATGAGCTCGAAAGGCACCTGGCACGGCCGCGGTCCAGAAATAAGCGGTAATCAATGAGTCAAATAAGTCTCGCGGACGGGCTGGCTAACCAAGAGCGACCTTTGTCAAACGCGGGACGTGCACGCAAAAAAAGGCAGGCTGCCAACGAAGCCGTTGACAGCCCGCCAAGCTTACGAAAAGTCAAACAACCGCAGAGCAGATCGCCTACGGTTCGCCGACAGCGCCGCTGACCGTCTCGCCACCCTGCATGGTGGAGAGGCCGGTATAGATCGACATGTCGATGTTCTCGTTGAGGAACTGCACCGATCCGTCGCACATCAGGAACAGGCCCCCGTTGGGATGATTGCTGCGGAAGTTCTGGAGACTGCCGACCAAGGGTTGCGCATTCGCAAGGGGCGCCGGGTTGGGCTTGCCGGTGCTGGAATTCCCTTGCCCCGTCATGTCGAGGCCGATCGGGGGACCAGCCAAGCCGACCAGCGGATCGCCGGGCCCGAGTGGCCCCTGGCCGATGCCCCTGGTCCATGTGCTCGCACAAGTGTTCCAGGAACTGATGACGTACGGTATGCCGCCCGCAGGAAGGTCAACGAAAATATCGGTCACCGGGTTCTTGTTCAATTGCTCCATCGTGCATCCGCCGTCTCCATTTGTCAGCACGGGGAGTGAGTTACTCGCAGTGGAGTTAACCGTGGAGGCGTTGACGAGGAACTGGAGCCACGGCGGC
>DASZIA010000171.1:0-4971 GCA_035949535.1 Planctomycetaceae bacterium | reverse complement strand
TGATCGCGCTCATCGACGACTGGCGCGAGGAGCTACAGGACGATTGCCTGCGACAGGCGCAAAAGATTTTTCGCGACGACTCCGCGACTCTGCGCCACCGCTTCCGGGACTGCGCCAAACAGCTCTCGCCGAAAAATGGCTAGTGGCCGACTGGTGCTAAATTGACGGGTGCCATGCCCACAGCTTTGGGTGGGCATGTCCCGCAAAGCATGCCCACGCCGAGCCGTGGGCATGACACCCGGCGCGTTGAAGCCCTCGAGCGCGTGAGCATGAGCATGCTGGGGTTGGCGGGCTCGGGCATCCATCGGCGGGATCGGAAGGCGGGCGTTTCGGCGGGAGAGTCGCTTGCCGACAATAGCCGATTCCACGCCCGAGCGAAACGGCCGGCAGGGCAGCGAGCACAATGTCGATTGCGGCCGTGTGGCGGGGGCGCTCCGCTAAGCGGAAGCCCCCGTGTGCGAACGTCCAATTGATATGGTAAGCACCGAAGTCAGCCCCTGTTCCGGGGCTTCCGCGAAGCGGGGCGCCCCGGCCACCCCACCGCGGAATGCCGTTCCCCGACGATCGATGCTGCCGGGCATTTTCGAGTATCTTAGGAGGGTCCCTCTCATTCCGCGCCAATCGAGTTCCCCATGAGCGTCAGTCCCGGTCCCTCCCCCCGCATCGCGTCGATGGACCAGTTCCGCGGCTACACGGTCGCCGGGATGTTCGTCGTCAATTTTCTGGGGTCGTTTGCCGCCATTCACCCGGTGCTCAAGCACAATGACATCTATTTCAGTTACGCCGACTCGATCATGCCGAGCTTTTTGTTCGCGGTCGGGTTTTCGTTTCGCTTGACGTATCTGCGGCGGCTGCAGCAGACGAGTTACTGGCCCACCGTGTGGACCTACGTGCGGCGGTCTCTGGCGTTGGTGGTCGTCTCGCTCGTCATGTACGGATTCGGCAGCGACTTTCATGAGTGGAAGCAGTTCGCGCAGATGCCTCCCGAGTTCCAGCCGTTTCGTCCGAAGGCATCGCGGACTCACTCGTTTGACGAGCTAATCTCGGAGGCACGCAAAGCGAATCCCAAAGCCGACGAACGGGCGATCGTGGCGCTGGCTTCGGCGATCGGCGCTTCGCCCGACGACCCTCGAGCCAAGCACTCCGCGAGCGTGGCCGATCAGGAAACGAGAGACTTTGTCGAACCGGCCCGGCTGCGCATCGAGGACTGGAAAGCGCTCACGCCAAATCAACAGCTGCTCGTGCACCTGCGGATCGCGTTGGCCAAGCTCCTGAAGTCTGATCTTTGGGAAACGCTGGCCATCATCGGCGTGACGCAGCTCGTCGTGTTGCCGTTCGTGGGTTGGAGCTTTTGGGGGCGATTTTCGGCGTTGGTCGCCTTGGGCGTCACGCACCTGTTGCTTTCGTACTGGTTCAATTGGGATTTTCTCTACGCCCTCAATGACAATTGGATGGCCAAGTTCTGGATGACCGGTCACAGCCGCGGCTGGGATGGCGGGTTCTTTGGCCCGTTGTGTTGGGCGATCGCCATGCTGGCGGGCACGTTGGCCTACGATCTTGTGATCGGTGCACGATCGCGGGCCACCGGGGCCTGGCGGCTCATCGCGTGGGGCATCGCCTTTATGGCCGTCGGGTTCGGCATCTCGTGCCTGGCGCGGCTTTACGAACTGTCGGGGCCGGAGCTCGAGGCTCGCCGCGTGCAGATCCTTCGGCAACAGGCGGAACAGAACTGGTTGAGGACGCTGAGCGGACGATTGTCGCCTCGCGCGGGAAAAGGCCGGCGGCGAAGCCAGGTCGGCGCAGAAGCCACTGCCGAGATCCAGGCAAAGCTGCAAGTGCTCGAAGATCAGCAGCAGGCCTATCCGAATCTGGACCTGGCCGAAAGCCCCGTGTTGCCGCCGTGGCAGCGGCTGAAAAGCCGCACGTGGCGTCAGTTGTTGGCCGAACCCCCCTTTGTCGCTCCCCCCCGCGACGATCCGAAGGTCGATCCGCAGCCCTCACTCGAGCATCGCCCGCAGAACTATTGGATGCTCGGCAAGCGGATGCCCAATTTGTCGTTCATCACGTTCGCCTCGGGCTTTGCGTTTGCGCTCTACGGATTGTTTGTGCTTGCCTGCGATTTGGGCGGATTGTCGGTGGGCGTCTTTCGCACGTTCGGAACAAACGCTCTGGCGGCCTACTTCCTGCACCATGTAATCGAGGAGCAGGTAGCTGGGAAAGAGCCGCATTCGTCGCTTGTGCCGCACGACTCGCCGCTTTGGTATTGCCTGTGTGGGTTCGCGCTCTTCTTTTTGCTCACGTATGCTTGCGTCCGGTATTTGGAGAAGCAAAAGATCTATGTGAAACTCTGAATCAGCCGATCTTGTCAAAGACGGCGATTCGCCGGGAGCCGCGCACCGGCCTGACCTTCCTCCCAGAACAGCACCCCAGCCGCCGAAAGTCGCGCCTCCGGAGTTGCCTAAGAGCGCCTGGGCCGCGAGCGGTCGAGAACTCTCATGTCCCCGGCTGCCATCGACAAACCACGGATCGCTTCGGTCGATCAATTTCGGGGCTACACCGTCGCCGGCATGTGCCTGGTGAACTTTCTGGCTCCCTTCTTGAGCGTTCCAGCACAACTCAAACACAACGAGAGCTGGTTCAGCTACGCCGACTCGATCATGCCCAGTTTCTTTTTCGTGGTCGGGTACTCGTTTCGATTGACCTACCTGCGCCGCAGGATCGCGACGACCTGGCTGCAGACGGCCAAGGCTTATCTCCGCCGCAGCCTGGTGCTGTTCCTCCTGTCGTTTGCGATTTATGCGCTCACCGTCGATTGGACCCGTTGGACCAATTCGGGCAGGATGCCGGCCGAATTCGAGGCCGCCCGACAAATGCCGCCGCCGACGCAGTCTTTCGCCGTCCTTGTCACCCGGGCCCGACAGGCTCCGGGCGATCTGAAATCGACCAAGCCTGACCAGAATTCTCAAGCGGTGTTGCAATCGGCGGGACGAATCGGCGAGATGGCTCTTTCGCCCAAGCCGCGGCGACCGGAACTTCAAGCCGACTACGAAGCGGCAGAAAACGCCGCTCGCCTGGCTAAGTCGGAAGCGGACGCGTTCCTGAGATCAGCGATCGAACGCGTGCGGGCCTGGCAAGCTCTCGGCAGCACCGGCCGGATGCTCTTTCAATGGAGAATTCAGTCGGCCCGGTTGCTCAAGGCCGAACTCTGGGAAACACTGGCCCTGATTGCCGCCGCCCAGCTGCTGGTGCTCCCCTGGATCGGATTTCGGCCGGCAGGTCGTTTTGCCGTGCTGATCGCATACGGACTCGCTCATTGTGCACTGTGCGCTTGGTTCAACTGGGATTTCGTCTACGGCATCAATCACAACTGGATGTCGCAATTGTGGATGACGGGGGACTCTCGCAGTTGGGACGGCGGGTTCTTTGGATCGCTGAGCTGGGCTGTGGCCATTCTTGCGGGCAGTCTGGCGTACGATCTGGTGCAGGGCGCGACGTCGACGGGCGCCTCGGCCCGGCGGCTGTTCCTGTTCGGCGCCGGATTCATGCTGTTCGGCTATTCGCTTTCTTGCCTCAGCCGTTTCTACGACCTCGACGGAGCTGAGCTGAGCGCGCTCCGCGAACGCCGCTCCCGGCAATACGCCGAACAGGCCTGGCTCGATCGGCTGATCGAACATTACGACCGGCGTGTCAAACGCGAGCGGAGGCGGCTTGACGCTGTCGGAAAAAATCAGCACGAATCGCGCAGACGCGACAACGCTGCGAATGAAGACGTTGTCGCATTGCAAGCGCGGATCGCCGTCCTGCAAGATCAACGTGACGCCTATCGGGACCTCGATCTTGCTCCCAACCCGTTCGTCCCCGCGTGGTCGCAGACGCGGGATCGATCGCTGACCCGGTTGCTCGCAGACCCGCCCTTCGTTGCCACGCCGCGAGACGACGTCGGGCTCGCGGGGGATCCGGCCATCGAACATCGACTGTGGAATTACTGGATGCTGGGCAAGCGGGTTCCGACCCTGTCGTTCATGACGTTTGCCAGCGGCTTTGCCTGTGCGCTTTACAGCCTGTTTGTGCTTGGCTGTGACCGGCTCGGTTTCAAGCTCGGTGTCTTCCGGACCTTCGGGACCAACGCGCTGGTTGCCTATTTCACGCACGGCATGCTGGCGCTGGCTGTCTGGGTTTTCGTGCCGAGCACCGCCGGATTGCCAAGCGCGCTCGCGGCTTTCGCAGTCTTCTTTACGTTGACCTGGCTGCTCGTTCGGCAGCTCGAGAAACGAGGTATTTACATCAAGCTATGAGCGTGGCCCCGAGAGCGCAATGCCCGAACGACTTGACCGACTCACGAGGAGCCGACCCGCGGCAACCGCGAAGAGAACGCAAAAAAAGGCAGGCTGCCAACGAAGCCGTTGACAGCCCGCCAATCTTACGAAAAGTCAAACAACCGCGGAGCAGAACGCTTACGGTTCGCCGACAGCGCCGCTCACCGTCTCGCCACCCTGAATGGTGGAGAGGCCGGTGTAGATCGACATGTCGATGTTCTCGCTGAGGAACTGCACCGAGCCATCGCACAACAGGAACAGGCCCCCGTTGGGATGATTGCTGCGGAAGTTCGAGATACTGCCGACCAAGGGTTGCGCATTCGCAAGGGGCGCCGGGTTGGGTCCTCCGGTGCTGGAATTCCCTTGCCCCGTCATGTCGAGGCCGATCGGGGGACCAGCCAAGCCAACCAGCGGATCAGCGGGTCCGAGTGGCCCCTGGCCGATGCCCCTGGTCCATGTGCTGGCGCAGGTATTCCAGGAACTGACGACGTACGCCGGGCCAGCACCAGGAAGATCAACGAAAATATCGGTCACCGGGTTCTTGTTCAATTGCTCCATCGTGCATCCGCCGTCTCCATTTGTCAGCACGGGGAGTGAGTTACTCGCAGTGGAGTTAACCGTGGAGGCGTTGACGAGGAACTGGAGCCACGGCGGC
>DASZIA010000170.1:0-28514 GCA_035949535.1 Planctomycetaceae bacterium | reverse complement strand
CGCGTTGTCCCAGGCATTGACCTCTCCTTTGCGCGGTACGTAGACCGCATGAGGGGCAGCTTCGTGAATCTCCGGCATCAGCGGACCGTTTGGACCGTCCGGAACTGAAGCCGTCGTGATCACGGGAATCTGATGCAACGTCGCCAGCTTGGCGAGAGCCGTGGTATTGGCACGCAACTGGGCCACGCTGATGTCTTTGACGGTTTGAAACAGGCCGGACTGATGATCGAGCAGGAGCAGAACCGTATCCGTAGGATCGAACAATGCTTTGCCACCGCCGGATTCGTGTTCGATTCCGTCGTGAATCGCGTTCTTACCATCGGCCACAAAGATCGACTTGTTTTGAGCCATGATCTTTCCTTTCGTGCTTCTTGCTGTGATGTTCTTTTGGTTAATGAGTTTGAACTTCAAGGCACTTGCGTTGGAGTTTTTCGCCCGACGGGCTTCCGCGTTCCGCCGCTTTCGGGTCGGGCAAGGTGAGTGTACGGAACACTTCGCCGACGCGTAGGTCCTCAAACGTTTGGGGTGCCACCACGGTGAAACCAGCGGGATCGAAGTTTCCGGGTTGCTTGATGCGTGATGTCCTCGAGGACGCGTCTCCCGCGGGGGCCGACGATTTCGATACCTGGACTGTGACCGCGAAGGCCAGAGCCACAAAGCTTGCAACCAGCGATGCCCTGCGAAGCGCCGGTGTGCTCAGAGCCTCCTGAACATTCATTTTCAAGTTTCCTTTCGTCGATCAAAAAAAAATGGGTGGGTAAAGGGACTCGAACCCCCGACCTTCGGACCAAAGTCCGACGCTCCAACCAACCGAGCTCTACCCACCGTCGTTGGTGCCAACGCGCACAACTCGGCCTTTTCGGGCGGCGTCGGCGAGGCGATCTCCGACGTGACCCTTTTTTGGACGAGGCACGGCGTGTCCAGCGGACCCCGGGCCTTCCGCTGACTTTACGCCCACGGGTCCAGTCCGGCGGCGTCAAGGCGCCGGCTCGTTACCTCTCCGAGGATCACCGTGGTGTTTGTGTGTTTCCGCAGAATTCGCCGCCGAGATGAAGCGATCTGCTCCGGTATCAACACCGAAGTTGCAACCTTACAAGAGAGGTTGAAACAGATGGTGCGGTCGATGAGAAAGGCGCGCACCGCCGTTTTTCGCAGCGCCTTCGCAACTGCCAGGCCACCGAAACCTCCTCCAACGATCACGACAGTAGCTCCTCGATCTCTCACCTGAATCCTCGCAATCAGCACCTCACGAGTCTTGGCTCATTTGCATGTTTTGTGCCACGCGACTAAGTAGTCCGACTACCTCAAACTGGTGGAACTCTTGGGCGTCAGCCCCCTTACCCCAGCGGCCACCAGAGGCCGCGCAATTAGTGCGACCCGCGAGGGGAGAGAGGAGCACGTAGCTGGATCGCGATTTCATTCAGATTCGTCGCCGGCTCGCCTGTCGCCGCTGATCCACTCGCGAATGTAGGCCGGACAATTTCGCAGCTCGATCCCTTTGCCTTCGCTGAGCCGCAAGAAGCGTGCGGAGGCCTGGTTGACGAGCTTCATTTTCACTCAAGTCCAGCACGATTGTTCGCGTCTCGTTTGCGAGCTGATCTTTGAGGTCGCGTACATGCTGGGAGTCGATTGGGCCGATGAGTCGCAACACGATTTTGTCGTCGTCTGATTCTTCAACGAATTCTCAAACTCATTTGGCCAGGTGGTGCAACAAAAGTGCCGCACTTGATGCACCAACGATATGACGATTCATGGGCGAGGCCATGACGACTTTTCGGCAATTGTCGAGTTCTCGGCAGCGCTATTAAGCCTGCGCGTCCATAGCGGCTTTTATGCGCATGAAATCATGGCGGACGCCGCTGCAGGTGAGGCGGCTGAAGCATTCCCAGGATGTCACGAGGGAGCTGCGATGCGGCCGAGGCGTAGCAGGTTAGCGGAGATCACACCTGAAAAGGCTCAGGCGGGGCGGACCCAGCTCGCGAATTCTGTAATCGCCTCTTCCGCCCCGGTCGAAGCGGCTGGTGACCGCCGCTTGATCGCCGGCAAATAGCCGATGATCTCCCCTTGCTCGCAAATCGGATCGAAAGCCACGAATGAGACGATCTGGCCGGCCCAGTTCAACAAGTAAAACTTTCGGACGTCCGTCTCCTCCTCATAGGACATCGGCCGAACAAGAAAGCGGGCCTCGCCTCGACTCGGGCCAACGCGACGGACGTGCCGCGCTGCGCAGGAACTGGGTCGCGATTCCAGGATCCAGGCTTGTCCGCAGAGGTGGCCCTCGACGTGAGGCAACCGACCCGGTGTCGATCAAGAAAGTCGGGGTCGTTTCCAGTGGTGACTAGTCGCCAATTGTCAAAAAATCGGCAACAGGGCGCACGTGCCGCGGAGATCTGAACTTGCTCGTGCCGGCTCCAGATCGCCTGTTCGGCTCGTCAAGACGATCGAAACCGATGTTTGTCGATCTGCAGGCTTCGGATTCTCGACTCGAGCGTCGATCGAGGAATGCCCAGTTTCGCGGCGGCACCGGATGCTCCGGAGACTCGGCCTCCGCATTTGGACAACGCAGACTCGATGAGCTGACGTTCCTGATCGATGAGCGAAGTGACGAGCGCACCGGATTGTGGAGACGGCGCGAGCTGTTCGCGGGGCAGCCAAGTTTCTTCAAGCGACAACACAGTGAGACCCAAGTCGCGGAGCTTCATACGCAAGGTCTGTTGTGCTATCCCGAGTCGGAGAGCGGCCTGCTGCAGATTGCCGTGGGTGTGCTCCATTACGCGATGAAGTAACAGTCGGTCCACCTGACGGTGCGTTTCCGCGTAAAGGTCACGAACGTCGGAGTCGATGCGTTGCCGAATTACGAACGTCTCCACGCCGGGCTCTGCTGCGGTCGTTGGCGGCGGGGCTACGACGCCAACTCCCCCCAGACCTTCAGGTAAGAAGGCCGGAAGCAATACGGCGCCGTTGGCTTGGAGCAGGGCCTGTTTCAGGACGCTCTGCAACTCCCTGATGTTGCCGGGCCAGGAGTAGTCGCGCAAGCGCGTCATTGCCTCAGGAGCCACCTGGCGCACGTCGCGGCCCAATTCGCGACTGAAGCGTCGCACGTAGTGGTGTACGAGGAGAGGCTGGTCGTCGCTGCGCTCTCGCAGCGGTGGCAGATGGATCGTGAAGACGCTGAGCCGGTAGTAAAGATCGGGCCGGAACTTACCTTCCTCCGACCATGCCTTCAAGTCGCGATGAGTTGCGGCGATCAGCCGAACGTCGGTGCTGATCGTCTCGTTGCCTCCGACGCGCTCGAACGTCTGCTCCTGGAGCACGCGCAGCATCTTGGCCTGAGTGGCCGGAGGCATGTCGCCGATCTCATCGAGGAACAGCGTGCCGCCAGAACACTGCTCGAACTTGCCGATGCGGCGGCGGTCGGCGCCGGTGAA
This sequence comes from Planctomycetaceae bacterium, assembly GCA_035949535.1. GTDB lineage: Bacteria > Planctomycetota > Planctomycetia > Planctomycetales > Planctomycetaceae > DASPSM01. The sequence continues at coordinate 25,086 of DASZIA010000170.1, read as the reverse complement.
GGCGCCCTTTTCGTGACCGAACAATTCGCTCTCCAGCAAGTTCTCCGGGATGGCAGCACAATTCAGCGCCATGAACGGCGCCTTCGCGCGGGGGCCATGTTGGTAGATGGCGCGGGCTACCAGTTCCTTGCCGGTGCCAGTCTCCCCCGTGATCAGCACGGGAAAGCTATGGTCAGCGACACGGCCGATGGCTTTGTAGGCTTCCTGCATTAGCGGGCAGGAGCCGATGATGACTTCGCCAGGGAGCTCTTCGTCGGGCGGAGTCTCCGCCACAACGGCCGGCTCGCGCATCAATCGCGAGACTTTGAGCGACTCGTTGATCACGCGGTCCAGCTTTTGCAAGTCGATCGGCTTGAGCAGGTAGTCGTAAGCCCCGTGCCTCATCGCCTCGATGGCCGAGTCGGCCGACCGGACTACAGTGACAACGATGACCGGAATGCGGGCGTCGATTTGGCGCAGCTTCCTCAAGGCCTCGAGGCCGGACTGGTCGGGAAGGCGGAGGTCGAGGAGAATGACGTCTGGGAACTCAACAGTGACCTGCTCCAGGCCTTCCCCGGCGGTGCGAGCGATCTCGACGATGTGTGCCGGGGCGGGAAACAGGTGGGTCACCCGCTCTGCGAGCAAGTCCGGGTCGTCATCGATCAGCAATAAATTCGCCATGGTCCGCGAGTCCCACGCGCTGAGCACCGATGGCCGACGCGGCGCTCATTCTACGATGCCGTCAGGTACTAGGCCATGACATGAGTCATTCCGACAATACCGATGTCCGCCAGGAAGAGCCGGAGCTGCGGGAGCGCGAGCGGCAGCTCGATTCTCTCATGGGGCACCTACCTGGGCTGGCCTACCGGGCGCTGGCCGATGAGCATTGGACCTGCTTGTTCGTCAGCAAGGGCGCTGAAGACGTGACCGGCTACACGCCCGACGACTTCACGTCCCGTCGGATTGACTACATCGACATCATGCTGCCCGAGCATCGAGAAGCGACGCGTCGCGCTATCTTGACTGCCTTGCAGCAACGGCGGACGTACGAGGACGAGCACCGCATTCGGCACAAGGACGGCTCAATCCGCTGGATCTGGGCGCGCGGGCACGGAGTCTTCGCCTCGGATGGGTCACTGCGTTTCCTGGAGGGACTGAATCTCGACATCACGGAGCTCAAACGCGCCGAAGAGGCATTGCGCGAAAGCGAACAGCGTTGGCGGAGCCTAACAGAGACGCTGCCACAACTCGTTTGGTCGGCGACGCCGGATGGCACATGCGATTACTTTAGCTCGCAATGGACGGAGCACACGGGCATCGCGGAGGCGGAGCTGCTCGGGTGGCGATGGCTCGAGACGCTGCACCCGGACGACCGCGAGCCGACGCGGCGTTTCTGGTTGGCATCGGTCGCAGGGCACCACTCGTACGACATCGAATACCGCGTTCGCCGCCGCGACGGTGAGTATCGCTGGTTCAAGACGCGCGGCGTACCGATCCGCGACACCGGGGCGAATGTCGTCAAATGGTTCGGCACGTGCACCGACATCACGGAGTTGCGCCAAAGCGAGGGGCGGTTTCGCGGGATTTTCGACAACGCAGCCGTCGGCATCGCTCAAACACACCCGAGCGGCCGCTTTCTGCGCGTTAACGAAAAGTTTTGCAGCATCGTCGGCTACACTCGCGAGGAGCTGCTTCAGAAGACGTTCCAGGACATCACGCATCCCGACGACGTCGCAATTGGAGTCTCTGCGCTCGCCGCGCTCCTGCGTGGCGAATCGCTTTCCTTTGAGCACGAAAAACGCTACGTCCGCAAGGACGGTTCGCTTGTCTGGGCTGAATTGTTCATTTCGCTGCAGCGTGACGCAGCCGGCGAGCCGGCGTACGCCGTCGCGGTGATCCAGGACATTTCGGAGCGAAAGCGGTTGGACGCGGAGCTGCGCCAAGCAAAGGATGCGGCAGAGGCGGCCAACCGTGCCAAGGACGAGTTCCTCGCCAACGTCAGCCACGAAATCCGCACCCCCATGAATGCCATCATCGGCATGACTGAACTCGTGCTCGACACTTCCCTGAACGAGGATCAGCGGCAAGGTTTGAAGACGGTCAAGTCGGCGGCCGATAGCCTGCTGGGCGTCATCAATGACCTGCTCGACTTCTCCAAGATCGAGGCGGGCAAGCTGGAGCTGATCCAGGCTGATTTCTCCCTCCGTGCAGCCGTCGGGGATACCTTGCGCGCCTTGGCTGTGCGAGCCCACAAGAAGGGGCTGGAGCTGATCTACCAGGTGCAGCCGGACGTACCGGACTCCCTGATCGGTGACGCCGGACGTCTGCGGCAGGTGCTCCTCAACCTGGCGGGCAACGCAGTCAAGTTCACTGACGAGGGTGAGGTCGTCGTGCACGTCGAAATAAGCAAGGGTGACGCTCCTTCGTTTCCGGCGGCGGGGGACGTTGGTCTCCGCTTCACGGTGCGCGACACAGGTATCGGCATCCCGACCGAGCAGCAAGAGCGCATCTTCCGGGCCTTCGAGCAGGAGGACACCTCGACCACGCGCAAGTACGGCGGCACCGGCCTGGGACTGACCATCGCCGCGCGACTGGTGGGCCTCATGGGTGGAACCATCGCTGTGGACAGCGCGCCGGGCCGGGGCAGCACCTTCGCCTTCACGGCGCGCTTCGGCCGACAGCCGCACGCCACGGAGTCCGCATCCGCTCAACCGCCCAGCTCTGCGGGCGCCCGGCTCCAGAACCTGCCTGTGCTCGTGGTCGATGACAACGGGACCAATCGACAAATCCTGGATGAGTGGCTGCGCAACTGGCAGATGAACCCCACCGCGGTGGGTGGCGGGATGGCAGCCATGGATGCCCTGTGGCACCGCGCCGCCAATGACGGACCGTACGCCCTTGTGCTGCTGGACGCCCGCATGCCCGACGCGGATGGCCTGACGGTAGCCGCCATGATCCGGGAAAGAGCGGAACTTGCTGCCACGCGCATCATCCTGCTGACGTCCGGAGAGCGGCCTGGCGATCCGGCCCGCACTCGCGGACTTCGAATCGACGCCCAGTTGCTCAAGCCGGTCCAGCAGGACGAGTTGCTCGAAACGATCTACCGAGTAATGAGTCGGTCTCATGGCAATGCCTCGCCACTGGCCAGGACGAAGTCCCGCCGGCTCGCCGGGACAGCGCCAATCCCGGCGGCAACGCCGCTCCATATCCTTGTGGCCGAAGATAATGAGTTAAGTGCGCAAGTCTTGGAGCAGTCACTCATCCGACAGGGACATCGTGTACGGGTAGCGAGCAACGGCCGAGAAGTACTTACCTTGACGGAACGAGGGGGTTTTGACTTGGTGCTCTTGGACGTTCACATGCCGGAGTTGGACGGCTTCCAGGTCGTAAGGGCAGTTCGGGAGCGGGAGGCGACCGCGGGGGGACACCTGCCAATCATCGCCTTGACGGCGCGCTCGCGGAAAGAGGATCGCGAGCGCTGTCTCGCAGCCGGCATGGATGATTTCCAGACCAAGCCGATCCGTCCCGCCGAGCTGTTGGCGGCCATCGACCGGGTCCTCAGAGTTCATCCATCTCGCCAATCCCGCAAGCAGGACCTGGTCGACGCGCCGGTGCTGTTGGCCGCCTGCGGTGGCGACCCAATGCTGCTCAGGAAATTGTGTCAGATGCTCACGGCGCGCGTCCCGGAGCATCTTGCCGCGCTCCGGGACGCGCTGGTCGATCAGGACGCGCCGCGCCTGCGCGAAGCGGCTCACAAATGCTGCGGAATGCTATCGGAGTTTTCGGGGGCCGCCGGCGAACTGGCGGGCAGTCTAGAAGATCTTGCGGCCGGCACACAGATTGATCAGGCCGCCCCGATCCTGGAACAGCTTGAATCGATCGCGCATGAACTCGTCGAGCAGATCGATGGGATCACCGTCGAGGAGTTGCGACATCAAGCTGAAGCTGTGGATGAACGCTCGGTGACAACCGATCATTAAAAAAGCGCGGGTCGGACCTCCAAAGTTGCTCGTCCTTTAGTCCAGCCTAACTGCCCGGGTGCTTGGGGACAACGCCCCGCGATCCGTATATAGCGGACAGCGATCCGTCGCAATCGTTCGGCGCTCGAATCATTCGCGTACCGCGCGTCGAGGCGCTGATCGGCCATGGCGAGTCCCGCCGGGAATCCAGCACTGCCTGCGACGACCTCGATGTAGCTCGCCGATTCGACCGCGGCGGCCCGGGCCAGCACGGCGTCGAGTTCACCGAGCGTAGTGACTCTCACCGCGAACCAGCCTCGGCAACCAAGTCGTTGCGCCGTGTCTGGCGAGAATTCGACAATTGCCGAAAACTCATCATTCGCTTCTAGCGCCTCGACCATTTTCTCCCGATCCGGCGATGCAACGGCAGAGGAAGCTGCGAGTGCACTGCTCGTTGGATGCCAGGACACGCGCATCCGCGCGGCGATTTGAGATTTGTGCGTGGCACAAGAATCGCGTCGAGTTCCGTGATTGAATCCGCCAACAACGACCGAGGATTGATCCGTGGCCCTTCCCAAAAGCGGCGTCCCACGATGGTTCGGCGTGAGGATTCAGCAAACGTTCTTACCCATGAAAGTGTTGATCTGCTACTACAGCACCTACGGTCATACGAGGGCGCTGCTATGATCGGAAAGCTATGTCACCCAATTACCGAAGCCCTCGCTAACAAAGAGGGGCAGCAGATCACGGTCATCATCACGCGTACCTCCGCCAGGGCAGCGAGGAGGCATTCGAGGCAGCTTTGAGAGCATTTATTCCCAAGTCACTGACCTTTCCAGGTCATCTTGGCGTTTTCATGCTGCGGCCCCCGCCAGGTGGGAGCGAGTTCGGAGCAGTCTTGCGGTTTCGATCTCAAGAGGCTTGGCGAGATTTTCAGCAATGGCCGCAGTACCGGATATTTCTCGGGGAGATCGGACCGTATCTGCAAAGGCCGCCAGAAACAGAAATGCTATGCGGCCTCGAAAGTTGGTTCACGCCGCTGCGGGCCGAAGTGCTTCGAGCACCCCCTCGATGGAAGATGGCATTTGTTACTTGGATCGGCGTTTGCATCTCGGTCTATGTCGTGAACTCAGTTTTCGCGCTTTTCGACCAGAATTGGTCGACGTTTGTGAATCTGTTGATCTCGAATGCGGTCATTGTGGCGGCGCTGACGTGGGCCGTGATGCCGCTACTCAGTTGGCTGTTTCGGCGCTGGCTTTCATCGTCACGAACGCCAACTGCAGGGAACCGACTGTCGAGTCGGTCGATCTAACCGGGGCCGCAGGCGAAGGGTTCATTCAGCGATATGAGTACAGCAACCGCTCAGCCTTCCGCATGGTCGCCCCTCCAGCTGCGGCGCTCGACATGCGTTTCGCTGCTTCGTGCGAGATTGGGCTGATCTGTCAGCTGGAAATTATTTTCGGACTTGATCCCAGTCGCCGCTGCTTTCTGGGGCGGCAGGCGGAGATCGCGGTCGACCGCCATCCGCGGTAGTTCGAAGCGATCTGCTGACTCACGGCCTCCTCACGGCGCCCACGATTGGTCCGAGAGTGACTCGAAGCGAGCATTGATCACAGGCAGCACTCGGGATCGTCCGGGCCAAAAGTTAAGCGTTCACGGTCAGGCACGCACGAGGAAGATGAGGAGGCCCGCCTGAAAAAGCATCAGCGCTGATGCGACTGGAAAGGCAATCCGCTGCGAACGGCGGTACAACAGGGTCAGAGCGGACAATACGATGCACGTGCCGATCGCCTTAACGATCAAGAACACGATTGGATCGCCGTGGTTGTGTTCAATCAGGAACAGCCCAACGGGGTTCTTCTCGAAGTGGCGGATTTCGTCCCCCGTGCGAAGAACGAGGTAACCGTCGTACAAGGAAACAGCGCCTACGAACAGCACGACTCCGGCGAAAATTGGTGCAGCTGATGTAATCCGTGTTGATTCGGATCGGTCGTCTACAAAACGTTCAACCGTGATTCCTGCGCTACACATCGCCCGTCCTCCAACTGCTTGACGAATCGTCGCGTTGCGTTCTCAGAAGTTTTGAGCGTAATTCGATCGACAGGGCTCCTGCTTCCGCAGGAAGGTAGTCGTGACCTTGTCGGCCCTCTAGGGGCTTACAAGCTCAGCAGCTAAACGCGCGCCGCTCCAACACGCGAATCTCTACGCCACGCATCCGCCCAGTGTTCTTACGCATCCCAACCGGGCCCCGAGCCTTTGTTCGTCCTTGGTCCGACAGACGAGGTGGCGCATTCCAGCGGTTCGTTACCGCGGCACTCGTTTCGGCGAACTCACGAAACACTTCGAGATTGCCGTGCGCCGTTTACGCGCCGAGAACTCGACAATTGTCGAGGAGTCGGCATCGAGTCGCGGGGGGGGTGCTTCTAAATCGATGTCCGCGGACCTATCGCGGCTCGTGCTTCTGCGCAGTGAGACCGGGACCACCGCTTTGGCCACGACACGACGCCATCAATCCTGTTGGCCGAATGTTCTTTCCACCAATCCGCGCATCCCTCTGATCGCGCGTCGAGACGCGACGGCGATTTTCATATTAGCCACGCCGTCGACGGTTGCCGTCATTTGGATCGTCACGTCGCATCCACCAGATTCATTCGCCACGACCAGAATATCTGTTTGCTCGCGCGACATCGCACCGATCACGGACTCGGTAAGGATTTCGCGGTAGCGGCCGCGTTGCGCGGATCGCTTGACCCAGAACACGTTTTGACCGTGCTCATCGGATTGGTCCAGCTTCGCGTAGACGTCGCGCTCGGCCAAAACTATCGCTCCAGCTGCACGTTCGAGATCCGCAGGATGGCGCTCAATCCAATCGCAGACTTTGGCTGCCGGCGCGTCCATATGGAATTCCGTCTCCTGCTTTGCGTAACCCGCGAACACGAGCCCAGGCACGGCTACGAGCAAAACGACGACCACGGTACGCACAGCGACGCTCCCATGAAGATGTTCGCCCTATCGATTAGTACCGCTCGCCGATGCGTCTTCGTGGTCGATCTTCAAACTGCGCCAAGGCTTCCAGCGCCGCTTGCCATCGTCGCCGTGCACGAACTCGCGAACGACGCAAAACCGCACCGAGTTACCACGAAGGCCCTCAGGACACTGAATAACTGCAGGGTTCGCCGTAGCTCACTAACCCACTAACGAAATAGAGCGTTCCCTTGGTCATTATCGCGGTCTCTGATCCCTCAAAGGGTTGCAGCACGAAGCGTGCCAGTCGTCCGCTTCGGCGTACTTCACGCAGGACCGGAGTTTTCGACCGAATCGGGCCGTCTGATTGACCGCAAGCCGGAAGCGCGGGCCACGAATTAGCTGACCGGACCAATAGTTTGCCCGGCGCGCCGTTCAGATTGAGCACTTCTATCGGCGATCGCACGTGGCAATGGTGCCCAGATCATTATAAGCAGCCGCGACGGTCTTGCGACTGGCGAAACTCAACGACGTCTGAACGACGAGTGCGTCCGTTTGGTGAACGCAGCAGGCACTCCTTAGGGCTCGCGAACCGGCTCGCTGGGAATGCTAAACATTCCGCCGCCGCCAAACCCTCCGCCGCCTAAGCCACCGCCGCCTAAGCCACCACCGCCGCCAAACCCGCCACCACCGCCGCCAAACCCGCCACCGCCGCCAATGCCGCCGCCGGTACCGCCACCACCACCAAAGCCGCCACCGGCACCAGCACCGGCCAACGCTTGCAGTTGCTGAGGACCCATGATCAGGTCGCCCACCGGATACATCCGGATCGAGAGCTTCTCATTGGCCTTGTCGACCGTCGTGATCTTCAGAACCTCGTCGTCGATCACGTAAGTGAGCGGTTGTGACATCTGCTCGAGCAACAGCTTGAATAGGTTTCGCAGTTTGATCCCGGGGTAACTTCCATGAACTTCGCTCGAGAGATCAACGTTGGCGTCTTCAAGCGCCTTCGTATCGGGCACGATGGCAATTTGGTATCGGGCGGCAATGAAGTCGAGGGCATCTTTGAGCGATTGAGGCTCGATATTGAAATCGACCGGCTGATCGAGGGCCTCGCTGATTCGTTGCTCAGGTTTGCTCTCGGACCGCAGATCGACTTGCGCCCATTTCTTACGCCGCTCGGTCAAAGCGCGCCAGACCTGGGCATTGGGCCACTGGATCGGAGGCTCGTCCGGGAACGGGACGTGAGCGAGCTCAACGAGGTATAGCGCCTCGAGGAAGCGATCGGCTCGAAGGTTCCTGAGTCGATAGGCCTTGTTCAACTGGCCGCCCGCCTCGGAATTCACGAGGGCTTGCGTCGAGGGCCCGTTTCCAGGTCGGAGATTGATGGCTTCGCGGGCGACCGCCTCGGCCTGCTCGTACGCGTTGTCGTCGCCGTGCACCGCCTGAACCAAAAGCGCCCGGACCTGATCGATGAGTTCGGTAAGCCGGTTTTCTTGCAGCGACATCTGCTCGAGCGACTTGCGACGGGCTTCGACTTGTGCCGCACGTTCGGCGTTGTTGAGACGACTGATTTGCTGATGCTCCTTGATGCTTCGCAGTTCTTGGATCGTGTTCAGGAGCCGTCTGGAAAGCTCGTCCCGCAGCTGCGGCTCGATGTCGCTGGCTGTGGTGACAATGCCGTGCTCGCGCTTCAACAAGGCAATTGCTGAATCGGGATCGCTTGCGCCCGACCGGCGCGCTTCAGCGATCGCCGAGGTGACTTCATTGCTCAGCTGCTGCCCGCGAACGGCCATCAGGTCTCGATAGCGGCTCACCGCGCCGTCCTTAGGTGGGCCGATTCGCGGCCGCAATTGTTCGTTCGTCGCCTCCGGGGGAAGCGGCGGACCAGCGGGCGGACGAGTGCTCGCCGGCGCGCTTTCGGACCCTTCCGGCGCAACCTGCCGCAAGATCACGCGCGCCGCTGCTTCGATTCTCGACACCGCGTGTGCCGCAATCAACGGCGTCTTCGCCGACAGCGTTTCGGGCCGATCTGCGGGAACCGTGCCAATAACGAGTGACGATGCGGCTGCGAACGTAAAGCGAGATGGGAACGCCATGTCTCTGCCCCCAAAAACAGGCGAACGAACAAAGCCAATCCGTCCTGCGATCATTGCGACGCAGACCTCACGGAGAGGCCCTTATGATTTATACGTAATCGGAAAATTCTGTCCGATGAGATGGCAGATTTTTAACGATTGCGAAACCTTCCAACGCCTTTCTTGCAGACAGTTATCCGTCCGATTCGCCGACAACTCAGTTGTGACTCAGGACGGATCTACGACCCGAAACAGCGCGGCCGCGCCTTGATCCGGCATTCACGGAGTCAGCGGCCCAGCGTTACGAGGGGGTCCGCTACTCGATTGGGAAGACCCCGATCGGTCAGCCCAATTGAGCTTCGACCGATCAGTTTGGCTAACGCGCGTGCCGTGCGACGCTGCGAGTGGCGGGGAAGCGGTATCCGGTTGCGCTTGATCACAATGAGGGTCCGATCGTCCGTAACCGCAGATTGGCCGCGACGGGCGTCGATCGCATCGACGAGTCGTTCGCCAAGTCCAACGCGATCGTCCCAACCGAGTCGGTCTACAAGCGCTAATAAACCGTGTTCGCCCAGCATGTGTCCGGCTTCATCCCGGGATTCAGTGACCCCATCCGTGTACAGCACGACCACGTCTCCGTCTTCGAGCTCAACGGCGAATTGTTCATATTCAATCGGCTCGAGAACGCCCAGCGGCAGATTGGCGAGGCGGTCCAGGTGATATCGAGCTCGCGAACACTTGAGGGACGGGCAGGCACGGGCGGTCTCCAAATCGAGAACGTCCCAACTTCCACGTCGCGCCGAGTAGCGCAAGGGTCGCGCATGCCCCGCATTGCAGATGATCAGATGCCTTGTGGGCGCGAGATACGTCAATAGGAGAGCAGCGGCAAAAAGACCAGCCTGGGGATCTCTGGTGAGTTCCCGATTGAGCGCCGTCGCGAAACGAGTTGGGTCAAGAATGTTCATGTATTTGCGCATCAGCATCCGAAGTACGCTGGCGAAACCGTCGACCGATTCTCCGTGCCCGGCGACGTCGGCCAGCGCCAGACGCGTCACGTGGCCACCGCCGCACATCGAAATGGAATGTACGTCGCCACCGGCGCCACCCCTGCCAAGCGGGCGGCTGTCGACCCAGATATCGAGCCCCGGAGTCGCGAAGGTGCGCCGCCTGACACCATTGCCGTCAACGATTTCCATGCGCCGCGCGACGTAATGCGAATTGTCCATCCGAGTCATCTTCCTTGTGTTCGACTACGTCGCGGCCTGCCTCTGCGCGAGCGTCATAGCCCGGCACGGAGGGCGGTTGCGGAAGGTGGCAGAAAATGCGAGCGGTATAGGCGGTTGCCTGGTCGCAGCGATACGGCGTGATCATTCAGGAGCACCGGCGGCAATCCAGTTCCTGATCGTCTCTTTCTGTGCCGGCGTCAGTGAGCCGTGCGGCGAGTCCTCTGGCGGCATCTCATTGTGCTCGACTAGCTCCCAGAGTTCCGATTGCTCCGGCCGCCCCGGCACGACCATCTCGCGGTTCGCGGCGATTTTGCCGAGGTCGAGCACGTATCCAAACCGACCTTTGGGCTTCTGCAGATCGGGTCCGTGGCAGCCGGCGCACTTCGCTTTGAAGGTGGCCCGCGCCTGGTCCGCCGGACTGAGCACCTGAGGCGCTGAGACGGCCTGGGAACGGTCGACCGGATTGAGGATCGGGGGTGCGGAACGCGTTCCCCCGACCCAGAATCCGATCCCCACAAACGCAGCAACAAATGGGATCAACGCGAGCCACCATGTTTTCATTGGTCACCATTTCGGAGTTCGTGCGTCGATCTTGACATCTCGGTGGCTGGGGTCGAGAGGCAGGCAAGCCCAGATGGGAAGATTCTGATTGAAAAACCCTTGGGCGGATCTCGGCGAGCCCATCGGAATGGGTAGCCAGTCGAGTTGCGAAGACTTCGACCCCAGCCACCGGAAACGAACCTTGAGCCTCAGCCCGCGAGCGCCGAATCGACTATGGCCAGTGAGCCGCTGTTCTCGACGTAGGAGACAGCCGTGAGCCCGAGCGTCGACCGCAGCCCTTCCGCCGGCAGGTTGCGCATCGGCCCGGGTGTCCCCTTACCCGGTTGCGACTGCGGGAATGCAGTCGAGCGGGCAGTGTGGAACGTCACGTGCCCTTCGACCTTTTGCAGCACCTGGTGAATGTGGCCGTTGAGCACGGTGAGCGAGCCGAACCGACGCAGGATGCGCAGTGCCTGTGCGGAGTCCTGTGTGGCCCAACCCCATTGCTCATAAACTGACCAGAGCGGCACGTGGGCAAAGACGACAATCGGCGTACTGTCGGCCAGCCCAGCGACGTCGCGCTGCAGCCAGCGCAGCTGCTCGTTCCCGATCACGCCCAATCCGCCGTCTTTGCTTCCGGACTTCGAGGTCGCCACGTTCACCAGGCCGATGAAGTGCACGCCCTGCGAGTCGAAGCTGTACCAGCCGCTGCCCGTCGTCCCCTTGCCGTAGCGCTTGAGATATTCCTGATTGCCGTCGGTGTCGAAGTCGTGTTCGCCCGGCACATAGAAGACGCCGCCGCCGCTCTTGGCCTCTTTGAGCAGCTCGGCGACCGCATCGAATTCCTCGGGCTTGGCCAGATGCGTGATATCGCCCGTGTGCAGAATAAAGGCAGGCGGCTCGGGCAGCGCGTTGATGCGGGCGATCGTCTGTTTGAGCGTGCCCGCAACGTCCTTGTTGGGGGCACGGTTGAAGCCCAGGTGGCTGTCGCTGATCTGCACGAACGACAGGCTCGACCGGGTCGTCGCCGTCTGTCCGAAGACTCGCGAACTCGCGACGCCGCCCCTCATACCCCAAACAAGGCCGGTGCCGACCCAGGCCATGCACTTGAGCATGCCTCGGCGATCGATGCCATCACCTTGTTGATGATTCGCCTCGTCTTGGGGAAGCGTCTTGGTTTCATCGCTCATCGGTGGTCCTTGCAGTTGCGTTGGAGTGGTGCGTGTGGGTAGGCGGCTTTTCCATCGTTGCCGCCGGTCGCAGTTCCTTACCGGCTGCATCGCCGGAATATTCCCGGCGTCGGAGAGAAAACATTTGAGCTAAAAAATAGCTGGGAATAAACGCAGGCTAGGGATGGTAGGGTAGTTAGGGAGTCGCCCGATCGACGGTCGATTGACTGTGTCACCGCGAAAAGGTCCCCCTTTGGAAGCCAATGAGCGGAGGCGGTTTGAGGATGTCACACTGCCTCATCTCGATGCAGCCTACAACCTGGCCCGCTGGTTAACGCAGGACGAGCACGCCGCCGAGGACGTCGTCCAGGAGGCATACCTTCGTGCTGCGCGCTACTTCGGCAGCTTTCGCGGCGGCGACGGGCGACCGTGGCTGTTGGGGGTGGTTCGCCGCGCGGCCTTCGACTGGCTCTCGAACCACCGTGGCGAAAATGTGGTGACATTCAACGAGGACGTTCACGATCGAGGCGAGAATGCGTCGGACCCGCTCCAGGTGGCGATGCGCAAGAGCGACCAGCTCAGCGTGCGTCGGGCCGTGGAGGAACTGCCGTTGCTTTTCCGAGAGGTTGTCGTGCTTCGCGAGTTGGAAGGGATGACTTACCAGCAGATCGCCACGTTGACGGAAGTTCCAATCGGCACCGTCATGTCGCGGCTGTCGCGCGGCCGCGCTCAACTTCAAAAGCGACTGGCCGCGTGTGTGGGCGAGGACGGCAAATGAGCTGCCAGGACGTCCAAGACCTGTTGCATCCCTATGCCGACGGCGAGCTCGATCTCGTGCGGAAACTCGAGATCGAAGAGCATATCAGCACGTGCGCCGATTGCGCGGGACACGAGAGCGATCTGCGCTCGCTGAGGACCGTGCTCTCATCACCGTCTCTGTATCACTCGGCTCCTGCCAGGCTGCGCGAGCGCATTCGAGGCGCGACATCTCCGACCTCGCCATCCACTGCACAACGCCGGCGCACAGGGCGCGAAAGCTGGCTGCGTCCAGCGGCCGCTGCCGCGGCCATCCTCGTCTTGATCGGAGCAGCGGCAACGATGGGAGTGTTGCTGATACGCCCGACCGAGCCGGCCAGCGGCCGACTCGAGAATTGGGTCATCGCCAGCCACGTGCGGTCACTGCAGGTCAATCACCTGATCGACGTCGCCTCGTCTGACCGGCATACGGTGAAGCCTTGGTTCAGTGACAAACTCGATTTCTCGCCGCAGGTTCCTGACTTGTCTGCCCAAGGTTTCCCGCTTTCCGGCGGCCGCCTGGACTATTTGGCCGATCATCCGGTCGCGGCTCTCGTTTACCAGCGCGGGAAACACGCAATTAACGTCTTCACATGGCCATTCACGGACGATGGCGAGCAGCCAGCTCGCGATTTCAGTCGCCAGGGATTTCACATCTGCGAATGGCAGGGCTCGGGAATGAGCCATTGGGCGATCTCGGATCTTAACGCCGAAGACCTCGACCAGTTCGTGCAGCTCTTCCAGGAGCACACGGCCGAATCGCAGCCCTGAATTGTGTGCGGCTAATCAGCCGCGCGTTTGAACCGCGAGCGAAAGGGCTGGTTCCCTTAAGCGCAAAATGGTGGCCCGCGCGGCTTGCGCCGACTCCATGATCCAACGCGCGCTCTTCGGGCCATCGCCGCACTCTGACTCGGCAACCCAACCATTGCCTTTGACGAGACGCCAGGTCTGGGTGACCCGGAACCCATGCTGACAGACGTCCCGACAACTCAGTGCTGCACTACTAACTAAATCAGCAAGCCCTCACATTCGCGGCGCAACTTCCTTGTCGCTCGAACTATCACAAAAATTCTTTGGCGACCCAAATGGAATAAAGTCGGCCAGGCTCTGGTAGATGATTAAGGAGAGCAGGCGTCGGCTTGGATCGAATGGATCAAGGGTTTGTCAGGAGAAAACCGAATGCTCGTCCTGAAGCGCAAGATCGGCGAAAAGCTGCTGATTCCGAGTTGCGACCTGGCGCTGACGGTTCTGTCAGTCAAAGGCACCAGGGTCCAAGTAGGGATCTCCGCTCCGCGGTCCATTGCGTTGAGTCTTAAAGACGTGCGGAGGCACGCTGGAGACCAGGAGCAACGCTGCTCGCCCAAGGATTAGCGCCAGACGCTCGCTTCAAATGTTTGAAAGCATGCCATGGACCACCGCATCAATTCGCGCGGGGACTGCTGGCCGAGCTCGGCAGCGCCGGCGACGGGCGGATGCCGGCGGGCTCGATTGAAAAGTGAGTCGACGAAGCAGAAATACAGCTGCACATCGCGCATGCGTGCTGGGTCCGATCGAGGTGGCGGACTGGCTGCCGGAAGACTGCACGATGCCTCGCGTCGTTCCGTTCTCGACGAACGAGCAGCGGTCCGCCGTCGCGGTCGCCACCATGGGTTTTGACCATCCATTGCGACCATCGATGGATTGCGGCAACACCGCGTCTTTCACTCTGGATCAGGGAAACACCTTCAATGGAACACTCAACAGTGGAATCCGAAATCGAGGTCCACAACAACAGCGCAGCGATACGGGCGGTCATCGATCGAGTTCATGCCGCGACTAGCGGAGAGATTCGCGGCCTCGAAGCCGATTGCGATGGCGAAATCCTGACGATTTGGGGCGAGGTCGACGACTGGGAGATGTGGTGGTTGGTGTTCCACGCCGTCTGGGTCGAAGCCCGAGCCGGCGCAGGATTGCTATTCGATGTCCAGGTGGCAGTTGTGCCTCGAAGTTAGCAAAAGGGATCTCAACCGCGTCACGAACTAAGGCGAGCCGACAGCGTCGTCGGCTCAAGAAACGTGGGCTTGATAAGGAGGGGGGCAATGAGGAGCGTTCGACGAAATCGGCTTTTGGGGTTCACGGCGTTGGTTCTAGTCTGCGGCCTGTTGTTGAGCGAAACGACAAGCAGCGTCGTCTATGCCCGCGGGGGCGGCGGAGGAGGCGGACGCGGCGGTGGTGGTGGCTTCCGCGGCGGTGGTGGCTTCCGCGGTGGCGCTGGCTTCAGGGGTGGCGGCCGCTTCGGAGGGGGAGCCGCATTTCGCGGCGGATTCGGCCGCGGATTTGGTGGTGGCTTCGGCCGCGGTTTCAATCGCGGATTTGGATTCGACCGTGGTTTTGGCTTCGGGCGCGGATTTGGCGACGGGCGCTTTGGCCGCGGATTCGGTTTCGGGGGCTTTGGCTATCCATATTACGGCTTTGGCTACGGGGATTTTGGCTATGGAGGCTACGGGTACCCGTACGCCGGCTACGGCTACGCCTACCCGTCTTACCTGTACGCGCCACCAGTCATCGGACGGGGAGGCTACGGCGGTGGGTATTACTGATCGCCGCCGGGCACCTTGGGGCTTGAAGACGATGTGACCCGGCGGAACTGGCGCATTGAATGGTACACATCGCAATGCACAAGCCCTCACTCAAGGTGATGCGATCAGGCTTGCCGTTCGGAGTTGCTCTTGTCGTGCTCACCGGCTGTGAGCCGATCTCTACGATTCCAAAACTTGCTTCGCCGCTTTTAGCGGACGGCTCGGCGCCGGTTGATCGGTCCGGCAAGGAAGTGCTGGGACGGACTGAGTTCGCGCCCGGGCGTAAGGGAATGATCGCCCCGGTGCCCCTTCACCCCGTGGTCGAGGTGCTGGTCAGCGCCGGCGACCGCGTGAATAAGGGGCAGCCCCTGGTCAGACTCGACGACGACGAGGCACAAGCGGAAGTGCGAGCTAAACGGGCGGAGCTGGAAAACGCTCGCATCGATTTGAAAGAGAGCCGCCGTTACCTCGGGACGATCGAGAAGGCAAAGAGCGTATTTCCCGACGTCGCCTACCACAAAGCCCGCACGGCAGATCTCGCCGCCGAGATGCACGAGAGGGCTGCCGAGGCCGCGTGGGAGTCGGCAAAGGCCGAACTGCAACACTATGTCGTCATTGCGCCGATCGACGGCGTGGTGAGCTGGCTGGACGTCAGCCCCGGTACGGTCTCGCGCCCAGGTACCGGCGTGTGGGGAGAAATCCTGGATCTGAGCGAAATCGACGTGCGCTGTGAACTGACGGCAGACGAAGCCGATCAGCTGTCCTTGGGGCAGCCCGCGGAGGTCCGCTCGAGTCAACCCAAAATCTCCTGCGGGAAGGGTCGCGTCGTCTTCGTGGGACGCACGGCGGAGAAGCGCACGGGCCTGGTCTCGGTGGTCGTGCGGCTTCACAACGAGAATGAGCGGCTGCGCTGCGGCGTGCCGGTCTACGTGCGCTTCGATGGCTCCTCCTTGGCTTTTCGCGTGCGCTGAGGAGGCACGATTTCCCTACCAGACATCGGAATTAACCAGGATCGGAATCAACATGGCAACCATCATCGACCTATCGGCCAAACAGTCGATTGCGAGATCGTTGAAGTCGTCGGGGTGCCTGCTGCATCAGCGCATCGAGTCAATCGCGCCGAGCCATGACACTGGCCCAACCACTTCCTGGAGCGAGGTCCTTGGCGAGCTGGCCCAAAGAGCACTTGGCACGCTGTTCGTGCTTTTCGGTGCCGCGCTGACACTGACGCTCTGGCTCCTGCCAATTGGGCTACCGTTGGGCTTACTGGGTTGCGCTCTGCTCGCGACACCACGAGCTAAGGCCTAGAACTCGGGAGGGTGCGTGAATAAAACCGCCGCTTCCTACGCTTGGGAAAGCGCCGTATGGCGATGAACTCAATGACTTTGCATCCGTGATCAGAAACGTTCTCAGGCCGTCCTGGATCCTGCGACAAACAGTGCGCAAGAAACCGGCACGCTGGTTGATTTGACGACCGGAATTCGTGAACGAAGTCGCTTTCCGAGTGTTAATCGACCGGCATGAAATTCGCTTAATCGCCCTGAGTTTTCCGATTTGTTACGGCGTGCAACTGGCAGTGGCCCCCTTTCCGTGGGCCTCGTTGATGCGACTGAATTGGCCAAAGGCTCGTGCCTCAGGAGGGGGGATGTAGTGCCGTCCGTCATGACTAACATCGAGCGCCGCCGATATCGGGATCACGGGCTGGTTTTTCCGATTCTCGTCCTGGGGCGTGCAGAAGCGTGCTCATTTCGGGCGCGCTGTGACGAATTGGAACAACAGCTTGGGGGTCGGCCGCGGACGATCGAAGTCCGGCAGATGCACCTGCATTTTCCCTGGGCCTGGGCGCTGGCCACGCACCATCAAGTGCTCGACGCGGTCGGGGATGTGTTAGGGGCGGATTTGCTCATTTGGGCGACCGAGCTTTTCGCCAAGCATCCGCACGACTCGGCCATCGCCATTTCCTGGCATCGCGATCGCCCTTACATGGGATTTGAAGGGCCCGCGACAACGGCTTGGATCGCCCTGAGCGACTGCACTCCCCAGAACGGCTGCATGCAGGTGAGACCGCGAGATGGAAGCGAGATTGCCGCCATAGACTCGGAGTCGATTGTGAATGTCGAGCTTCGACCGGGAGAAATGTCGCTGCATGACCCCGACGTCTTGCATGGATCGCAGGCGAATACGGGGGACGAGAAGCGCGTCGGGTTTGCCATCCGGTTCGTCACGCCCGACGCCCGTCCGCTCCGCGGTCGTCCGCGCGTGGCGCTGGCCAGCGGCAAGGTTCCCGACGCTCGATTCGAATTGATTCCGGCTCCCAAGGAGGGCCAATCGGACAACGCACTGGCCGCACTGCGAAATTCGGCAGCGGCCCATTTCGATTCGGTGCTGGAAAACCTTCAGCTCGCCGGACCTTGAAAACCCTCATTTATAAGAGGTCGCCACCATGAATTCCGCCGCAATCGTACACGAGCAACTTCGCGTCGAGATCCGAGACTACGTCCAGGGATCGCTGCTCAAGAATCGGGCCGCGCAAATGCTGTCGTTCGACGACAATCTGCTCGAGGCCCTCAACTCCCTGCAGTTGTTGCGGATGGTCCTGGAACTCGAGTCGCGGTACGCGATCGCAATCCCCAATTGCGACCTCACTCCGGAGAATCTCGGGACAGTCCAGCGCGTTGCGGCCTACGTCGCGGCTCGGTCGAGCTGACGAGGGCGTTCCTGCCGATTCCGACTGCGATGCGGTCGGCACTCAAGAGAAGATTAGCGCGATGACCCATCATTCGATCGTGGTCTGCGGAGGCGGAGCGGCCGGAATCGCCTCGGCGATTTCGGCGGCGCGCCGCCACGTGAATGTCGTGTTAGTCGAGCGCCGGCCTCAGATTGGAGGAACCGTCACCCACGCATTGATCCACACACTGGGTGGGCTCTACGACTCGAACGGCCAACTGCTCAATGGAGGACTGGCGGCCGAGCTGGAACGGCGCCTGAAAGAGGCCGATCCGCAGGCGGCGACGCGTCGAATGGGGCAAATCTGGGTTCTTAATGTGCGTCCCTGGATCTATGCTCGCGTCGTCCGCGATTGGATCGCCCAGCACGCGAACATTCAGGTGCGGTGTGGAACGCGGGTAGTCGGCGTAGCGATCGAAAATCGGCACGTGGCCGCTGTCGATCTCTGCGGCCCGCGAGTGATCGAAACGATTGCAGCGAACCAGGTGATCGACGCGACCGGCAGCGCCGAAGTGGTGCGCCTGATTGATCCAAACCTCGTTGAGGATGACCCTGAGCGGTCCGCGGGTGGTTGGATCTTCACGCTGCGCGGTGTCGCACCCGGCGCGCTCGACGTTCCCAGCGGCCTGGCCTGTGTCCGGGCTCTCCGCGCGGCAGCGCAATCCGGTGCCCTGCCGGCACAGTGCGAAAAAACCTGGCTCGATCGGGGCGTCTCCAACGACGAAGTCTACGTGAAGCTGTTTGTCCCGCTGTCAAATGACTGGCGAGAACGCGAGGCGGCGATCGCGCGCGAAATGCGTTCGTGGCAGGCTCCCATCTTGGATGTGCTCCACAGCCTGCCGGGATTCGCGCAAGCTCGGATTGACCGCTCAGGCCAGTTGGGCGTGCGAGACGGAGGTCGCATTCGCGGCGAGTACCGCCTCACAGCCGACGATGTTCTTTCGGCGCGCAGATTCCCTGATCCGGCCTGCCGCTGTTCGTGGCCGATCGAGTATTGGCACCCAGAGCGCGGTGTCTCGCTCACTTATCTCGAAGCCGGCGATTTCTACGAGGTCCCGCTGCGGGCCTTGCAACTTGCGGGATACGAGAACGTCTGGGCCGTCGGCAAGTGCCTCTCCGCCGATCGCTACGCTCACGCTTCAGCGCGTGTCGTTGGTACATGTTGGGCAATGGGAGAGGCCGTCGGCTCGGCAGCCGCGGCAGGAGGAGTCCTCGATCATGCGGAATGTCGATGACCTGTTTCGACGGCGTGTCCGGCAGCAACCCGGGCACCTCGCTGTGGTGGGGCCCGGCGAGAGTCGCATGTCCTACTCGGACCTCGACGAATCGATCGCAGAAATGGCCGCCGCGCTGGAGTCGGCCGACGTCAGGCCCGGAGCGTGCGTGGGCATCCATGTTCCCAGCGGGATTGACACAATCGTGACCACGTATGCTGTCTGGCGCCGCGGCGCGTGCGCGGTTCCCATCCCCACCGAATTGTCTGACGAGGAAAAACTCGAAATCTGCCGCACGATTGCCATCGACTTCCTCGTGGCGACTTCGCGAGTGTCCGACTTCGTCCACCGCCGTTCGCATGGATCCGAAAGCGAATTGCCGCGAAACGCCCGCGTGGTTGCACTCGAAGGTCGACGCCGGCACCCGCTTGGATTCTCGGAGATCAATGCGGCCTTCATTCGCTTCACGTCCGGAACCACCGGCACGTCCAAAGGGATCGTCTTATCGCACGAATCGATCCACGAGCGGATCAACGCGGCCAACGACGCCCTCAAGATCGGTCCCGACGACCGGATTCTCTGGGTGTTGTCGATGTCGTATCACTTTACCGTTTCCATTGTCGCCTATTTGACATTCGGCGCCACAATCGTGCTGCCTCGAAATCATCTGGGGCCCGAGTTGATCGATTCGATCGACCGTCATGCCGCGACCCTCGTCTACGCCTCGCCGATCCACTACGCCTGGATGGCCGATTCGCCGACCAGGTCGGCGCTCACGAGTCTGAGACTCGCCGTATCGACGGCGACTTCTCTCACTCCGGAAATTGCCACTCAGTTCCGCAGACGTTTCGGGCTGCCGATCGCCCAAGCTCTCGGCATCATTGAGGTCGGGCTGCCCGCCATCAATTTCGAAT
Organism: Planctomycetaceae bacterium; assembly: GCA_035949535.1. Lineage (GTDB taxonomy): Bacteria > Planctomycetota > Planctomycetia > Planctomycetales > Planctomycetaceae > DASPSM01. The sequence goes on along the minus strand of DASZIA010000170.1, from coordinate 4,963 downwards.
TCGCTGCCGATCGACCGGAGGCGGTGGGACGCATCCTGCCCGCTTATCGGTTGCGGCTGGCCGACATCGGTTGGGGACCACGGGTCGGCGAGATCCTGCTGGCCGGAAAGGGGTTTCTCGACGCGTACTATGAGCCGTGGCGGACGCGCGACGAAATCCTGATCGACGGCTGGTTTCACACGGGGGACATCGGCGAATTCGACGCCAATGGGTGTGTCGCGATCCGCGGCCGCTCAAAAGACATCATCAACACGGCGGGGATGAAATTCTTCCCGCGCGAGGTGGAACAGATCCTCGAGGCGCACCCGTCTGTCGTCGAAGCCTGCGTCTTTTCGCGCCCCTGCGCCAAGCTTGGGGAGGTGGCCAGTGCGCGAGTTGTGCTGAAGACCGGGGCGAGCCTTCGCGCGGACGAGCTACTCGAGCTCTGTCGGTCACGGCTTGCCGACTACAAAGTGCCTCAGGAGATCGAGTTTGTCGATCACTTGGAACGGACTGCCAGCGGAAAGTTGCTCCATCGCAGTCAACCAGAAAGGCCGACCGCCGCGGTGAGCCAATGACCACAATCGTTGAAAGTCATGAAGGTCCGCAGACCAGCTTCGCGAAATCGTCGGTGGCTGTCCCTCCGAGTGCGGGCCGCGAATCGTTCGCGCGCCGACTCAATGCGATGGACTGCACGATCCTGGCCGTGCATCAGGCGGTGCAATCGCTGGGAGGACCCGGCTTCGACACGCAAGCCGTGCTGTGGCTAAGCGGGCGGATCGATCTTAGCGCATTCAGTTCGGCTCTCGGCCAACTGCGCGTGAAATATCCCGGCATCACCTGCTCGGTCGGCGAGAACCTCGGGGGGCTGTCGTGGCGGCCTTCGAGCGACTTGCTCCCGAGAGAAGCCTGGTTGCAGAGTTCCAGCGAAGAGGAGATTTGGCGCGAGCTGGCCGCGCTCCTATCAAAGCCTCGCGACCTGTTCGCCCAAGCAGCGATCGATTTTCACGTCTTGCGCCGGCCCGACGGCCGCGACGTGGTCGTGATGCAATACAACCACACGCTGATGGACAACCCGGCTGCAATCGGAGTGCTTCGTGAGATCGACGAGTTGTTCCATGCGCGCACTGGAGTCGATGGGGCGTCATCGATCGAGCAGGACGACCGTATCAGGGAATATCTGGCTGGCTTCACACGCCGAGAACGGCTGACAGCTGCCTGGAGGACGGTGAAATTGCGCCTGCATTCGATCCGCGGCAACATTGCGACGTTCGGCAAACCCCGATCAGCGTCGCAAGGATCCTTGGCGTTGCAAGTGGCTCGGCGAGTGGTCGATGCTGCCGAGACGCGATTGCTGACACGGCGCGTCGTTGACGTTTGTGGCTTTCCCGGACTTTCAATGCCGCTGCTGGCCAGCGTGTTCCGAACGCTCGATCGACTAGTGCCCCGGCGCGCGGGCTCGCGATTCACCGTCGGGATCGGGCTGGACTTGGGACTGCGGGGCGATCGTGGTCCGCTCTTTCAAAACCTGTCGACCGTCGTCCCGATTGTTCACCGACGCACTCACAGGACCTCGCAAGGCGACATGGCGCGCGATCTGACGCGCCAACTGCGAGACCGCCTCGAGCAGCGAGTCGACTTGGGAGTCGTGCAACTGGCGGCGCTGTTTCGCAGCCAACCGCGGTTCTTGCGTTTCGCAATGCGACAACTGCTACGGCATGGCTATACAGCGTGGTACGCGTACTTTGGATCGGCCGACGCCGTCGGCGATTCCTTCTGCGGGGCGCCGATCGATGATTTCCGGTATGTCGGCCCGTGCTGGCCTTCGGTCGGGGTGACTCTTGTTGGCAATCAGTTCCAGGGCCGACTGCACTTGCAAGCGACCTATGTTCCTGCATGCGTACCCGAAGAAACGGCAGAAGCTTTCATGGACGCGATCGTGGCCGACCTGCGAACCTGGATTGCCGAACAGTTTCGTCTATCGAAAGCCTAGTTCAGCTGCGTCCTTGATTAACCGTTGGAGTCCGTGACGGTTGTTTCGGCGGCGCAGTTGATGTTTCGTCTCCCAACAAACAAGCCACGATGGAACTCGACCTCCAACTCGTCCGCGCCCTTTTGGCACACATCGACCGACAGCCGCAGCGCGACAATGTCATCGACCTTTCGATCGCGGGTTACGATGTCGAGACGGTCTCAGATCACATCCGCCTGCTCGATGGTCTAGGCTACGTGAACGCAAACGCTGTTTGGACGTCCCCAGGGGAAGTCTGGAAATCGGTGGCGATCACGTGGCTCGGCGCGGATTTTCTCACCCGGGCACGGGATGACCTCGCTTGGGAACGTGCAAAGGAGCTGATCAAAAGAGGAATGGTCAACGATCCACAAGTTGTGCTTGAGGTGTTCAGGCGGCTATTGCACGTGTGCGCCTCATCGCAGCCAGACAATCCGCCGTCCTGATCCTTCCGGGCGTTGCCCGTCATGTTGTTTCTTCCTTCACAGACAGTCGGCCTTCGGCGTTGCCATTCCTGCCCCGGCAATCGACGGCGGGAGCCTTGGTGATCTCTGCGACGACGGCTTTTGTCAGGCAGTCGGCTGCGATGAAGTCCGCTCCCTGCCGGTGCAAGTCCGCCAGGCACGCTTGGCCGGCGGCATCAATGGACGTGACTCCGGTCAGGTCGATACGCAGAATCGGTTCGCGCGGGCACAGCAGCGAATCTTGCCAGCACCCTTCAAGCTCCTTCAGCCACGGGCCGGCTACGGTCCCCTCAAGTTGGAACGTCAGGACTCGTGGTTCGTCGTGAACTGTAATTCGCAGCATCGCTCAAGCCCTTCTAGATGCTCTCGTCAAGGCAATGCTTGGGCTTCCATCTCTTGATCGTTGGCATCGACTCGCCTGCCTCATTTGCCGAAGCTCATGTAATCGTCGAGCGATCCCTCTGCTACGGTTCCGGGCTGGGTGGAGTCGAACGCGAACTTCTGCTGCGCCAGAACCAACGCGACAACGACCGGCACGGCCGCCAATCCCAGTCGCAATCCGGCACGGAGGCGTGGACGTGACGGGATCGCTTGGGCTGCCCAGCCAAGCAGTGGAGCCGCGAAGAGCAAGGCGGCATTCAGGCTCGTCAGCCCGGCGAACAGGCGGCCGACGACCAAGAGTGCAAACAAGCTAATGAGGCCGATCCCCGCCGCACTTTCGCCCGCCGATGTGCTCTTCCAAGCCATAGAGCCGAGCGCGACGCCCGCAAGACCTCCTGCGAGCGGTACGGCGAGTTGCCCGCCGGTTGCGTAGCCTGAGAGCATGATGACCAGGCCAGCGCCGAGCGCTGTGCCGGCCACGGATACCAGCGTCGTTTGCTCACCGCCCCGGCTGGCGAGGCGGTTCAGGAGGATCCATGCTGCCGTTAGCCCGACTGCGAGCATGGCATAGATCATCCACGTCATCGCCGGTGACCAGGCCCGGGAGCCTGGGCCGGAGAGGTCAGTGGTGTAGACCGATCCCCACAGCAGCACGGGCGTCACAGAGGCCGCAACGGCGCCGCGACTGACCCTGCCGATTCGGCCCGACGCCGCTCCGAGCAGTTCCGCAACCGCCGCCGCAGGCAGGACGATCAGCAACAGTCGATCGAGAGCGTCCCGTGGCGGAAAGTGCGGTAGAAGCTCGAGAATCCACAGACCGGCGTAGAGGGCGCTCACGATCGCCACAATCGAACCCGCAACAGCGACCGTTTTTCTTGAAGACCTACCGGACAGCAGCGTTACCATCACGCTGATTGCGGTGGCAACGCCGAATGCTTTTGCGATCAGAATGGGATCGGGCATTGGTTGATCCTCCTCAAGGTTTCTGCCACTCGCGGCGGGCCACCAGCGTCGATCGAGCGGCTCGCGCTAGCACCGATGTGAGCGAAAAGAGTCGGTGCCGCGCGAGCCGCCCGCCACCGGGCCGTTACTGTTTGGTCCCCTCAAAGCTGAGTTCCACGGTAATCTTGTCGCCGACGGCTCCGACCATTTTGTCCATGCCGAAATCCGAGCGTTTGATCGTGAACTCGGTGACGTAACCAGTTCGCTGGACGCCCTTGGGAAACTCTGCCGAGCGGCCGCCCTTCAGGATGATCGTCAGCGGCTTTGTCACTCCATGTAGCGTCAGATCGCCCGCCACCTCGTAGCCGCCTTCAACCGGTCTCGCGGACGTGCTCTTGAAGGTAACGGTGGGGTACTGTGCGGCGTCAAAAAAGTCGGGACTCTTGAGGTGCTCGTTGCGCTTCGCGTTATCCGTATCGATGCTGCCGACCTGTGCGGTCAGATAGAAAAGCGTGCCCGAAGGATTTTGAGGGTCTACTGCGAAGCTGCCGGAAACGTCCTTGAACCGGCCGTATGTCCAACTCAGCCCGAGATGGGAAACCCGGAAAACCGCTGCGGAGTGCGCTGGATCAACGGTGTAGTCGTCCGCGCGGGCTCCGGCTCCGACAACGACAGTGAGCAAAGTGGAAATGGCGAGCGAGTAAGCAAAACGGCTCATTTCAATCTCCTTGGTCGAAGGTAATGGGGCACGCCCGAAGGCCACACAGAGCAGCAAGTCGCGTCTCTTCGCGAATGATCCTGCTCGTGTAAGTGCGAGGGCATAATGCAGGGGCCGTGCCAGCGAAGAGCCGCCCTCGCGCCAGATCGCTAAGACACGCGCCATCAAAGACTTGTGGATCAATCGGGGCGCGTCATGCAGAGATGCGTCGCGCGAGTGTCAATACCCGAGCGCCAGCAGGCGAGCGCTTGCGCCAAGGGGCGGGCGCTACTCAGGGGCGTGAGAGGCCGAGCTTCTTCATTTTCCAGACGAGCGTCGAGCGCTTCATACCCAAGCGGGCTGCCGCCCCCTTTGGGCCCCCGACGACCCAATGACTGTCGCCCAGAGCACTCAGGATGTGCTGCCGTTCGGCCTCTGCGAGCGTGAGGCCGTCTGCCGCCCCATCAGGCGAAGCCGCCGGGTTAGACG
>DASZIA010000169.1:0-5102 GCA_035949535.1 Planctomycetaceae bacterium | reverse complement strand
GCGACGTCAACGTCTTCGCGTTGATCGGCGTGCATGCGCACCAGGCGGCCGAACCGCATCTTCTTGCCGGTCCGCTGATTCGTGTAGCTTTCGCCCTTTTGAATCTTGCCCTGGTAGACGCGGAAATACGTGAGCTGTCCGAACGTCTCGACCACGGTCTTAAAGGCCATGGCCACGAGCGGATCGTTGGGCGAGCTGGTGAGTGGTCTCTTCGTGGATTTTGCTCCGTGGACCGTTGACGGGGCCGTTTCGCCGGCCGCCAGCTTGACCGACAAATCGATGGCCTCGATCTTGCGGTCTTGCGGACTCGGTAAGTAGGCGATCACCGCGTCGAGCAGTTCCTGCACGCCCTTGTTGCGGAAAGCCGTTCCCATCATCACGGGCGTCAGCTCCTGCGACAGAGTGGCCTCGCGAATGATCGGGCGGATCTCGGCTGCGGTGACGGGCCGCTCTTCCAAGAGCGCGACCATCAGGTCGTCGCTATAGAGCGACAAGGTCTCGAGCATGTGCATGCGGGCCTTCGCCGCTTCCTCGGCGTACGCCGCCGGAATGGCGTCGCGTCGGACGTCTTCGCCTTGCTCGCCCTCGAAGTAGACCGCCTGCATCTCGATGAGGTCGATGACGCCGGCAAATTCCGAGCTCAGGCCCATTGGAATCTGCAAGGGCAGCGGCGTGACGCCGAGCTTCTTTTGAACTTGATCGATGACCGATGCCGGGTTGGCACCGATACGGTCGACCTTGTTGATGAACGCGATCCGCGGCACGTGGTAGCGCTTCATCTGTCGATCGACGGTGAGCGACTGGCTCTGAACGCCGCCGACGGCGCACAACACCAATACGGCTCCGTCGAGGACGCGCAGGCTGCGCTCGACTTCGACCGTGAAGTCGACGTGGCCGGGCGTGTCGATGACGTTGATCGAATGGTCATCCCACTCGACCTGCGTCGACGCGGACGTGATGGTGATACCTCGCTCCCGTTCGAGATCCATGTAGTCCATGGTCGCGCCGCCGTCGCCTCCCTTGACCTCCTGCATTCGGTGAATCCGGCCGCAGTAGTAGAGGATCCGCTCCGTCAGGGTGGTCTTCCCCGAGTCGATGTGGGCGGAGATTCCGATGTTGCGATGGCGTTCTAGGCTTTTCATGGAACTCAACTTACGTTCAAAACATTCCGACCGGGCTTGGTTCCCCAGCCGCCACTGGCTGCGGGATCTGCCCAGAAACTACTAACAGGAGGGCCCCGAATGCGAAAAATTGAGTCACGGACGGCCCGCAACACGCCCTGAAACGGCCGCGGCGGCGACAAAGTCGCCAGCCACGCAGGCGAGTTGACCGCACCGCGACCTCGCCACAAGACGAACGGGCGAACGGTTCTGGCGGGTCTAGGGTGAACGTAACATCGTATCCGCTGCGGTGATCCGCGGGAAGGGGAATTAGGCCCTGCCACGGTGCCACGCAGCCGAATTCATAGGTTTTTTATGGTTTGTTCGCAAGTTCGCGGCCCGTGGCCGGCCCGAATCGTCGAAAGCGAGGCCGAGAGGTCACTTCGTTGGCGTGGTCGACCGTTGCTCCGGGGCGCGAAGCGACATTGATGCAATTCGTGCTGCGATATACAGTTCGCACCCTTCGACTCCGATCCACGTGCAGTCTTCGACATCTCCACCGCCTGCGGACAGATTTGTGTTGACGCATCCCAACAACCGTACGGCTCGGCTTGCTGCTGCTGTGCTGACTGCTATTTCCATCGGCATCGGCGCAGCAGGCTGCATGGGACTCGACGTGGCCGGCACTCTTCGCTGGCCAGGGTCAAAGACCGACCAACCTCTGCCCGCCCGCATGACAGTCGCCTGGAAGAACGACATTCAGAAAAAATCGGGCAAGAACATGCTGCGGGGATTTGAAGGCAAAGTGCAGTTCTTCGCCGCCGAACCGCCGAAACCGGCCGACAAAGACAAGAAAGATAAAGATAAGGACGCGGGGAAAAAAGCCGACGTGATTTCGAGAGGAATCCCTGCCGACGGAACGCTCACCGTCTATGCCTTCGAAGAGACTCCAGACGGCAAAGAGGGGGCCGGACCATCGAAGAAGTACGTGTTCCCCGTCAAAGAACTCAGAAAGGTGCACCGCGAAGGGCCACAGGGCCACGAGTACAACGTCTGGCTCGCTTGGGACAAAGCCGGCGGCATGGAAACGCACATCCGCTTGTTGGCGCGGTTTGATCCGACCGGCGGTGGAGAGGTGGTGATGTCCGACAGAACGCGGGAAGTGCTGCCGGGGATGACGATCCAATACGCTTCCGGTGTTTCGCCGGACATGCGGAAAGCCCCGCGTGATTCGGCAGGGCACCCGGTGACTCATGCCGACTTCGAGACCGATGCGGCCTCCTCGCCTGATTCGAAGCCGCCGGCCAGCGCGTCGAACGCAAACCGTCTCGACGAGACTCGCTAGGATTTGTCGGCTCTTCTTATTCGACCTTCGCGCGGAGGGTGCGCGCGGATCTCCAGCGCGGCGGCGACAGAATCAGGCTCAAGACGACAAGCGCGCCAAACGCGCTGTAAATGAGTGTGAAGACCGACGGGTCGGCCCGATAAAAGAGGACGTGGTGTACCCAGCGTCCGATGAAATCGCCTTCCTCCACAGTTTGTCCCGCTCGGGATCGCAGCCAGTCTTCCCATGTCGTCAGCGGACAGGTGATGCCCGACCACGCCTCGCACACCACCACTCCAATGGCCGCCAGGTGCAAGAGCCGAAACGTCCGATTGCGGATCCAATTCCACTGCAGCAGGATGCCTACGAGAATCGCCAGCTCACCAAAGATCACGAAGGCGACGTAGCTGGCGTGCAGCACGACGACGACGTCGGCCAGGGCGCTATACAGAGACTCCATACCAATAAGAAGCCTCTGAACGGCCGTTTATTCCCCGGCTGACCCTCCCGGCCGCCCGCAAGGCGTCGAAGTCCGTTGAATTCTGCCGGCTCGGTGCTACCGAAGCTCGGCCAACTGACGCTTCACGTCGCCCGCGCGGCGGCCCGACTCGCTCTTCGGATCGAGCGCGATCGCTTCATCTAACAGCTTCGCCGACATCTCTTTTACGTGCAGGCCAAAATAGAGCTGCCCCTGGCACGCTAAGATCCGTTGAAGCTCGTCGCGAGGCGGCTTCGTCTCGGCTACGAGCTCATTGAGCCGCATAATTGCCGCGGTATAGCTGCCGCCATTGATCAGAGGATAGACTTCGTCTCGAACCGCGCACACGACCCGGCTCCGCGTGATGGTTGTTTCGTATTTGGCTCGCAGGCCGGCTGCGTTCTGCGGGTCAAGTTCCGTCACCCGCTGCTCAAGATCGGCGTATTCCGTGTCGGCGAACGGACCGACGACATTCAATGCGGCGTCCAGGTGATGGGCTCGTTCGAGGCCAGTCGTGGCGTCGGCCAAGGCAAGGTGCCGGTCGCGTCTCCTACGAACCTTTCGCAGACGCTGAAACTCGCACAAGTAGGCGAAGGCCCCCTTGGCCACCAACTCCGACCGGGCATAAGGAGTCCCGTGCGAATCTAAGAGCACAAAGGTGGGAAACTTGGTGACTGACAGTCGCGTGGTCCATGTGTTGAGCCGGGCGACGTCTTCGGGCAGCGCGTCTTGAGATAGACTCAGTCTTAAGAGGACAAACGCCCCGCCAATCGGGCGGAGAAATGCGTCACTGTCCAGGTCGGTGGCGGAAGATGTCGCTGTGGCGGTCGCGGTGCTGTGTGAGCTCAGCGGCCGAGTGAACTCCAGCAAGATGTCTTTGCCCTGAGCAGTGGCGGCGAGTTTCGCGATTCGCCAGTCATTGAGCCAACCCACAGTCGGCAATGCGCTTGACCTTGGGTGCGCGGGTGGCACTGGCGGTGCGGGCGGTTTGAGCAAGAGGTTGAGGGTCACAGCCCCCACGGCGCAGATTGTCAAGAAGATCAGATTGCGCGCGATCGGTCTGAGATTTCTGATGCGAGTATCCTCGTCTCTTCATTTGGCCGCTCCGAAGAATGCCGTACAGTACGGTGCAACGGATGCGTGGGGAATGTCACTCCACCACTATGCAAACTCGGTGCCGCGATGTGTCGATGAATGCGTGGCAATGCGCCAACGCGTGCCCGTCAAAGCTGTTACACGGGGTGGCGGCGGCTCAAAGGCGCAGGTCCCGCTGAAATCGTCGTAGGCACGACCGCCTCGGTCGTAGGCACGCAGCCCCAATGTGCCAGAGGAGCCGTTCACTGCGAGGAACAGCGGTCGCGTCTTGCGGAAGAGTCGCGGCGGCGCGTGCAGAAGGAATGTGCGTATCAGAAGATCGCGCCCGCAGCAATTCATCGGCCGACGATCGTTCCCGACTCGGGGCTGCTGGCCGTCGCGTAGAGTTTTTTCGGGATGCGCCCCGCGAGATACGCTTTGCGTCCGGAGACGCATGCGAGCCGCATCGCTTCGGCCATCGTCAGCGGGTCGCGAGCACTCGCGATTCCCGTGTTGAGCAGCACGCCATCGCAGCCAAGTTCCATCGCGACGCTGACGTCGCTGGCCGTGCCGACGCCCGCATCGATGATGACAGGATAGTTGGGGTCGTTTTCCTTGAGGTATTCGAGGCAGATCCGAATGTTGTTGGGGTTGAGCACGCCCTGGCCGCTGCCAATCGGACTGCCCGCCGGCATCACCGACGTGGCGCCAGCTTCTTTCAAACGGCGAGCGGAGACCGGGTCATCGGTCGTGTAGCAAAGAACTTGAAACCCCTCTTTTACGAGCAGCTCCGTCGCCAGCAACGTCGCGACGGCATCGGGAAGCAGCGTCTTCTTATCAGCAAGAACCTCGAGCTTGACCCAGTCGGCCCCCGGGTTTTCGAGCCCCTGCAAAATCTCGCGCCCGAGTCGCGCGACGCGCACGGCGTCTTCGGCGGAGAAGCAGCCGGCTGTGTTCGGCAGGATCGTGAACCGCGACAGGTCGATGAAGTCGAGGATGCTCCGTCCTTGTGCGTCGATCAGCCGCTCACGCCGCACCGCGACGGTGACGACTTCGGCGCCGCTTGCGTCGAGACAGTCGCGCATCAACTCGTATGTGGCGTACTTGCCGGTGCCAACAATTAGCC
>DASZIA010000168.1:0-19534 GCA_035949535.1 Planctomycetaceae bacterium | reverse complement strand
CGATAGTACGAGAAATTATCGACGCCCCGCATCGAGAGGGTTGGCCCGAGCTGGTTCCCTTCCGCGGTGTGGTTGTAAACGACGTCGAGAATCACCTCGATCCCGGCGGAGTGCAGCGAGCGGACCATCATCTTGAACTGCTGCACCGGCTCCAAGTGCGGAGACACGTAACGGGAGTCGGGCGCCAGAAAGGCGAGCGTGTTGTAGCCCCAATAGTTCGAGAGTTTTTTCTCCACCAGGTGCCGCTCGTCGGCATGATGGTGCACAGGCAAGAGTTCGACGGCCGTCACCCCCAGACTGGTCAAGTGATCGATGACGGGCTCCGTCCCCAGGCCGGCGTACGTACCCCGCAGCTCCTCGGGAACCTCGGGATGCAGCCTGGTGAATCCTTTGACGTGCACTTCGTAAATCAAAGATTTGTGCGCGGGGACCTGCGGGGGCTTGTCGTCGCCCCAGACGAAGGACGTATCGACGACGCGGGCCAAAGGCGCGAACTCGGCACTGTCGCGCTCGTCGAATGACAAGTCGCCTTTCGGATCGCCGACCTTGTACCCGAAGACTTCGTCAGCCCATTTCAAGTTGCGGGCGATGGCCTTGGCGTACGGGTCGAGCAGAATCTTGTTTGCATTGAAACGATGCCCTTTTTCCGGCTCGTACGGGCCGTAGACCCGATAGCCGTAGACCTGGCCGGGAACGACCTCGGGAAGATAGCAATGCCAGACGAGGTCGGTGTGCTCCTTCAACTCGATGCGTTGGGCTTCCTTCTTATCGTTGGCACCGTTGAACAGACAGAGCTCGACCTTCGTGGCGTGCTCGCTGAAGATGGCGAAATTGACGCCGGAACCGTTCCAGGTGGCTCCGAGGGGATAAGGTCGTCCAGGCCAGACACGCATCGCTGTGCTCGCAGTCGCTCTAAATGGGTTCGTGGCGAAGAAAGGAGCTGAGATCTTTATATTCGGTGCAATTGCCCGCAGCAAACCGCATTCCGGCCGACGCTCATGACGCTCAGGGATGCAGCGTGGCTGCAATGGGACCGTTTCACTCTGGCAAAGCTAGAGTTGAGTGCGCCCGAACGTCGATCGGCGGTCTTGGCACGAATCGTGCTTTTTTCGAGCGGCCGGGAATTTGATGAGCTGCCGGCGCTTGTCTGACACGTACTAGGAGGGTGGCGTCGCCTTGAGTCGTTCGCAAATCGATTCCCCGCGCAAGGCGGCCGGGAATGCCCGGCACGGGCTGCTTGTGGACCGAACTCGGGCTGTGGGGGCGGAGATCCTTCCCGGAAAGGGCGTCAGCTTTCGCGTTTGGGCTCCTAAGCGGCGCACTGTCGAAGTCGTGCTCTGGCGCGAGCTGCCGCAGAACGACTGGCAATCCGCGGAACCGTTGCTGCGCCTGCCCCTGCAGCTCGAGACGGAAGGCGACGGATATTTTTCCGCGCTGGTTCCCGATGCCGCTGCCGACATGTATTACGGATTATGCCTGGATGGAGGACCGCGTGTTTTCCCCGATCCCGCCTCCCGATTTCAGCCCCGCGGCCCGATCGGCCCCTCGCAGGTAAACGACCCGCGGGCGTTCGGCTGGACCGACTCGACGTGGAAGGGGCTCACGATCGAGGATCAGGTGATCTACGAGATGCACGTGGGGACCCTGACCCACGAAGGGACTTGGCGCGCGGCGCAAGAGCGGCTGCCTGATTTGGTTGATTTGGGGATTACCGTCGTCGAGACCATGCCAGTCGCGGAATTCCCCGGCAATTTCGGCTGGAGCTACGACGGCGTCTGCCTGTTCGCCCCCACCCGGCACTACGGACGCCCCGACGACTTCCGCCAGTTCGTCGATCGCGCCCACGCCCTCGGTTTGGGCGTAATTCTGGACGTCGTGTACAACCATTTCGGCACCGTGGACTGCACGGTTTCCGAATACTCGGACGACTACAACTCGCGACGCTACAAAAACGAATGGGGTGCGCCGGTCAATTTCGATGGGGAGCGCTCGGGCCCCGTGCGCGAGTTCTTTCTGGCCAACGTGCGGTACTGGATCGAAGAGTTTCACCTCGACGGGTTCCGGTTCGATGCGACTCAATCGATCTTCGACGCGTCAGCGGTCCACATTTTGACCGCGATGCAGCAAGAGGCGCACGAAGCCGCTGGTGAGCGTGGCGTCATTCTGCTCGCTGAAAATGAGCCGCAGGATATCCGCCTGCTGCGGCCGGTCGACAAGGGGGGACATGGTCTGGATGCGTCGTGCAACGACGACTTTCACCATACGGCCCGCGTGCGACTGACCGGACTCACAGAAGCCTACTACGAGGACTACCGGGGCAGCGTCGATGAGCTGCGCTCGTGCCTGCTCGGCGGCTATCTGTTCCAAGGTCAGATGTATCTGCATCAGGGCAAGCGTCGCGGCACGCCGACCCGCGGACTTCCGCCAACCGCCTTCATCCATTTTCTGCAGAATCACGATCAGATCGCCAACACGGGACCGGGCCGTCGGATTCACGAATTGACCAGCCCCGGACGGCTGCGGGCGATGACCGCGCTCTGGCTGCTCTCGCCGCAGACTCCGATGATCTTTCAGGGGCAGGAATTCTGTGCCTCGACGCCGTTTTTGTATTTCGCCGACTTCACCGGAGAGAACGCGCAGGCCGTGTCGACGGGGCGGGAGAAATTTCTGTCGCAATTTCCATCGCTCGACACCGATGAGGCGCGCCGCGCGCTGCCCGATCCGGCCGACATTTCGACATTCGAACGCAGCCGATTGGACTGGAGCGAGCGCGAACGACACCACGAATGGTACGACCTGCACCGCGACTTGTTGAAACTCCGTCGTAACGATCCGATCTTCGCGCGGCAGCGCGCCGATCTGCTGGAGGCGGCGGCGCTCGGGAGGAATTGCCTTGCCGTCCGTTACCTCGACGAACCCGGAGCGGCGAACTCCGACCGGCTGTTGATTGTGAATTTCGGACAGCAGCTCAGTTATTGGCCCTGTCCGCAACCGCTGTTGGCTCCTCCCGCAGGGCAATCCTGGGAACTATTGTGGAGCAGCGAGAGTGTGCGTTACTGCGGACGCAGCACGCCACCCGTGGAAACCGAAAAGGGGTGGCAGATTCCGGCCGAGGCCGCTGTGGTGTTGGGGGCCACGGCCGATCTCGAGCCCCCGAAAAAAGCGCCGCAAGCATAATCGACAGAACGGATTCACTCTGCAGGTAAAAGCGAATGGCCCAAGCAATCGAACAATCCGCACAACCGTCGGCGGCCGAGCCAAAGCCCAGTGAGATCTCGCTGAGTCCGGCTCCTCAGCCCCGGCCGTTGGGAGACGAGTGGCTGGTGACCAATGGGCTGGGGGGCTATGCCTCGGGCACGATTTCGGGCGCCTGCACGCGGCGCTACCACGGCCTCTTGATTGCCGCCCTGCCGATTCCTCTCGGGCGGATGATGATGCTCAACCATCTCTCGGTGGAGATCGTCCTGCCCGACGGGCATGTGGGCGAATTGGACCGTGAAGAGCTTCCGGAGGAGTCCGAGGCAGATGAGGCCTGGCTCGGCGACTTCCAGCTCGAGGCGGGATTGCCCGTCTGGCGCTATGAGGTGGGAGCATATCGGCTCGAAAAGCGCGTGCTGATGCCCCATCTGCAGAACACGGTCTTTGTCTCCTATCGCCTGTTGGAAGGACCGGGAAAGGCGCGGCTGCGGCTGCGACCCTCGCTCCATTTTCGCGGGCATGACGATTCCGTCGACGCGGAAATGAACGGGCCGTACGTGGTGAGCGCGGTCGATCACCGCTTCGAGATCACCTCGCAAGCCGCGCCGCCGCTAAGGCTGCGGATCGTCGCTCCGGAGGCGGGCCTGCTATTGGACGGCGGTCAAATTCGGCACTTGACCTATCGGCTCGAGAAGGCCCGCGGCTACGCCTATGCGGGCAGCCTGTGGAGTCCGGGTTATTTTCACGCGGTGCTCTCCGCTGGTGAGCAGGCATGCCTCATTGCGTCGACCGAGTCGTGGGACGCGCTCCTCTCCGCCGAACCCGGGGCGGCCCAAACAGCCGAGCTGGAACGTCGCTCCCGTTTGCTCATCCAGCCTCGCCCCGAAGCCCGCAGCGGAACAGCCGGCGATCTCGTTTTGGCCGCCGATCAATTCATTATCCGCCCCTCCACGCGCGTCGCCGATGCCGCCCAGGCACAAGCGGCGGGCGACGAGATTCGCAGCGTGATTGCCGGTTATCACTGGTTCACCGATTGGGGCCGCGACACCATGATCAGCCTCGAGGGGTTGACTCTGATGACCGGCCGGGTGACCGAGGCTGGCTATATTCTGCGGACCTTTGCTCGCGCGGTCCGCGACGGGCTGATTCCCAATCTCTTTCCCGAGGGGCAGCGCGAGGGTCTCTACCACACGGCCGACGCCACACTCTGGTACTTCCACGCGGTCCAGCGTTACCTGGAAGCGACGGGCGACGAGCACACGCTGCGGCTTCTGTTGCCGATGTTTCGCGACATCGTCGAGCATCACGTCGCGGGAACGCGGTTTGGAATTCATGTCGATCCGGCCGACGGTCTGTTGACGCAGGGCGACCCGCATCTGCCGCTGACTTGGATGGATGCCAAGGTCGGCGATTGGGTCGTCACGCCCCGTCGCGGTAAGGCGGTCGAGATCAATGCGCTCTGGTACAACGCGCTACGGATTCTCGAGAGCTGGTGCCGACAAGCGGACGATCTCGAGACCGCACAAAAAACGGCCGAGCGAGCCGAGACGACGCTGCGGTCGTTCAACGCGCGGTTCTGGAATGAGGATCGCGGATGCCTGTATGACATTGTCGACGGCGAAAAGGGCAATGACCCTGCGCTGCGACCCAATCAGCTGTTTGCGATCTCGCTTGATTATCCCGTGCTTGAGACATCGCGCTGGCAGACCGTCCTCGAGAAGGTGCAGGAGCATCTCTTGACTCCCGTCGGCCTGCGGAGCCTGTCCCCCGACGAGCCGGATTACAAATCGCGATACGACGGCGATCTGCGGTCGCGGGACGCCGCTTATCATCAGGGCACGGTCTGGCCGTGGCTCATCGGCCCGTTTGTTGATGCCTGGCTTCGCGTGCACCCGGGCGACGTGAAAACGGCTCGCGGCTTCCTCGCGGCATTCGAGCCTCATCTGCACTCGGCGTGCATTGGGTCGATCAGCGAGGTCTTCGACGCTCGGGCTCCGTTTTATCCGCGTGGCTGCGTAGCTCAAGCCTGGAGCGTTGCCGAAGTGCTACGCGCCTGGGTGAAGACCGAACCGAAGGCCTGAGCCCGGGCTGAACTCGGCGCGCCCCTTGCATCACCCTCAACTGGTTAAGAACTCTCCTGCGCCCGTGAGGATTGCGCGGGCTCAAACGGAAAGGCATTTCCAACGTGACAAACCAAATCAACATCAAAGAGCCTTTGACCGATCAGCTCCGTGGCCTGGAGACCGCTCTGGACACGCCCCCGGTCCCCGGCGAATTACGCACCTGGGCCACGACCCTTCGCAAGACTTTCGACGACATGACTCGCGAAATCTTGCAGCAGATCGACACGGTGCACCCCAAGCAGTTTCACGAAATCGAAGAGCAGAATGCCGACCTCTTGGCCCGCGTCGAGCAACTGCGTGACGAAGATCGAAAGAACCGCGACTGGAGCCGTTCCCTGTCCGTTCAGTTTGCCGAACTCGAGGCCAACGCAGTCCGCGCGGGGGCCGACGAAAAGCAGGTCATCGAGCAGCAGCAAAAGCTGTTGGACGAGGGGCTGCGGTTCGTGATGAATGTCCGGCGGCAAGAGACGGCGATTCGGACGTGGACGGAAGAAGCATTCGACCGGGACACCGGTCTGGCGGATTGATCTCGTCTTAAGAGTGAAACAAAAAAAAGCCCGCGCCACTTTTCAGCAGCGCGGACTTTTTGAACGCGCGGGCAATCACCGGGCGGCCGAAGTGAATCGTGTCCGCCCGATTCTGCCCGACGCGGTTTTACGGAAGGTCCCGTCGTGCCATTCCGCCAGCCGCCAGGCTGATCACGAACAGCACCAGGAAGACGACGAACAGGATCTTGGCGATCCCGGCCGCCGCGATGTAAATGCCCGTGAAGCCGAGCAACCCGGCGATCAGGGCGATGATCAGAAAGGTCAAGGCAAGTGACAACATTGGAAATTCTCCCGGTCGTAGATCTTTCGGGCTGACCACGTGCCTGCCCTACCGCTGGGCCTTGCGGGTTCAAACGTGGTCAGCGTCTTAGGCGATTTTTGCTCGGACCGCCTTCCAATATGCACATGACGTGCCGAGTGCGCGGTGAAAGCCAGTCCAGTGAGAATTCCGCTGCTTAAGTCGCTCGCTTGATCGCGGCTCAGCAATCTCAATTCGACATGGGAGCCACGGAGTCGATGGGCTCCGGGGCGCGAATCGGCCGATCGCGTGGGACTGGACGGTCCGATCGAGTCTCCACTTACGCGAGCAAGACGGCGAGGATGCCGGTGAGGAAGACGCCGTCAAACGTTCCGGCTCCGCCGATTGACAGCACCGGCGCTTGCAGGTCGCCCACGATCCCCAGATTGAGAAGGTCTGCCCCAATCAAGGTTCCGAGGCTGCCGGCAATGTAGGCTAAAGCCGGCGCTGCCCTTCGCGACAGAAGCAAAGCCACCCCGGCGGCCAACAGCGGAGGAATAATCGGCGTGAGCGCGATTCCGACGCCCGGCACGGGATGCGCAAGTTGATGGACGACCACCGTGACGACTGCGACCGCAATCACGCTGTGCACGAAGAGGCGGTTCTTCAGGATCAAGTAAATGGAGAGCGCGGCCGGGATGAGCGCGCCTCCCACGTTGACGGCGATAATCGTCCGCGGCAGCTCACGCACGTCGGGCACCACATATTCCACGCCGTAGTCGCTGACCGTCTCCTTTTCGACGAAGTTCTTGGCCGGTACCTCGGCGATTGGGATGTTCACGTAGCTCCCCAAGAGCGACAGGATCAGAAACAGAAAGATCCATCGCGGCTGGATGCCGATCTTCGCGTACGCGTACTCAATGATCCCCAACTGCACGAGTGCCAGCAGCACTCCGAAGAGCAAGAACAACAGCATCACGAAGGGAGCAGTCACCGGAAAGTAATGCAGGTGGGACGGATGCATGGTGTGCTCCCGCTAGGCGATGTCAGGCTCGGATTGAAGGAAGTCTCAAGGGGTGCAAACACAGTACCCGAGACTGCCTTTACTCTGAAAACGCGACTCACCATGGTCGCCGGCGAAGCAACCTGCTTTCGCCGAGACCAGTTCCGGACATCGGATACCTCAGTTTGACAGATCCGCTAAACTTCGGGGGAGCTGTCGGCGTTCGGCTGGCGGCTCGAATTACCGGTTTCCGCGCCAGAGCCACCATGGACGATCCTGCCTCAAATTCAGTCTCGCCGAGCAGGGACCCCCTTACTCCCGACGAGACGACCGCAGATGCGGTCGCCCGCCAGACGACGATTCCCACTGGACGTTCATCCGGAGCTGAGCCTGTCCGCCTGTCACGTTCGCTGGAAGACGTGCACAACTCTGTGCATGTCGGCTATCCGGGATTCGCCAAGCGGCTGTTTGCCTTTTTGGGTCCAGCCTACCTGATCAGCGTCGGCTACATGGACCCGGGCAACTGGGCGACGGATATCGAGGGAGGGGCTCGCTTCAGTTACGAGCTCGTCTGGGTTCTCTTGATGTCGAACGCGATGGCCATACTTCTCCAAACGCTTTCAGCTCGTTTGGGAATCGTGTCGGGCCGCGATTTGGCGCAGGCCTGCGGAGAGTCCTATTCCCGTCCGCTCGCCGCCACGCTCTGGATCCTCTGCGAAATCGCCGTCGCGGCCTGCGACCTGGCCGAAGTCATTGGGACGGTGATCGGGTTGAATCTGCTCTTCGGCATCAAGCCGCTGGTCGGCCTGATCATCACCGCGTTCGACACCCTTTTGTTCCTGGCGATTCAGCGGTTGGGAATCCGCAAGACCGAAGCGTTCATCGTCGTGCTGGTGAGTACGATCGGGGTCTGCTTTCTGATCGAGTTGGCGCTGGCGCAGCCGGAATGGAAGGCCGTCTTCGGAGGGTTCTTGCCCTATCTGCAGTCATCGCCTCCGTTCGTCTTCAGCAGTCCACAGGCGCTCTATGTGGCGATCGGCATCCTGGGCGCGACGGTGATGCCACACAATCTTTATCTGCACTCGGCCCTGGTGCAAACGCGACGGATCGCACCGTCGGCCGAGGGATTTCGCCAGGCGTGCCGCTACAACCTGATCGATTCGGTCGTCGCGCTCAACCTCGCGTTTCTGGTCAATGCCGCCATTCTCATCACGGCGGCCGCCACGTTTTATCAACATCCCGAACTCTGGGCCGCAGAGGGAGGGATCCAGCTCCAGGATGCGCATGAACTGTTGCATCGCGTGCTGGGAACGCGGCTGGCACCGATCGCATTTGCGGTGGGCCTCCTGGCAGCCGGCCAAAGCTCGACGATGACCGGGACGCTCGCCGGCCAGGTGGTGATGGAAGGATTTGTCAATCTCCGCATGCGGCCCTGGACTCGGCGGCTGGTCACCCGACTCTTGGCCATTGTGCCCGCTGTAATCACGGTCGTCGTTTTCGGCGCCAATCAGATGACCAACCTGCTCGTGTTGAGCCAGGTCATTCTGAGTCTTCAGTTGCCGTTCGCGGTTGTGCCGCTCTTGCACTTCACCAGCGAGCGGGCGCGGATGGGAGAATTTGCCAATCCGCGCTGGGTAAGAGCGCTGGGCTGGATCGCCACGGCGATCATCATCGGCCTGAACGCGGAACTTCTCGCAAGCACAATTGGTGATTGGATCAGTTCGGCAGGGCCGCGTGGCATTTGGATCGAGATCGCCGTCGTGCCGCTAACAGTCATCCTGGGCGCGCTCTTGGCATGGCTGATCGCGCGTCCCTGGGTCATTGGCTATCGCGTCGCTCAAACGGCGGAGTCGGCAGGGCGCACGACCGCCCGCGACGTAGCGGCCCGTATCTCGGAACCGATTTATCGCCGCATCGGTGTGGCCTTGGACCACAGCCCCAACGACAACGTCGCTCTCGAGCACGCGGCTGCATTGGCCCGCCAGCATCACTCCGAGTTGATTCTGATTCATGTCGTCGAAGGAGTCGGCGGGCAGCTTCATGGTAGCGAAACGCGCGACCTCGAGCGCCAGGGGGACCAGGCCTATCTCGAGCAATTGGCCCGAGCACTGCATCAATCAGGCTCCTCGGCTCGTGGCGTGCTGCGGTTTGGCAACCCGGCCCGCGAACTCAGCCGCACCGTCGCCGAGGAGAAGATCGACCTCTTGGTCTTAGGCAGCCATGGCCACGGAAAAATCGGCGACTGGCTCTTCGGCGAGACGGCGGGTACCGTGCGGCACGCCGTGAAGATTCCGGTGCTCGCCGTGCGCGGGGCCAGCCGGCCGGATAGTTCGAGCGGTCCGACAGGCCCATCCCACTAGCCTTGCTCAAAAGTTGGGTAAATCGTCACGCGATGGCGCGGTTTCTGCCGCTTCTCGCCGCGGGCGCGCTACTCGGACCGTTCCGGACGAACTAAAATTCCAAGTGACATGAGACTGACCGCCAAAATTGTCTCGCTGTGGATGGCCGGCACACTGATCGTCGTGGCCGCGGGCACCTTCTTCGCGATCCGGCACGACGTGCGGCTGCTGCAAGCAGACATGCAGGCCGACGCCGTGGAAATCGGCCACACGCTGGCTCCGTTGATTCAAGATGCGTGGCACACCAGCGGCGAAAAGCGGGCGCTACAGTTAGTCGCGGACGCTGATCGCGAGAACCGCCAGGTCGATGTCCGGTGGGTGTGGCTCGACGGGGACAGCCCGGAGGCTCAAACTGCGAGGCTTTCCGCCGACGATCAGCAGGCGATTCGCAATGGAGGCACGGTCCTCGTCGAAGAGCGAGATTCAGCGGGCCGAGGCTCATTGCACACGTATGTCCCGGTGCCGGTCGGTTCCCCGCGGACTGGGGCGATCGAGCTGAGAACCTCCTTGGACGGACTTGACCAACTCGCGCGCGCGGCGATCTTGCGCTTTGCCGCAATGGGTGCCGTCCTGGTCATCCTTAGCGCGGCGATGGCCGCGCTGGCGGGCGTCTGGCTCGTCGGCCGCCCACTGCAGCAGCTGACCGATAAAACTCGCCGCGTTGGCAACGGCGATTTGTCGAATCCCGTGCACCTGGTTCGTCGCGACGAATTTGCCGAACTGGGCCTCGCGCTCAACCTGATGTGCAATCAGCTCGCAGCGGCACGCGAACGGCTCCGCACCGAGACCGAGGCGCGCATTGCCGCACTCGAGCAATTGCGGCACGCCGACCGGCTGAAAACTGTGGGTCGACTCGCGAGCGGCATGGCCCACGAGTTGGGAACGCCGATGAATGTCGTTTTGGCGCGGGCCGAGCTGATCGGCCTGGAAGCCCCGTCGGAGTCGGTCGTCGACAGCGTGAAGATCATCAAGGCGCAGATCCAGCAGATGTCTGCGATGATCCGCCAACTGCTCGACTTTGGTCGTCGTGGCCGGGCCCACAAGCAGACGCTCAATCTCGGGGAGCTAGCCGAACACACGGTGCACCTGCTCGACCCGCTGGCCAAACGCCAGAACATCACGCTCGAACTGGGACCTTGCGACTCCGAGGCATTGGCCGAAGTTGACGGCCCGCAGATCCAGCAAGTGCTCAGCAACCTCATCGAAAACGCTTTCCATGCGATGCCCAAGGGTGGAACGGTCACTGTGCGGGTCGAGCCCGGTCCGTTTTGGCCTGCAGGAACGGCGCGAGCGCCGGGAAGCGCTTGCGCCCGCATCGTCGTCGAGGATCAGGGGATC
This sequence comes from Planctomycetaceae bacterium, assembly GCA_035949535.1. Classification (GTDB taxonomy): domain Bacteria; phylum Planctomycetota; class Planctomycetia; order Planctomycetales; family Planctomycetaceae; genus DASPSM01. Next base: position 8,687 of record DASZIA010000168.1, on the reverse strand, counting down.
GGGATCTCGCCCGAGAACTTGGAGCACATTTTCGATCCCTTCTTCACCACCAAGGAAGTTGGAAAGGGAACGGGTCTGGGACTCTCGATCGCCCATGGGATCGTGCAAGATCACGGAGGATGGATTGAAGTCACTAGCACGCCGGGTGTTGGTTCACAATTCTTAATCTATCTCCCCCGAGTGGAGACGCTTCCCAATCCCCAGTCGAATGCTCATGATGGTTCCGCCCGGAGATCTGAAGCGTTCCGGGTGCCACCGAATCCGGTTGAAACGAAAGAGGCGGCTCCATCGGCATAACCGGACCATCGGCTGGTGGATTGCGATCGGATTGGCCGATAAGAGTTCGAGAGTTCTCGGCCTTTGGCACACGCCTTGCGACACTAATTGATGGGGGAGCGTATTGCGCTGCCTTTACGCCCATTACGCAACCACGAAACTTGTCTGACTCTCATCTCCGAGTTCTACCGATGACCACCACCGACCCCCTGTTTATCACTCAGTCCGACCCGACACCCGCGCGGCCGCCGCATATCTTGCTGGCGGAGGACACGGACGAAATGCGAGCCGTAATCGCCATGCGCTTGCGGCAACAGGGATATTCCGTGACCGAATGCGCAGACGGGGCCGAGTTGCTCTCTCGGCTGGGCGTTTATCTGCATCCGGAAACGGTGCAAGAGCCGCCCCAAGCACCAAAGTATGACCTCGTGATTTCCGACGTGCGCATGCCCGGGGTATTCGGCACCAGCATCGTCGAAGGTGCGAGCGAGTGCCCCCTCTTTCCACCAACGATTTTGATCACCGCCTTCGGCGACGACGAGACGCATGACAAGGCTCGCCGTATCGGCGTAGAAGTCATGAACAAGCCGTTCGATATGAGCGAGCTTCTCGAAAAGGTCCGTACGGTGATCGCCGGCCAAGATTCCAAAGGGCCGGCGCAACCGCGCCCGCACTAACCACACGCGGTGCAGTGCGTGCATGAGCCTCATGCCGAGCCGCTCGACACCAAGTGTTGTGGGCAGAGAGTTTGCGCGTCGTCGAAACGAGCGAAAAAGCTCGGTGGAAGCGCAATGCCTCTTGTCAGCAGGCCGCTCGTCTCTTAACCTAAGTGTTGTGGCTGGTCCGGCATCGAAGCCCGGGTTCCGGCGCCTCCTGTCAAAAATTTCACATCGAGACGGCACGCGCTTCGGCAGCTCTCGCTCGAGCGGTGGCCGCGAAAAGTTTGAGTCGGGATTACTGTTTTTCGCTTGTGCCCGCGAGGTTCGTGCCAAGCGACCCGCGGTGATCGCGTGCTCGATGGCGATGCGAGTTGTCGTTCGCGGAGGAAGGCGAACCAGCTCGGTTGCTTCGGTTGTCGACAGGGATGGAATCCTGTTTCCTAGGCCGAGATTCAGCCGTCCATGAGTGACTCTCAGACTAGCGGCGGATCGTCTGTATCAGGCCCGTTCGGGGTATCGAACGAATCCGGTGTCCTAGGCCCCTCCGGCACAGCGAACCAGTCCGGTTCGCAGCCTCTCTTCGTCCAGGCCCCGATTCAATTCGACGGTCCGCAGACCGTAGTGAATCCGGAACGGCGTGGTGCCGCGGGGGATTCGAATCCGCCGGCCCGTCCCGAGGATTCGTCGCTCTGGGCGCGCCTCTTCCCGCGCGACGCGCCGCCCGTGTCCGAAGCCGTGCCCTCCGCCGTGGGATGCCGCCTCGGTCATTTTCGCATCGAAGCCACGATCGGATCGGGCGGAATGGGCGCGGTGTTTCGGGCCGTCGACGAGCGCCTCGATCGCATCGTGGCGCTGAAAGTCTTGTCGCCCTCGCTCAGCCGCGACTCCGGCTCGATCCAGCGGTTTCTCAACGAAGCGCGGGCGGCAGCGCGGCTCGATCATGACAATATCGCCCGTGTTTTCTACGTCGGCGAAGACCGCGGACTGAACTTCATCGCGCACGAGTTCGTCACCGGACGCACGATCCGCGATATCATTCGCGACCACGGTGCCCTCGACCCGCGCGAAGCAGTCAACTACGCGCTGCAACTTGCCGCGGCTTTGCGACACACGGCGGCGGCCGGCGTCGTGCATCGGGACATCAAACCCTCGAACATCATCATCACGCCGCGCGGGCGGGCTAAGCTCGTCGATCTGGGGTTGGCCAAGAAGGTCGCCTCTGAGTCGTTCGGCGATCTGACGATTGCGGGTACGACGCTGGGAACGTTCGATTACATTTCACCCGAGCAGGCCAAAGATCCCCGCAATGTCGACGTCCGCAGCGACATTTATTCGCTCGGCTGCACGCTCTATCACATGCTGACCGGGGAGCCTCCGTATCCCGAAGGAACGGTGCTCCAAAAGCTGCTCGACCATCAGGCGAAGGATGTTCCCGATCCGGTCGCTAAGAATCCGCGCGTTTCGCCGCGGCTATCCGCCGTCGTTCGCCGGATGATGGCGCCCGATCCGCGGGAACGCTATGCCACGCCCGACGAGCTGATCCTGGAGCTTTTGCCGATCGCAGCCGAGATGGGGCTGCGCGGCGTCAATCCCGAGGGTCTGGTCTGGACGTCGCACCTTCCCCAGCAAAGATCGTTTGTCGAACGCAATGTCGTTTGGATCGCCGGCATCGCCGTGCTGGCGCTCGTGGCTTTTCTGGTCGACCGCTTTCCGCCGAGGCCGCGTGAGCACGTCTCGCTTGCCGGAGCTGCGACAGACAAACCGATGCCGGAAAGGGCTGATCTCCCAGAGAGTTCGCCAAAGCCGGCCCCCACGGCCGCAAAACAGGCGCCGACGAATTCGGGCGATAACGAATCCCCCGTCGCCGGGCAGGAGAAATCAGAGGCCGCGAACGGGTTGACTGCGAAAGATTCCGCCCGCCAGGTTTTCCCACTTGAATTTAAGGCGATGGAGCCCGAAGTGGCGTTCGACGCCCCGGGGAGCGCGCCAATTCCGGGTGCCAGCAATGGACCAGCGGCTGCCCGCAGCGAGACACCGGGGACTACGACACCCAAAACCGAGCAGGCCGCCAGTGCGCCCCCTTTGCCCGACACATTGACCGCGCCTCCGACCGACGCGCATGCCGGAAAAACAGAAACCGCCGTTGCGGAGAGCGCCACCGGACAAGTGCACGAAATCTCCATCTCGGACGGCGGCGAATCTCCGACGCCCTACATCAGCCTCGAGGCGGCAGTCGCCGACGCCAAAGACGGCAGCAGCATCGAGCTCAAGTTCAACGGGGTCCGCGCCGTCTCCGAAAAGCCGTTTCGTATCTCGGGCAAAAAAGTCACGATCCGCGCGGGCCGCGGCTATCACCCCGTGATCTCGTTTTCTCCTCGCGAGCTGCCCGCGACGGGGTTCGAAGGCCGCATGATCACGCTCAACAACGGCCGCCTCGACCTGTTCGACGTCGATGTTCAAGCCACCGTCCCCGACGCCACCAACTCCGACCACTGGTCGCTCTTTGCGTTCACGGGCCCCGATCGGCTGACGTGCCGCAATGTGAATCTCACGGTGACCAATCCCGGCAATCGGCAGGCCGAGGTGGTCGATATTTCCTCGAACACGCCGATGCCGGCGCGCCAGCCCAATCCGATGGGCGCTCCGCCCGAATTCGAGATTGAGCTCGAGCACTGTTTGATCCGCGGGAGCTGCGCCCTCTTCGCGGTGCGGACCAACGAGGGCGGGCGAATCAACGCGCGCGAGTCGGCGCTCGCCCTGCAAGGGGCCTTGCTCTCGAACCTGGGTGATGAGAATTCGTCCACCGAAATGCGGCGGATCGCCCTGCGGATGGAGCACCTCTCGTGCTTTCTGGGCGGCGGCCTGATTCAACTGGACGGAGGCGATGTCCCCCGCACGCTCGCGCCGCTCGACGTCACGGCCGGCAACAACGTGTTTGCCACCAACTCGCAGACGGCGCTCGTCGTGCTGGCCGGTCGAACCAAAGAAGAGGATTTCCCGCGACTCATCCGCTGGGAGGGAACGCACAATTTCTACGATCATTTCACCTCCTACTGGGCCGTCAGTTCGCCCACCGGCGATTCGGCCAATATGCCGCTCAATTTCGAGAGCTGGAAACATCTGCTCGGCGACAGCGAGAACGATTCCAATACGGGCAACATCGCCTGGACACATCCCTGGCAGAGCAAGTCGTTTGCCTCGATTCGCAAGGCCGACTTCGACTTGCCTGCCGGCAGCCCGGCCCGCGCCGGCGCGACCGACAACAACGACGTCGGCGCCAACCTCTCGCTGATCCGCGCGTTTCCCGACGCCCCCGGGCTCAATCAGGCAGCCAAGAGCGAACACACGCCTTAGCGATTTTCTGCTCGGTTTTCGTCCGGCCGTCGAAGAGTGCGCGTCGTCGCTCGTGGCAATAGCGCTCCGGTCGAGTTACCATCGCAGGCACTCGTCAAACCCAGTCAGCTTGTCATCGCTGGGAAATTGCGAAATCAACAACTTGGATCCTGGAGGACCGTAGAGTGCATCGCAAAACCTTCTGGCTGAGCCTGCCGGCAGCATTGCTCTCGACGCTCTTGATTTCTCAAGTCGTGAGGCTCTCGCAACGCGCCCGTGCCGATGACGCAGTGCAAGCTGAGACAAAGCTCGCGCCCGTTGATAAGAGCATGCACGAATTCATGGAATACTTCTTCCAGCCGACCTATCTGCGGCTGAAGCCCTCGGTGGCAGCGAGTGCGGCGGCAAATCCCAGTTGGGGAGCGATCAAGTCAGATGCCTTGATCCTGGCGGAGGGGGGAAATCTGCTGCTGCTGCGGACGCCTCTTCGAGATCCGGCGAAGTGGAACGAATACAGCGTCGCCGTTCGCGACTCGGCCGGACAGCTTTACAAGGCGGCCCGGAAAAAAGACTTCGACGCTTGTCGCAAGACCTACGAGCAGATGCTCACCAACTGCAACCGTTGCCACAAGCAATTTGCCGGCGGGAAACACATCCTGGCCCCTTAACGAGCCAGCCGCGTCCGGCCACTCTCAGCGGCGCCCAGTCGCACCCTACTGCTTCGTCTACGACAAAAAGAGGGGTTGGTGCCACTGGCGGCAGCTTTGGGCCGCCAGTGCTCTTCGGGCGAAGCCGAGCTGGGGGCGAAGACACTGGCGGGCCAAAGCCCCCGCCAGTGGGACCCACAAATTTGCCCTAGATGGTCCACGACGGCTTGCGCAGCGACGTGTCCGGGTCACGCAGCATAGGAGGCCGCTCACATAAACCACGGTTTACCAGCGGCCTCTTGTGCCTGCGGCACCAATAGCGTCCAGTAGGCGCGAGGACAATTGAATTTCAGTTTACGCTTCCCCAGCCGCCGACCCCTCCAACCGGCGTTCTTCTTTTTGAGGGGCCGTCTGCGGACGCCGCCGTCGGCGTTCGCTCAGCCATACCAGCGCGAAGAAGAACACCGGCGTCAGGAAGATGCCGAACAGCGTCACGCCGATCATGCCGCTGAAGACGGCCGTTCCCAGCGATTGCCGCATTTCGGCCCCAGCGCCCGTCGCCAGCACGAGCGGCATCACGCCGAAGATGAACGCGAACGACGTCATGATGATCGGGCGGAAGCGGGTCTTGCTCGCGGTGAGCGCGGCTTCGTGGAGCTCTTTTCCCTGAAGTATTTGATCGCGGCCGTATTCGACGATCAAAATCGCGTTCTTGCTCGCCAGGCCGACCAACACCAACAGGCCGATCTGCACGAAGATGTCGATCGGCAGCTGGGCGACCGTCATCCCGGCCACAGCCGCCAGCATGCACAAGGGGACAACGAGGATCACTGCCAGCGGCAGGTTCCAGCTTTCATATTTCGCCGAGAGGACGAAATAGACGAGCACCGTTCCGAGGGCGAAGATCAAGAGCGCGATGTTCCCGGCCTGCACCTCGAGATAGGTCGTCTGCGTCCACTCGAAGGGGATGCCCATCTCTTTGGCAATCTGGGTGACGGCGTCGACGACCGTCCCCGAGCTGACTCCGGGGGCGGAGTTCCCGTTCACCGAGGCCGAGGCGTACATGTTGTAGCGCATCACCAACAGGGGCGCGGTGGAATTGCGAACCGCCGCGATCGAGCCCATCGGCACCATCTGCGCCTGGCTCGTCCGCACCTGAAACTGCTTGAGCATGTCGGCCGTCGTGCGAAATTCCGGGGCGGCTTCCACCTGGACCTGCCAGACCAGACCGAACTGATCGAATTGGTTGACGTAGAGCCCCCCCATGTAGACGTTGAGCGTCGTGAAGACGTCCTGGATGGGGATTTGCAGAGCCTGGACCTTGGAGCGGTTGATATCGACGAACAGGCCGGGAGTGGCGGAGCGAAACACCGTGAACGCCCCGGCAAATCGCGGATCGCTGTTGAGCCGCTGCACGAGCGCGTCGGTGTCCTTCTGGAGCTCAGGCAGATCGAAATAGCCGTACTGCTCGGTCTGAAACTGAAAGCCGCCGGCATTGCCCAGTCCACGAACGGGGGGCGCGCGGAAGGCGAGCACGATTGCCCCCTCGACCTCCTGCGCGCAGCGCGACCGGATCCTTTGGGCGATGGTGTCGTCGTAGCGCTCGTGGCTTTTCCTTTGATCGAAGGGTTCCATGACCACGAACATCGAGCCCAAGTTCGACCCGTTCGTTGACAAAAGGAATGACGTGCCCGAGATCGAGACGGTGTGGGCCACGCCGGGAATTTCTCTGGCAATCTTCGAGATCTTCTCCATGACGACTTCGGTCCGCTGCACCGAAGCCGAATCGGGGAGTTGCACGTTGACCAGCAGGTATCCCTGGTCCTGCGTGGGAATGAAACCCTTGGGGGCGTAGGTCACGCTCCACCAGGTTGCGAAGAGCAGACCGGCGTAGACGATCCCCACGATGGCCGCGCCCCGCATGAGCCGGCCGACGATCCAGCCGTAAGCCACGGTCACGCCGTCAAACACGCGATTGAACGCGCGAAAAATAGCGCCGAGCACGGCGTTGACCGGCCGAATGATGAACCAGCCGATCACGCCCCCGACAATCGCTCCGGGGAGAAACCACGCCGCGATCAGGCCCAACCAGGCGGGCCAGCTTTGCCCTTCGCTCCCGGGAACAGCCAACCCCAGTTCGGCGAACCTCGGGGCGAGCGAATACGTCACGTACCCGCCGATCGCGGCGAAAATCCACCACGGCAGGGCCTCTTTCTTGGGCTCGCCCTGCGCATCGGTTTCTTCCGTGCGGAAGATCGAAACAGCGCGCGACGGCGTCAAGGTCAGCGCGTTTAAGGCTGAGATGATCACCGCCGTGGCGATCGTCACGGCAAACTGCCGATAAAACTGCCCCGTCAATCCTGGAATGAAAATGCTGGGAATAAACACCGACGACAGAACAAGCGTAATGGCGATGATCGGCCCGGTCAGTTCGTCCATCGCCTGAATGGTGGCGCTGCGCGCATCCATTCCCGTGCCGATCAGCCGCTCGATGTTCTCCAAAACAACGATGGCGTCATCCACCACGATGCCGATCGCCAGCACCAGGCCAAACAGCGTGAGGTTATTCAGGCTGAAGCCGAGCACGGCCAGGACGGCGAACGTGCCGACGAGCGACACGGGGACGTCGATCATCGGCAGGATCATGGCCTTCCAGTCCTGCAGGAAGAACAGGACTACCATGGCCACAAGGAAGATCGCCTCGATCAGCGTGTGAATGACTTCATCGATCGACTGCGTGATGAAGGGGGTCGTGTCGTAGACAATTCGGTAATCGAGCCCCGGCGGAAACCGCGCCTTCAGGTCTTCCATTCGGGCTTTGACGAGCTTCGCAACGTCGAGCGCGTTGGAACCGGGGAGTTGAAACACAGCAATGATGCAGGACGGCTCACCATCCAGGCGGCAGAACTGGTCGTAGCTCTGGGCCCCCATTTCAACTTTGGCGACGTCGCGAACGTGGACGATCGGACTCGAGGGATTTCCGCTGGCGGTGGCCTGGCCTGCCTTGAGGATGATGTCTCCGAACTGCCTCTCCGTGTCGAGCCGCCCCAAGGCATCCATGGGAAGCTGAAAGATCTGCCCCGGCGGAACCGGCTGCTGCCCGACGTTGCCCGCCGCCACCTGCACGTTCTGGTTCGTCACGGCGTTGACGACGTCGACGGCAGTGAGGCTGCGGCTGGCCAGTTTGTACGGGTCGACCCAGATCCGCATGCTGTAATTGCCGATCCCGACGATCTTGATCTGCCCCACCCCTTTGATGCGGGCCAGCTCATTCTGGATTTGCACCGTGGCGAAATTGGTCAAAAAGAGCGCGTCGTAACGTCGGTCGGGCGAAACCAGGTTGATGCCGAACAGAATATTGGGCGACGTCTTGAGGACGTTGATTCCCTGCAGCTGCACCTGAGCCGGGAGCTGGGGCGTGGCCAGGGCCACGCGGTTTTGCACGAGGACCTGCGCCATGTTGACGTTGGTCCCGATCTCGAACGTGACGGTCAGTACGTAGGAGCCGTCGTTCGTCGACTGCGACGACATGTAGAGCATGCCTTCGACGCCGTTGACCTGCTGCTCCAGCGGCGCGGCGATCGTGTCGGCAACGACTTGGGCATTGGCGCCGGGATAGGCGCAGGTGACTTGCACCGTGGGCGGCGTGATCTCGGGGTACATATCGACCGGAAGCGTGAACGCCGCCACCCCGCCGACCAGGATGATCACCAGCGAGAGGACCCAGGCGAAAATCGGACGATCGATGAAGAAACGGGCGAGCATGCGCTCT
>DASZIA010000167.1:0-7145 GCA_035949535.1 Planctomycetaceae bacterium | reverse complement strand
TAGCCGTCCGCACCCGGCGCCGGAAGGGTCTTGATCGCTTCGAGTGTCTTCGTGTTGAAAAAAGTCGCGGTACGGCCCGAGACCAGACCGGTCTGGTTTTGCGGGTCGATCGCGACGCCATGCCCGGACGCATTGGCCAGGGTGCCCGCGAGCTTGTAGGTATCGAGGTCGAAGACGCTGACCGCATTGCCGCAGGCGACATAAACCCGGCGATTGACGCTATCCGCCGTCACGTAGTCAATCCCCCCGGCGGCGGGAATCTGCGTGGTGGCAAGAATCTTGTAGGGCTTGGCCGCGACGTCGTCAGCCGGAGCGATGCGGGCGAGACCTAAAAACACCGACAGGCCGACGGCGGCCGCAAGCAGGGTGCTGGGGTTTTGGGGAAACTTTTTCATAAGGTACCTCATGGGCGCCGATGCCCACAGTTTCGTTGTGAAAAACGTGCGAGCGCGAGAAACAGAGTCGGCTGGACCTTCCAATCACGCCTTGTCACGCGTTGAGGACGTCAACTGCGGCGGTCAGGCCGGCCCATTGCGCGGCCTGATCGCCGTCCCACAGGTCAAAGTTATCCGCAGCCGTCCCTTGGGCACTGTTGCCGAGCGGGGCGCCGAGAGTGCTCGCACCGGGGGATGACGGAGCGCCGAGGGCGGCTACGACGACCGAAATGGCGACCGTTGCCGACCCGGTGAGGCTGTCGTGCGTGTCCTTGAGTGAGATCGACATCGAAGCCGTGCCTTTGAACCCGGTCGTCGGCGTGTAAACCAGCCCGTTCAGGGCCGCATTCAGCGCAGCAAGCGTCCCCTTCACTTTCATCGACGCGGTGCCGTTCGCGCCCGACAGAAACGTGATTCCGCTGGTGGTGGCTAGCGTCAGCGTCCCGTGACCGACCTTCAGCGTCACTTGATCCAGATAGGTGCTGAGGTAGTACGCATCCGACAATGTGATCGCATTGCTCTGAGCAGTTGAAAAGGTCAGGCTCGTGTTCTGTGTCGTACTTGCCGTCGCGGGCGCGGTGACGACCGGCGCCGGAGGCGTATTCACAGCGATCGAAACGGTGCCCGAACCCGTCAAGTTATCGCGCGGATCTTTGAGCGTGATCTGAAGCGAGTCGGAGCCGACGAAGGTGGACGTCGGCGTATAGATGAGTCCGTTGAGAGCCGCGTTCAAGTTGGCCAGCGTGCCCGTCACCGTCATCGACGCCGAGTTGTTCGCGCCTGAGGTGAATTTAATTCCGCTGGTCGTGGCCAGCTTGAGCCTGCCGTCAACGACCTGCAACGTCAGCGAGTCCGTCGAGGTACCCGTCGCCGCACCATCGGCCAACGTGATCGCGTCGCCCAGAGCGGCGGAGAAAGTCAGAGTATGGTTCTTGTACACGCTTGCGTTCGAGGGCGCCGTGACGCTCGGTAGCGGACTGACCGTAATGGCCACGCTGTTCGACCCGGTCAGAGTGTCAGTTGTGTCTTTGTCTGAGAGCGAAAGCGTATCCGACCCGCTGTAACCGGAAGTCGGCGCATAGCTCAGACTGGTCAGGTCGCTGTTGAGGGTGGACAGAGTACCGCTGAGCAGAACGGATGCGGTCCCATTCCCCGTGACCGTCAACCCGGTGGTTGTCCCCAAGGTGAGCGTGCCGTGCTGAACAGTCAGGGTCAATTGCTCGGAGGTCCCGCCTGTGTCCGACACACTGATCGCGTTGCCGCCGCTGAACGTCAACGATGCATTCTCGCCGACGCTGACCGTGGACGGGGCACTGATGCTCGGCGGATTTGAGGTGGAGCTGAAGGGGCTCGAAGCGATCCCGTTTGCGATGACGACCAGCGTGTAAGGGTCGCTGCCGAGCGCCGCGGGCAGAACGACGTTCACCGTCTCCGACGCGCTGCCGGTCGCCACGCCGGTCGAGCTCCAATTTGAGGTCGTCGCAAAGTAGACGGTTTGGGTGGAGGTGTCGGTCACTTGGACAAGGGGGTAATTCTCGGCCATCTGGTTGTCGTCGCCGTAGGCAGCCCCCTCGTCCAAGCCGTTGAGCTGCGTGCCGGTCAGCGTGTAGCTGCCATTGCCGTTGTTCGTGAAGCTGGAGATGGTCGGTTTCCATGCAGCGTTGGGGCTGCCGGAAGGGGTATAGATCACTGGATCCCCACCGAAGTTCGTCAGCATGACCTGTCCCGTCGGCAGGACCAGCATGTCGTTCACGTAACTGTTATTGGCGAGATAGAAGAGGCTGGACGAAGGCGTGACATCCGTGAATGTATTTGTGGTCGGATTAAAGTCGTAGATGAAGGTCGGTCCCGGGAACGATCCATTGTTGACCGCGGGAGCCAGCGCGACCAACACGTCGCCGTTGGGCATGACGGCCGCGGGGGCATCGCCGGCGGTCAGTTGAGTCGCCGTCCCATTGATCGTGACCACGGGCAATGTGGGTCCTTGCGACCAGGAATTGGTCGTATAGTTGTAGTAGGCCGACTGGCCGTTCGCGCCCGCCAGATAGACGCGGCCATCCGGCAATAGGACGGCCGGGCCCAGCTCGTATCCCTCTTGTGCGCTCGACAGGACCGGCAAGGTGCCGTTGCTGGCATCAGACCAGGTGTTGGTTGTCGGGTTGTAGATTTCCGCCAACCCCTTTCCTCCCGAGATGCTGGCGAAGAGGTCGTAGGTCAGGATGTCGCCGTTGGGAAGCTTGACCCAAGGTTCTTCGTCGCTTTGGTCGTTGCGAATTTTGGTCCCGCCGGCGCTCCAGGCATTCGTCGCAGGATCGTAGATCTCGGTACCGTCGTCGGCAATGTCTCCGACCAGAACGTTGCCGTTTGGCAAGAGCTCGGTTGGTTCATCGCCGACCTGCGATTTCGGACTGCTCGCAACCACAGTCCAAACATTCGTTGCCGGATTGTAGATCTCGGCCGAACGCGAGAACGACTGATCGGTGGCGTATTCGCCCCCCACGACGAAAACGTTGCCGTTCAGCAGGACCGTGGAACCGAAATACAGCCGCTGCACGTGCATCGACGCCAACTGGGTCCATGTCCCATTGGCATATCCGCCGGTGCCGTCGGGAGTGACTTTGTACCAGTTCGCCGATTCGCCGCCCCCGTTGCCGGTGGTTCCGTGAACCATCAGCGTGCCGTTGGGAAGCAGCAGTGCTAACTGCGAGCCGTCGGAATTGGGCACGGCGTTGGTCATGTCGGTCCAGGTGTTTCCCGTGGGGGCGAGACCCGGCGCCTGACTCACAACATGCAATTTGGGGTCGACTGCGGCGGTTGCTGAGAGGAGCAGGCGGTCCTCGAGAGCTTCGATCGCACCTCGGCAGTCCTGGTCTCGGCGGGCGCCTTCCGCCCGGCGCCCCTTCCGCCGCCAGGACTCGCGGGAGCACTTGCGACTGGCAGTGACGACCTTCGACAAGAGGAGCGAATGCTTCTTGAACATCGCTGGGGGCGTCCTTAAAGAGGTCTAAGTTGCGCAGAAGTTCCGTGAGAGAAGGCGATCTTGGCGCGGAACGCTGAATCGCAGATTGCGCGACGCGAGGCATCCTAAGCATTGAGTTTGCGACACGCAATGGTGTGGCGTCGCGCGCGTTTCCTGCACCAAGAGTAGGAACTCGCCCTACAACCGGAGGCGATTCGCCCCGGGCAATGAAGCCATCGGGTGAACGACGGTGGCGAAGGCTGCTGGAGTGCTTTCGCTCGCACGCAGTGCCTCGCGCTCGGCGCGGCGATCGAGGGCGATTGAGATTGTCTCGAAACCTGCGAGTGGCGCCCCAGTGGGTGACGAACCGGGCGCTATTTCTTGAGCAGGCCCTGTGCGTCGAGCCAATCGCCGAATCGCTCGATCCAATGGTCGGAAGGCAGTTTCTGCTCTCTCATGCCGAATCCGTGTCCCCCCTTGGAATACAGATGCAGCTCAGCAGGCCTTTTTGCAGCCAGCCACTTGCTGTAAACATTGAGGTTGTCGTTCACCAAGCCGAACTGATCGTCCGACGCGGCGACGACGAAAAGTGGCGGCGCGTCTTTAGGCACGCGAATTTCGTCGATCACTGCGAGATACGCATAGATCGGGGCCACAAAGTCGGGTCGGTTCTCGGCAACGTGATTGACAGCCACGCCCGCCGTGACAGAGCCGCCGGCCGAGAATCCCATCAGCCCGATGCGGTGCGGCGAAACGCCCAGCTCGGAGGCGTGCTCGCGAACGTATTTGACCGCGGCCGCTCCGTCGGCTTCGGCCAGCGTAAATGCGGATCTCATGTCCTGCTTAAGCTTCTCGCGGTTCTTCCCCAGCATTTCGAGGACGCCGTCTTTGCCGGTCGGGACCAGGCGATACTTGAGAACAAACCCCGTCACGCCTTTGGCATTGAGCCACCTGGCGACGTCGATCCCTTCACTATTGATTGAAAGGATGTGGAATCCGCCGCCCGGACAGATGATGACCGACGTTCCGTTGGCGCTCCCGGGCGCGGGCGCGAAGCGTGTGAGTGTCGGTTGTGACACGTTGGCGACCACCTGCGTGTGAATCATCTGCGAGAAATAGGTCCTCTCTTCACGTGTCGATTTCTCAGAGCCGGGTGCCGGCCCCGGATAGAGACGGATGACCTCCTGGCTGTGGGCCGCCTGCGACGCGGTTAAGACAATTCCGATCAGAATGGCCGCGCACTTCTTCATGGTTTCTCGCCCTCGCTGAATTATGACCACATCAGGCCCGGTACTGTTCGTCGCTGACCTGTTCCATCCACTCGACGACTTTGCCGTCGAGCTGTTCCTGAATGGCAATGTGTGTCATGGCCGTACTTGGCGCGGCGCCGTGCCAGTGCTTTTCACCCGGCGGAAACCAGATTACATCACCGGGGTGAATCTCTTCGATTGAACCTCCCCAGCGCTGCGCTCGCCCGCAGCCGAGCGTCACGATCAAGGTCTGGCCCAGCGGGTGAGTGTGCCACGCGGTCCGAGCGCCGGGCTCGAACGTGACACTGGCCCCAGCCGCGCGTGCGGGAGCGTTGGGTTGGAACAACGGATCGATGCGCACGGTGCCCGTAAACCAGTCGGCCGGCCCTTTGCCCGAAGGTTGCGAGCCACAGCGTTTGATGTCCATGTTCGAGCTCCTGTCTTTGAATGAAGGGCCGTCGGCTCGCGCACTGGCAAGTGACGCATGGTCGGGTGTTAGAGCGCTCGTGACTCTGAGAAAACGGTAGCGGCGAGCTCGGCTGAGACAATGACCAAAAGCTGGTTTTGCGGAAGTCGTATCGGACAAAGTGGCTGACTGGGGTTCGCTCCTGAGAAAAGTCATGCCGCTGGCCGGTGCCGCGATGCGCGGGTAGCATCACGAGGAACTTAGATTCCGCCGCAGCGGTCACAGTCGGAATCACCAGTCCGGAGCGAACCGGCTCGGTTGGCGGAAACGAGGCCTGTCATGTCGATCGAGCCGGCCGTGTCGCCGGAGCACGCAACTCCTCTCATGGCGCCGGCGCGACCACTGGCGCCGCTCGCCCGACGCGTCGACGCCGTCGATGTCCTCCGCGGGGCCGTGATGGTGTTGATGGTGCTCGATCACACCCGGGACTACTTCGGCGACGCGTCGATCGACCCCACGGACCTGTCCCGCGTGGGTCCGGCGATGTTTTTGACACGCTGGGTGACCCACTTCTGCGCGCCGGTTTTCGCCTTCCTCGCGGGGACTGGAGCTTATTTGGCGGGCTCGCGAGGCCGGTCGCGGCGCGACCTCGCGAGATTTCTTGCTTCGCGGGGAATCTGGTTGATCTTCCTCGAACTGACGGTCGTCCGACTCGGGCTCTTTTTCGAACCCGTGAACGCCCCGGTGATCTTGACGGTGCTTTGGTCGATCGGGGCCTCGTTCGTCGTGCTGGCGGGGCTGGCCTTCTTGCCGAGCCGCGTGGTCGGAGCGCTGGGGCTACTCTTGATCGCGACGCACGGCCTGGTCAGCGGCTTGTTGCCGGACAAGGGGACCGCCGCCTTTCAGGCGGCCAGCGCGCTTCTGCTGCGGCCCGGGTTGTTGCCGCTGCCCGGTGGCGTAAACGTGCTCGTCGGCTACCCGCTCCTCCCGTGGCTGGGGGTGGTCGCCGCGGGCTACGGGTTCGGCGAAGTGATCCGGCTCGAGCCGCGGCTGAGGCGGCGGGTGATGTGGATCGCCGGCGTCGCCATGATCGCCGCCTTCGTGATCCTGCGGCTGTGGGGCGTTTCCGTCGACCCGCGCCCGTGGACAACTCAGGCGACTCCGCTCTTGACCGGGCTCTCGTTCATCAACTGCACGAAGCAACCCCCTTCGTTGCTCTTCGTGCTGATGACGCTCGGCCCGGCGATCGCGGCGCTGGCGGTGATCGACCGCGTGGGCATCCGCGGCCCGCTCGGCCGCGCCGTCGTGACCTTCGGCCGCGTGCCGCTGTTTTACTACCTCTTGCAGTGGTACGTCATCCACGGGCTCGCCGTGCTGGCGGGACTGATGCGCGGACTGCCGGTCGCCTGGATGTTCTCGGCCGCGGCACTCGGACCGGCACCCGAAGGCTGGTCGCTGAGTCTCCCGGGCATCTACGCGGCCTGGGCCGTGGTGCTCGTCGTCCTCTACCTACCGTGTCGTTGGTTCGCCGGAGTCAAGGCGCGCCATCCCGGGGGATGGCTGTCTTACCTTTGATCGCACTCGTCTCGACGGCATCGAGGAAATCCCCGCGGTGAGTGGGTGGCGGATCGATGCTGGCTACGGCGCGCACCGCGCAAGGCTGGACCGCGCGGACCCTTGATGGTAAAAGCCCGCTCAGAATTTCAATTCGATCTTTTGCGCGTAGGAGAACGTCGTGCGATGGCTCGTTGCCGTTCTGGGAGCGATCTGGGCGGTTTCGCCGCTGGCACTCGGGGCAGACCGGGCTGCACAGTTCGAAAAGCTGCTTCGCGAGTACGAGGCGGAAGCGAAAGAGTTCCGCAAAATTCCCTCGACCAGCGAATCGACAGCGGCGGAAAAGATCCACCGCTATGAAGTCTGGCCCGGCCTGCGCTACATCCCGCGCTTCATCGAGTTGGCTGAAGAGAAGCCGGACGACGAAGTCGCGTACCGCTGCTGCCAATGGGTGATTGCGCGGCGGAGCAACGAGGATCGGAGGATCTTTGCCGCCGAGCAAAAGGCCTGGAAAATTCTGGGGGCCTTCCACACACGGCGGC
>DASZIA010000166.1:0-5332 GCA_035949535.1 Planctomycetaceae bacterium | reverse complement strand
CGGAAGCAGTGCCACGAATGCAGACAGTGTTCGTTCCGCGCCGGCCACGTCGCCATCGTCGTGTTGATGCCGGGCGAGCGTCACGACGCGATCTACCTCCGATCGCGGCGTGCGTCGCCAAGAGCTGAATTCGCCAGCGGCTTCGTCAGGTTGCTCGGCACTCCGCATGCGCGCGCCCACGACTCCATAGGCAATGACCATGAGCGCCACCGCCAGAAGGCCGACCAGCACCCATGTGTTCTCAAAGACTCGCCACAGGCTGCCTCGCTCCTGACCGGCCTCGATTTCGGCCCGAAACAGGTCTCGCATCAGCGTGCCGTGGCCACCGCCGGACGCAGCCGAGCGGTGCGGCGTCCCGGCAGCGTTCAACGTCGAGGCATCCTCGTGAGTGCCGTGTCCCAACGTCATTTCGCTGGTCGAGACCTCGACCTTTCTGAGCACCTCTTGCAGGCGGCGATTGACCACGAAGGCGTCGGCGGGCCGCTTTTCGGGGTCCTTCTCCATCAGTTGACAGACGATGTCGTCGAGCCAGTGGGGGATCTCGGGCACGATGGTCCGTGGGCGATCGAATTGGCTGTACTTGTGTTTGTGAATGACGTCGAGCGTCGTTTTCCCGGAAAACGGCGGACGGCCCGTGAGCATCACGTACATCACTGCGCCCAGCGAATAGAGGTCGCTGCGCTTGGTGATGCGGCGACCCTGCCCCTGCTCGGGCGACATGTATTCGGCCGTGCCGATGATTCCGCCGGTCACCGTCAGCTTGGAGCCGGCAAAGACTTGTGCAACTCCGAAGTCGGTGAGCTTGATGTCGCCATCGGGGGTCAACAGCAAATTCGACGGCTTGAGATCGCGATGAATGATTCCTGCGTCGTGGGCGCTTTTGAGTGCGACACAAATCTGGATCGACAGATCGATCGTTTCCCGCCAGGGGATGCGCTTTTCCCGACGCAGGCGGGTCGTCAGTGTCTCTCCCGGCACATACTCCATCGCGTAGTAGTACATCTCGCCGTCGACGCCGTGATCGAACAGCTCGACGACATGCGGGTTTTTGAGTTTTTTGAGCGCGTCAATCTCTCTCATGAACCGCGCGACAAGACCCTCTTCCCGGGCCAAAGAAGGTGACAGGAGCTTGAGCGCGACGATTCGCCCGGTCTGCTCATGACGGGCCAAGTAGACCGTTCCCATGCCCCCGGCCCCGAGCTTGCGCTCAACCAGATACGGCCCGATACGGGTTGGGTCGGTTCCAACGGGGGCGGGAGAAGACACGTCGCGTTGACCTGACTCGAGCTGACGATGGCGAAGGCGAGCGAACGCAGGCTCAGGGCCGAGTTTCGCTCTCGCACGGTGCTGGCTGTGCCAGGTTCATGATGCCACAATCAAAGGGCCATGTCACATGCCGACCCCGGTCCGATGGAGCTTCCTTTGCGACGCGAACCGACATCCGACTCACTGCACGCGGAAAAGTCAGCCGCTCTGCTCATCGCTCACGGCAGCCGCCGTCCGGAGGCCAACCGCGAGCTGGTCGATCTGGCCTTCGCCATTCGTGGCCGGACACATTACCCGATCGTTGAGGT
Source organism: Planctomycetaceae bacterium (assembly GCA_035949535.1). Lineage (GTDB taxonomy): Bacteria > Planctomycetota > Planctomycetia > Planctomycetales > Planctomycetaceae > DASPSM01. The sequence continues at coordinate 3,758 of DASZIA010000166.1, read as the reverse complement.
CGCGTACCTGGAGGTGGTCGAGCCAACAATTCCGCAAGGGGCTCGCCGGTGCGTGGAACAAGGAGCGACCCGCGTTTCGCTCTTGCCGTATTTTCTTTCTGCCGGAGCACACGTCGTGGAAGATTTGGAGCGAATCCGGGCAGACCTCGCCCTCGAATTTCCTGCCTTGCGGTTCGTACTCTGCAGGCCTCTGTCGCAGCATCCGCTGCTGACCGAGATCGTGGTCGAACGTCTCAAAGAAGCGGAGTCTGCAGAAGCTGGATAAGCAAGTCTTTTTAGGCAAAGACTCCGACCCCTTGGACGCAAGGATTTTCAAAAAAAACCTCTCAGACTCGCCTGTTTCTGGTTCAGGCGCGAACGATTGGCAGCCGAAGCAGAACGATAGGTTCCTCATCGTCGGCTCATTCGGACGCGTGAATATGAATGTGCACTGGTCGGAATCAGAAGTCGCCACCTATCCCATCGAAAATGTTCAGGCCAAGCCTGCCGGAATTGTGTCGGATATCCTGCGCTCGGCCCATCGCATTCGCGGTGTGCTTGCCGCCCACTTTGCAGAATTCGGCCTCAGTGACGCGCGGTTTGCCGTGCTGCAAATCGTCCGTGATGCATTGCCCCGCGGCTGCACGCAGACGGAACTCGCCGAGCGCCTCCAGCAGTCCGAGTCGAGCGTAAGCACGCTTGTGGATCGGATGCGGGCCGCCGATTTGCTCTACCGCTTGCGCTCGAAATCGGACCGCCGGAAGTGCCTGCTGGTCCTCACAGACCATGCGCGGGACACCCTCGATAAGCTCGAAGCCTGCCATCACGAGCGAATGGCCGAGCTCTTGAGCTGCTACAAGTCTGAGCAGCTTCGCGATCTGGCCGTGCTCTTGAAGATCCTCGACAGCGAGTTGAGTCGTCGCGAGCTGGCCGGCACCGATCCGCCTACGCCGGTCGTCTCGGCCGCCTCTGCCGTGATTCCCCATCCGCGACTGACGGCCGAAGCCGCCGAGCAAAGCTTGCGGCCGGCTGGCTAACGGAGAATCTCTGATCGACCATGCGCCGCGGCGAAGTTGAGCCGCGGCCTTTTTTTATTTTCGACGCAGCCGAATCCTTCGCGTCGAGCGTTCGCCAATTCAGCCGAGGAGCAGCCAACACAGGAGCAAGCGATTGACGCCAATGGCGTCGCAGCTCAACTTAGTCGGAAAGGGATCGCGGACGGCCAACGTCTCCCTTTATGGAGCGTCGATCGAAATGTCCCGCTTCTCGACCTGTTCCCGCTTGATGGCGTCGTAAACTTCCTGGCGATGGACGGTGATCTCTTTCGGCGCCTCGATGCCCAAACGCACCTTGTCACCGCGGATTTCGATCACCATGACGGTGATGTTATCACCGATGACGATCTTTTCGTCCTTCTTGCGGCTCAGTACCAGCATTGCTTTTCCCTGCAACGGCGAACGTGTTGATCAAATTCAACTCCCCCAAGCATAAACGATGAAATAGGGCAATTGGGGAAGGCGAAGGGGTTTTCCGCCCGAGAGAGGCGACCCATTGCAAACTTTAGGGCCTCTTCCGAGCCTGCCCGATCCTCGGGTCGTAGCGAATATCGCCCTCAAAACGGCCAGGGTCCTGCAATACGCTTGCGTACGTAACTTATTATAGCGAGATGAGATAACGTGAACGCGCTGAGCCTGTCGCGGCGGCTCGAGCCCTCCGGGAATCGCTCGGGATGCGTACGGAGAGAGCCGGGATGAGCACTCCCGCGGACTGTACGATCGCCTTTCTGGTCTCCTATCTGGTCGGTTCGCTCCCCTTCGGATACCTGATCGCCCGATACGTGGCCGGCGTCGACATACGCAAGAGCGGCAGCGGCAACATCGGGGCCACGAATGTGGCCCGCGTGCTGGGAAAGAAACTGGGGATCGCGGTCCTTGTCTTAGACTGCCTGAAAGGGGCGCTCCCCACCCTGCTCTTGCCGAAGGTCCTGACCGATTCGACCACGCTTCGGCTGCATCTGGCTGTCCTCTGCGGAACGGCCGCCATCCTTGGGCACATGTTTCCCTGTTGGCTCAAGTTCAGCGGCGGCAAAGGCGTGGCAACGGCTTTGGGGGTGGCACTCGCGCTGGCTCCGCTCTCGACGGCTGCCGCGTTTGTGGTGTTCGTCCTCTGCGTCGCCCTCACGCGGATCGTGTCGCTCGGCTCCGTTCTGGCTGCGTGCACGTTTTGCGGAGTCGAGCTTTGGCAGTTGAGGCCGTCCCCCTTTGGCGATGAAACTTGGAGTCTGGCGACATTCAGCACTCTGGTGCCGCTCTTAATCATCATCCGCCACCGCTCCAACCTGGTTCGTTTGTTGCAGGGAACCGAACCGAGGTTTGAACTCGGCGGCAAATCGAAACCGATGCTTGGCGAAAAGCCTCCCACTGCCGAACCCGCCCCATAGCAGAATGTTCGGCGGAACTCCCAGACCGAGCTGAGTCGCCGCAGCTGATTCACTCAGTGTCGGTTTGCAGTTCGCGCAGTCCTCCCGTGGGAACTCTTTCACTGCGTGGACGACCGAAGCCCTCTCGCGAATTGGCGATCACTCCGACCCCTCCTGCCGTCACCGCTGCGGCCGACAGCGCCATAACCTGTTTAGGTGATTGAATCCGCGGCGGATCCGAGCAAAATCGATCTTCCTGCGCACCACGTTGGCCGCGGTGCGCGCACAGTCCGGCGCAAGTCGTACTCAGTGCCCTCGGTTCAGAACTGAATCCACCATCTCGGGCACCGCAAGCAGTTCCTCCACCACGATTTTTCGCTGAAGGAAGGGCCCACGATGATTGACGAGAAGAGACTGAATGAGTTGTTCGAGCAGTTCGAGAGAATCAACGCAACCCCCACCGCGGCGGCTGCCAGTCCGTGTGCAACATGGATCGCACTCCGGCCGACGGTCGTCGAGTTGATCGGTGTGTTGGACGGTCTCGCGCTGATCTTTCCGCAGGCGAAGGTCGCTGCCGAAGCCCTGCAGGCCATTCAAGCGATTTTGGATGCCCTTTGCCCGTCGGGGGGTAACGTCGTCGCGTCGGGGCAGCGCGCCGATGAGTTGTTAAACAGGCTGCGTGCCGCGACACAGGGCGGATCTCCGGCGCCTGCCACCGCGGGGTCGCCTTGCGCGAAATGGGCAAGCGTTCGGCCGATCGTGGTCGAGATAGTCTCTGTGCTGCGCGGGTTGGCGAGCTTGTCTCCCGTCCTGGGCAAAGCGGCCGACGTGCTCGACTCACTCCGCGCTCTGGTCGATCAGCTTTGCGGGACGGCGGCAGCAGGCTCATCGGCGAGCGCTACGACGGTGTCTCTGTCGGGTCGGTCTGCGGCTGGCCCAATGGGCATCCGGCCCCAGGCGTTCAAGCTGGGGCGCAAAAGGCCCATTGCGCGCGGACCTCGTCTGAGTCTGCGCAATTACATTATGCGGGCGATGCCCGCTCCGCCGCCTTCCTGCGACTACACGGCGGCCGCTTCAAGCGCGCTCGGCGAGGTGTACTTGAATGATTCGCTGGGTGATTGCGTGATCGCCGGGATGGCACACATCGTCGGCGTGCTGACGGGAAATGCGGGAATGTCTCCCTACCAATATTCCCAGTCCGACATCGTTGCCCTCTATAGCGCCATCGGGGGATACGACCCCAACGCGCCTCTCGTGCCGGGGCCAGACGGGCCTTACAACCCGACCGACCGGGGCTGCGACGAGCAGACCGCCCTCAACTATTGGCAAAACTACGGGGCGCCGGCCGGCAGCACACACA
>DASZIA010000165.1:0-40092 GCA_035949535.1 Planctomycetaceae bacterium | reverse complement strand
GAAACAAGATCGATCGTGGTTTCGATGTGGCGCTGATCCAGACGGTTCGCGGCCACGGTTACGTATTGCGGGCCGCCGAGCCGAGCGCAATCTGACCGGCCCGCGAAAGGCGCGGAAGGAAACTGCACCCGGGACGATCCGATCGCACCGAGCGTGATTCCCATGGCGTCCCCATTCTCCGAGCGGCTTTTCAAGCTGGCGCACCTGGCCCGCACGGCGTCCAAGTCGTTGCGTGTCCGGCTGATGATCTGGAATGTTGGCCTGGTCCTCGTGACGGCGCTTGCCTGCTTCTTGGGAGTGCGCGAAGGTTTGCGGCAAGCGCTGGTCGGCGGGATGGACAGCGTTTTAACCGCCGACATTCGCGAAATTGGCCTCGATGTCGCCGAGTTGCACGCGACGGCCGCGGACTTGCGTTCCGCGGCAAAGGGGCAGGGCTTTGCCCAAGCGACGCAGTTGCTGAACGCGCTCAACCGCAAAGAAAGCGTTCACGAGCACAACGGCTGGTTCGTCGAGCTGCTTGATGCCGACGACAAACGTCTCTGGGCAAGCGACTTGACGCCCGAGCTTCCAACCGCTGAAAAGTCGCGTCGCGACATGGTGCCGGTGAGTATCGACGGCTACCGCGTCCTGGCGAACCGTCAGGCGACGACAGTGGGACGGCCCTTGCGGATCCGCGTCGGGGCCCCGATGGACTTTATCGATCGCGATATCGGCAGCATCGATCGAATCGCGATTCGCGGCGTTGTGCTGCTTCTCATCGCGGCCCCTTTGCTCGGCTACTGGCTGGCTCGGAGAGCCATCCGCCCGCTCTCAGACATCATCGAGACGACGGCCCGCCTGCGACCCAATCGCATGGACGAACGGCTGGCCATCCGCCAGACCGACGACGAGCTCGATCGGCTCTCGGCGACGGTCAATGAGTTCCTCGACCGCATCGCGGTCTATTTGAGCCAAAGCAACAATCTGCTCGCCAACTCGGCGCACGAATTACGCACTCCGTTGGCGGCCATCCGTAGTTCGATCGAAGTGGCAATCGGAGGCCACCGCACGCCACAGGAATATCAAGAACTGCTTTCTGAGGTCATCGGCGAGTGCACCTCGCTTGAGCGGCTGGTGAATCAGCTGCTGCTGCTGGCGGAGACGGATTCGGAACTGATCCGCGCTCATAGCGAAGAGGTCGACTTGAGCGGGCTCGTCGAGCGCTGTGCGGAAATGTTCAGCGCCGTCGCGGAAGCCCGCCAAATCGAACTGGCGACCGCAGTCGTTCCGCACATCTCTGTGATGGGTTTTGGCAATCACTTGCGGCAGGTCGTCAACAACCTGTTGGACAATGCCATCAAGTTTACTGAGCCGGGCGGCACCGTCCGCGTGTCGCTCTTTCGCGAAGGGGGCTCGAGCATCTTCCGCGTTGCCGATACGGGCAGCGGCATTCCGGCGGCCGACCTGCCGCATATTTTCGAACGATTTTTCCGGGGAGACCGCTCGCGTCAGCGAATTGAACAAACGACCGGTACCGGTCTGGGGCTGAGCATTTGCCAGGCAATCGCCGCCGCACACCGGGGCCGAATCTTTGTCGAGACGCGCGAGGGTTTGGGGACGACGATGACCGTGCAGCTTCCGGGGGCCTTCGATGCACAGTCGCCGCGCGACGCCGCGTCGGTCTCCGAGCGGAGTGTGGCAATGGCGTCGAACCGCTCGGAAAGTTGATCACCCGAGCGAGTTCGATCTGAAGTGTCCGAAATTCATTTCGCGCTCGCCAAGGCGCGATTCGTTTCGCGAATGGCCGTCGTCAGCCACGCCCCTTCGATCAAGTTGCGAGACGCTCCCTGCAGCGACTTCAGCGCGGCGAGCTTCGCCTCGAGCGCGGGCTTGGATTTGGCATCGACCAAGAGGGCTGCGTCTGCCAGCCGCACCGCAGTGACGGGATCGCCGGCTGCCAAGGCCTTGGCCCGGGCGGCGACTGCAGTTGGCCCCCCCGCCATGCGAACCAATTCCGGCTCGGCGGCTGTCGGCGGCTGGTCATACATCGACGCAGGATTGAGGTCGAACCAGCCGACGTATCCGTCGAAAATTCCTCGTACCGACCAATCGACCTTGCCGTACGCCTCCCCGACGTTCAGCTCGGGCGGAAGCTTGACCTCGCGCATCAAAGTGAACACGTCCTTGCCTTCGTTCATGCCTTTAACAGTAGCGTCGTGGACGTAAAGGATCGCATCGCGATAGCGCGTCAGCCGCTCGACAATCTTCTCCTTCCCGACGACCGGCTCGCCGTGGCTGGGAAGCACAATCTCGGGCTCGAGCGCGAGAATCTTGTTCAGGGAAGCTACGTAGTCGAGCGCCCAGCGGGGCTTCGTGCCTCGCAACGTGTAAATGTTCGGGAACGACTCGTAGTAATTGTCTCCGACAAAGGCCGCTTTGTACTTCGGGACCCAAACGCAAAGATGATCGTAGGTCTCGCCCGGAGCGCTCAGGACTTCGAATTTCGTGCCACCCAAGACAAACTCGTACTTGTCTCCAAAGGTGATGGCCGGTTCAAAATGTTTTTCCGGCACGCGGAAGGCATTGAGCATGCCGGGGTCGAGGCCAAATTGGGCCGCACCCGTGCGACCAAGGTAAGGCTTGAGTCGTTCCTGATAACTGTGGAACTCGATGTAATTCTGCTGAACGACGAGCTTCGTCTGAGGCTCCATCCAATAGCGCAGTCCGCCCGTGTGGTCGGGGTGCCCATGTGTGAGAATCAGGTAGCGCACAGGAGCATCGCTGACCTTCCGCAACAGTTCATAATGCTTCTTCGCGCTCACTGGCGACGAGGTGTCGATCACCACGTTCCCTTCATCCGTGCGGACCAGAAACGTGTTGCTGAAGCCGAGCGCGAGATAAATGCCGTCGTTGACTTTGCGGGCGGCTGTTTGACGGTTTCCCATTCGCGAATAGTCGTTGAGCGACAGGGGAGAGACCTGAGCTTGGGTCTCCGACGGAATGGCTGGCGAGCCTAGCAGCAAAAGGAAAATCACGTGAAGAGGGACAAATTGCGCACAGCGCATGGGCGCGTTCTCCGGTCGGATCGGTCTGGGACGAGAGCGGGACAGATACTGATTTGCAGCGACGTTTATCGGCTTTTTTGATCCGTGCGGCAAGGATCCGCGTTGATACACGCGTCCAATCGCTGTCCGTCGCAGGGGCATCGCGCAGCGGTTTCCGATAGACTGCTAAATGATCTCGAAGAGCCGAATGCGATCCGACGAACCGGAGAGAAATGGATGAGCCTGGCGATCGAAAGCCGCGGGTTGACGCGGTTCTTTGACAAGTTCTGCGCCGTCAGCGGCATCGACCTCAAGGTCGAGAGCGGCATCTCGTACGGCTTCCTCGGGCCCAACGGCGCCGGCAAATCGACGACGATCAAGATGCTCACTGGACTGCTGGCTCCCAGTTCCGGTCAGATCACCGTGCTTGGCCGGAATATGTCCGTCCCTGCGGAGGCCCTGGAAGCGAAACGCCGGATGGGCGTTGTCCCGGAAGATTTGGCGCTCTTCGACAACTTGACAGGACCGGAATATCTGACGTTCGTGGGCCGCATGTACGGTATCCCGGCGAACACCATCCGCAGCCGCATCGGCGACTTGCTGAGATTGTTGTGCCTCGAGGGCGAAGAGAAAAAGCTGACACTCGAGTATTCGCACGGAATGAAGAAAAAACTCGCGTTGGCGGCGGCCCTGCTGCCCAATCCCGACCTTTTGTTTCTCGACGAGCCGTTCGAAGGGGTCGACGCCGTCACGTCGCGTGTGATTCGCGACATGCTGACCGGATACGTTTCGCGCGGCTCGACGTTGTTTCTGACGTCGCACGTTCTGGAGATCGTTGAGCGGCTCTGTACCCACGTCGGCATCATCGCTCACGGACAACTGGTCGAGCAGGCGAGCCTGGACGAAATTCGCCAGGGCAGTTCGCTCGAGAGCCGATTTTTGGAAAAGGTCGGGAGCGATCCGGCCGCCACCAAAAAACTGGAGTGGCTGGAAGGAGCCGCGACGTGAATTGGCAGCACTTTCGGGCGCTGATCTGGCTGCGCGGTCGGCTCTTCCGCAACCGGATGCGTCGAGCCGGCAAGCTCAACGCGGTCATGACGCAAATCCTGAAGGTGGTAGCCCTGATCGCGTCGGTCGGCCTTTTTTTTACGGCCCTGGGACTGGGGGTGTGGCTGTTGCCCAAGGCGCCTGCCGACCGCTTGCCCGAGGTCATGCTCTATCTTTGGACGGGCGTGACGGTCTCGTTTCTCTTCTTCTGGATGATGGGCGTGATGACCGAGCTTCAGCGCTCGGAGGTCTTATCGATCGAAAAGTTGTTCCATTTTCCCATCTCGCCCAGCAGCGCGTTTCTGATTAATTACCTGAGCTCGCTCGTCAGCCTGGCGCTGATTTTGTTCTTTCCGGCGATGATCGGGCTTGCGATCGCGTCGGTGATTGCCCTGGGACCCTGGATGCTGGTGAGCGTGCCGCTCTTGATCGCCTTCCTGCTGATGGTAACCGCCATCACCTATCAGTTCCGGGGATGGCTGGCGACCTTGATGGTGAACAAGCGCCGGCGGCGGACGATCATGGCCTGCCTGACCGGGTCCATCATTCTGATATCTCAGCTGCCGAACTTGATCAACCTGACTTATCAGAGCAGCAGGCATCGACAAGAAGGCGACAGGAACACCGAGATCCACGACTCCTTACAAGCAGAGCAACGCGCAATCAAGCAGCTCCAGGCCGATTTGGATTCAAAAAAAATCACTCCGCAGCAATCTCAGCAGCGCCTGGCAGCCATACTCGAAACACAGCGCATCAACACCGAGGCCGATGCCGAAATGCGGCGGCAGAGGGATAACCGAAAGCTCGAGGCGGCCTTTAAACAAGTGAAGCGTTGGGTGGCCATCGCCGACTTGGCGCTTCCGCCCGGGTGGTTGGCGTACGGAGTCTACGGAGCGGTCGAGCACCAGGTCTGGCCGGCCCTTGCGGGCACTTTGCTGCTGTGCGCGATTGCCGGGGCGAGTCTGCGCCGCTCCTATCGAACGACGGTGCGATTTTATTTGGGCGATTTTCGCTCGGACCAATCGATGGCGGCCCCGCCTCGGGGTGCGGTGCCGGTCGCGCCGCGTCAAATCGACAGACAGATCGCGGCGCCTCCAACCGGCGTGCAGGCCGCGGAACTCCCGCAGGCGGGAATGGTCGGCAGGAGTCTGCCCTGGGTCCCCGACCAGGCAGCCGCAACAGGGCTTGCGACATTGCGCTCTCTGCTTCGGGCCCCAGAAGTCAAGATGATGCTCTTAACTCCGCTCATCCTCGGCGGAGTGATCATGGCGTCGCGACTGGCCGGTCGGGGGGGCACCCCGGTTCCTCCGGCCTTTCGACCGATGATCGCTCTGGGGATTGTGGTGACCGTCGTCGTCAGCCTGTCACAACTCGTCCAAAATCAATTCGGCTTCGATCGCAGCGCATTCCGAATTTTCGTCCTCTCGCCGGCGCCGCGCCGGCAGATCCTGTTGGGAAAGAACTTGGCGCTGGCGCCGATCGTTGCCGGCGCGGGCGCTCTTTTTCTCGGAATTCTCGAGTTCGTACTTCCCCTGCGACCGACGGATTTGCTCGCGACGCTGGTCGAGCTGCTGACGGCTTACCTGATTGTGTGCCTTGTCGGCAATCAGATGTCGATTCTCTTGCCGTCTGCGATCCGGCAAGGATCGATGCGATCTTCCGAGACCAAGGTTGTCCGCGTTCTGGCGCGGTTCTTGGCGATGCTGGGGATGCTGGTGGCCTTTGTGCCCCTCGTCATTCCGATCGGTGTCGGCTATCTCGTCGAGCAGTTCTCTTGGGGCAAGTGGATCCCAACCTATCTGATTCTTTCGCTCTTGGTGGCTCTGACTACGCTCTTCGTCTACCGCATTGTCCTCGACTATCAAGGCGGCCTGCTCCAGCGGCGCGAGCTGCGGATTCTCGAAGCCGTGACGACCAAAGACGACTGAACGGCCGGCTGAAATCAGGTTGCCGAGCCGAGTGTGGCCTTTTCGCGTCGCACCTTGCCGCCTGACAAACGGACGAACGGCTCGACCAGGGCGGCTTCGATTGTGAGTCCCGGGCCAAACGCCAAGAGCACGCAGGGCCCGGCTGTTTTGTTGCGGATCAGTCGCTCCACGATAAAGAGAATCGTGGGGGACGACATGTTCCCGAACTCCGCCAGCACGTCTCGTGACGTTTGAATCGCGCTTGGCTCTAGCTGCAGTGCGTCGAGGCAAGCTTGGAGGATGCGGGGGCCACCGGGATGAATGCCCCAGTGCGCAATCTCATCGAGGCCGATTCCCTCGCCGGCTAACCAGCCTTCCAACCAGGTCCGTAACGAACTTTGGATGGCCTCCGGCACTCGCGGTGATAGGGTCATTTGGAAGCCATGGTCGCCGATGTTCCAGCTCATCAGGTCCTCCGTCTGGGGAACGACCATCGAGCCCGACGCAAGCCAGCGCGGTTTTTCGTCGCCCGCCGCCCGGTCGCTCACATGACCGCAAACCACGGCGGCGGACCCGTCCGCGAACAGGGCATTGGCGACGATCTGTTCCGGATTCCAGCCGTATTGATGATGCAGGCTGCACAGTTCGATCGCACAGACGAGAATTCGCGCGTCGGGATTCGCGTCCGCAAACGCGCGAGCGACCCGCAGAGCGTTGAGCGCCCCATGGCAGCCCATGAAGCCGACGTGCGTTCGCGCGACGTCCGGCGGCAATCCCAACTCGCGTATCAACTGGACGTCCACCCCGGGCGCCGCGAAGCCGCTGCACGACACGGTGATCAGATGCGTGATCGCACTTGGGGCGATCGGCGCGTCGGCCAGCGCCTTTCGGCACGCGGCGGTCGCCAGGCCCGTCGCCGATTGCGCGTACTTCTGCATCCGAGCCGCCGTGGTCGGACCATTCGGGCCACCCTCCTCGACCGAACGGTAAAAGACCTGTCCCCCCGGATTTCCGTTCGCCACGGGAGTCAGCAGTACGGTGTGGCGTTTGCGCACGCCAGCGTGACGGTAAAGCGTCGGCAGCAATCGCCGCTGCTTGTCCGTGAGGCCGCACAGAATGCCTGCCGCCTCGGCCGCGTCAGCCTGCTCGATCGAGAGCTCCGGGACAGCCGTTCCGATTCCCAAAATGCGGACGCTCATGATCAATCCTTTTTAGTTCGAGGGCCGCCCCTCGCCGTGGCTGCGAAACTCAGCGCAGCGTCTGCTCCGTCAGTGAACGTGTTTTGGTCTCGACGACCAGGCCCTGTCCCGAGTTCCAAAAATGTCCGATCAGCGGCTTGGCGACGTTGGGGGCAATAGCCATCAACCCCATAACGGCACGCACCGCCCTCGGTCTCCGCAAGAAGCTCGATAAGATCCGACAGTGCCGTTGCCGCGGCGCGATGTGCGTCCGGTAGAGTGCCGACCAGGCGCGCGCCAGTCGAATGAAATCATGCCGGCCGGCGGCGCAATCGCCGTTCCGCGCCAAATCGCGGCTCAGCCAGTCCTCGACCAACGGCGCCGCCAGCACGGCGGAAAGCATGCCCCAAGTCATTCCTTCGCCGGTAAACGGCTCGACGTATCCGGCCGCATCGCCCAGCACCAACAGCCGCCGCGCCGAAATCCGCGGGCTGTGCCGCGTGAGCAGACCGGTGCCGCGCCATTCCGCCGTCTCCAAATTCGCGGGCGGCCTCACGCCGGCTTCGAGCAAGATGGTCCGCACGGCTTCCGCCGGCCCGCGTTGCCGCACGAGATTCGGATCGACGGCGGCGGCCAGGTTGAGTGCGTCGCCAGGAACGTAGACCATTCCGACGTAACCGGCTCGCGCAACGGACATCAAAACGCGTCCAGGCTCGATCTCAGATGCGTTCCAAGGCAGCGTGGCACCCAGCCCCATGCGAGAGGCGGCCACGACCCTCGGTGCGAAGGCGCGGTGTCGCTTGAGGCTCGTCCTTCCCAATCCGTCTGCCGCGATCACCAGGCGCGCTCGAGCCCGGACGGAACGATCCTCGCGCTGCAGCAGCATGGTGCGAAAGCGACACCCCTCCGCGAGGCCGCGGACAAGCGTCTGAGTTCCCGAGACAAATCCGACGCCGGCGCGAATAGCATGCTGCACGAGCTGCGCGTCGAAATGAAATCGAGAGACGGCAGCGCCGGCAGGCAGGGCAAAAGTGACTCGCCGTCCTCCGGCCGCCAGTTCGAATTGGCCCAACGGGGCGGCGACCGAGCGTTCGAGCAGTGGATCGAGTCCGACGTCTTGTAGGATTCGGCGACCAAGACCGCTAATGCATCCGCCGCAAACTTTTTCGCGCGGGAAGGAACTCCGATCGACCAGGAGAGTTCGCAATCCGCGAAGCGCCAACTGGCGCGCCGCGAGCGCCCCCGCCGGGCCGGCGCCGATGACCGCCGCATCCCAGTTAATTGCGGCTGCATCCTGCAATGTGAGCGTCGAGTCGCAACCGCGACGTTCCAGCGCGGTGCGCATCGTTCGCTCGGCGGCGCTCTGGCGGATTGCCGGAGCGGCGTGCTCGAACGCGAGTTGGTTCAATCACGACTCCATTGCAAGAGAAAGCGGCATGGCCATCGCGGCTCAACGACAGCCCCCGCCAGACCTCCTTGTCGCGCCACTTCTCGAATTTCCCCCATCGAAAAGGCCGATTGCACGGAACGCGGACCGTCGACATGGACGATCGGTGATCGCGTGAGAAACCGACAGCCCAGCCACGCCAGGCCATAGCCGAATGTCGAACGGCACAAATCGTTCACGAGAACGAGACGCTTTGCGGCAGCGGCCATTTTCGCCAGGAGGGTCGACGCGACGTCCTCGGGCAAATGATGGAGAAACAGCGAGCACATCACCACGTCGTACCCGTCCGGCAGCGGACCATTGAGCACGTCCTGGCGAAAAAACTGCACGTTCTCGACTTGCCGCTCGTTGGCCCGAGCGGTCGCATAGCGCACGGCAAACGGACTCACGTCGCAGCCGTCGACGAGCACACGGGCCCCCGCGCGGGCGGCTCGTCTCGCGACGTCGATGGCGACGTCCCCGCCCCCGCTGGCCAAATCGAGCACGCGCCAGGTCCGCGACGCGTTCGTGGCGATTAAACGCTCAGCGGCCTTCCAGACGATGCGGCCGCTGCCGCTGATGCGATTGATCCGCCTTAAGCCGACGAGGGCACTGCGGTGCAAACGCTCTTCCAGGCCTGGCTGGTCCATCAGCTCGGGCTCACGGAGGCGACATCGGAAGCGATTCAGCATTTTGATCCAGATGTCGGACAGTCCGAGGCCTCTGCCCGGCTCGGAGCGCGCAATTGACGTACTCGCATAGTCGCTAAGATTTTACTCGCCCCGCCATTTCTTGGCCATTCGGACTCGCACGAAGCGAGCCGCAGACACGAAAATTCATCAATAGAGCGAAAGTGTCCTTTGCCAAGATGCAGAGCGCTGCTAGCATCGCGACCGTTCGTCGGCTCTCAGGAGGCATGGTGCATGAAACGCGCAATCTCCGCTCGAATCCCTTTCGCATTGGTTGTGGCGGGAGCTCTAGCAACCGCCGCATTAACGACGACCCACTTGCGAGCGCAACTGCCCGAACCGCGCCAGGAAGCCCGGAACGCGCGGCTTCGCCCCGGCGAGATCGATACCGATCTGAGCCGCGTGTTTATTTTCGTCGACAAGACCGGGTTCGGTCATCAGCACGGCGTCGTCGGACGACTCAAGGGGGGATACCTGAGAGTCGCTAAAGAGTCGGCCGGCAAAATTCTCTTCGATATTTCCTCGTTTCGCGCCGACACTCTCGAGGCCCGCCGAAGAGTCGGCCTGGAAGGCGCGGGGAGCGAGGACGAGCAGGAACAAGTGACCGCCAACATGCTTGGCGAATTGGTCTTGGACGCGGCCCATTTTCCAACGGCGCACTTCGCAGTCACGAGCGTGCGTCACTTTGAGGAACGAAACCCGGCCGGATTGAAACAGTATGCGCTCGATGGCGACTTCACCCTGCATGGCGTGACGCGCGGGATCAATATCACGGCAACCGGCGAGCAAGAGCAGGGATATTTGCACCTCAAAGGACACTTTCCGCTGCGGCAGACCGATTTTGGAATTCGGCCTTTCAAGAAAGCACTTGGGGCCGTCGGCGTCGGCGACGTGCTCACGGTTTACGGCGACCTTTGGATCAAACAGTGATTGCTTCGCACTCGATCTGAACTCGAATCGACCGCACAAATCGTTACAGGCCACCAGGAGCGCAAAGGATGATTTCCTGCCCCACGGTTGAGAAGCGCGTGATTCGCACGCACTACAACCTGGCGACGCCGTTCTATCGGCTGCTGTGGGGCCGCCACATCCATCACGGCTTGTGGGAAGGTTCCGAGAGTCCGGCCGAGGCACAGCTCAAGTTGACGCAAACGCTGATTCGCGAGGCGGGCATTCGCGGCGGCGAACGAGTGCTCGACGTCGGCTGCGGAATGGGCGGCTCGTCGATCTATCTCGCGAAAACCTTGGGTTGCGACGTCACGGGTGTGACACTGAGTCCGGTGCAGCGGGGTTGGGCGGCCCTGGCGGCCCGCATGAATGGCGTCCGTCGCAAAACGCGCTTTCTCGCCGCGGACGCAGAGACCGTTCCCTTGGAACCGGAATCGTTCGACGTCGTCTGGAGTGTCGAATGCACGGAGCATCTCTTCGACAAACCGGCCTTCTTTCGACGAGTCGCCGGGTGGCTGCGTCCCGGCGGGCGGGTTGCCATCTGTGCGTGGCAGGCGGGAGATGGACGGCTGAGCGCCGACGCCGAGCGCCAGGTCTATGACGTGTGCGAAGGCTTTTTTTGCCCGTCCTTGGGAAGCAGCGAAGATTACCGAGGCTGGTTCACCGACGCGGGACTGCAGGTCGAACGATACCTCGATTGGACGAGCCGAGTGGCCCAAACCTGGGAAATCTGCGCTCGGCGGGCCCGATACACCCGTGTTCATTGGCTGGCTCGGTGGATCGACAAGGACCAGTTAATGTTTCTCGACCGATTTCAGACAATCCTCCGCGCTTACCAGAGCGGAGCGATGACCTACGGTTGCTGGGTGGCGACGAAACCTGGCCGACCAAACACCGCTTCCGCCCAGCTCGAGCGTACCGTCACGACCTCAGTGTGATCCCTTACCTGCGGAGCGAATTCGCGACAGCGTCGAGTGATTCGAGCGCTTTACAACGAAGCGCTGCCACCCGCAAGAAGGCGCAGGGATGCGACGACTGTTGGGGATTGGTTTCGGCGTGTTGACGCAGGCCGTGTTTCTGGCCACGCTCTGGCCGCTTTATCGCTTTCTGCGGAATGACTTGGCGGCTGCCCCGGAAGGATCGCTCTGGATTGATGCGGCCCTCGCGCTCGGTTTCGCGATTCCGCACAGCATTCTGCTTTATCCGCCGACTCGGAAGTTTGTGACCCGCTGGCTGCCGACGGAGCTTTATGGCTGCCTGTTTTGTTTGGCGACTTGCGTCAGCCTCTTGCTGCAATTCGGCCTGTGGCGCGGCAGCCAGACCGTGCTTTGGTCGTGGCCTGTCAGCGTCCAGCCCGCCATTCGTGCCGCCTTCCTTTGCTCTTGGGGGCTCACGTTTTACAGCCTTTGGCTGACCGGTCTCGAATACCAGACGGGGCTCGGCCCGTGGTGGCGCTGGGTACGCGGGCAGGCCGTGCCGCGGCGCGACTTCCGGACGCCTGGTGCTTACCGTTACATGCGGCACCCCGTCTACCTGAGCTTCCTCGGACTGGTTTGGTTCACGCCCGTCGTGACGGCCGACCGAGCGATTCTCATCGGCATTTGGACGGCTTATGTGTTCGTCGGCAGCTACCTGAAAGACCGGAGGCTCGGTCAAGCACTCGGGGAACCTTATCTGCGGTATGTCAGTGGCGTCCCTGCTTATCCGTTTGTCACTTGGGGGCCAAAGCCCAGTGGCGTGCTGCAATGGGCGTCCGGTCGCGGAATGACCAGCAAACCGTGTCCAAGTGGTGAAGCGCCGGCCAAGGCGGCATGATTTTTCCTCCAGAATTTTTTCGATCGTGCCGGATTTGGTCTTTACGTTTTGGTGTCCATCGCCCGTAATGAAGCGTTGATGCACGCGGCGCCTCTGCGCACGCGTGCCCGCACCGGGCGAGGACCATGCTGAGACTCCGACGAGGTTGGGTCGCTTTTTCGCTGTCAGCCTACTTGCTGGCAGCGATGGGCGTGCATTTTCTGCACGACCACGGCGGCTGCCACGATCATTGCCTCGCCGAGTGCTCCGCAGCAGAATCGTCCTCCGCACCGCATCACGATGGTGAATGCCCCGCCGGCCCTTGTGAAGACTCGTGCTTCGCGTGTCGATTCCTGGCGGTCCAATCGATCGCTCCAGAGATCGTTGCTCCGGCGGCGCTGATTGCCGTCGTCGAGCCTGTGCCCGAGCCGTTCTGCCGGCTCGTTTCTGCCGACGGCCCTGCTCTGCCGCTCACTCGCGGTCCTCCGTGCGTCTGACCGCGCAAGTCTACTGATGCCTGTGAAGCGCTCACGTTGCGCCTGACCTCCGATCTGCCGTCCGAATTTGCCGTGCGGCCCTTCGGAGCGACTGGCCTCTTTCTTTTCGATCAACCGGGTTGCCTCGCCGCGAAGCTGCACTTCACCGCAGGGGGGCCCCGACACGGAGATTCGTCTGATGTCTCGAAATCAACCTGATTCCGCGCCTCGAAATCGCACGGGATTCACTCTCATCGAATTGCTGGTCGTCATCGCGATTATCGCGATTCTGATCGCGCTCTTGCTCCCGGCCGTGCAGTCGGCGCGAGTCGCCGCGCGACGGACGCAGAACCGCAACAATCTCAAGCAGCTTGGCTTGGCATTGCACAACTATCACGACATCGCTCGCACGTTTCCGCCGGGATGGATCGGCGTGACGAACGGTGTGCAAGATTGGAACGGTGCAAACGGATGGTGCTGGGCAACGTTGATCCTGCCCCACCTCGAGCAGGGAAATATGTATAAGCAGCTCAACCTGCGACTTTCGGTGACTGATCCCGGAAACAACGCGGTTTACACCGCCAATACGCTGCAGGCCAACTTCCGCAATCCGAACGACATCGGCCCCGAGACGTTCACAATCAACACCCCGTCGAACCCGGGGCCGGCCACTCCGATTTGTAAGCTGCCGACGTCCAACTACGTCGGGAACTGGGGGAGCACCGACGCGGACAATGTTTACTCATTGCCCGTCGGTGCGCCGGCTGTCGGTAACGGTGTCTTTTACCTCAACAGCCGCGTCCGCCTGCGCGACATCACCGACGGCACCAGTCAGACCTTCCTCATCGGCCAGCATAAGACGGAAGAAAAGCAGTCACTCTCCTTCGGCGGCGACACGTTTGCCTGGTTCTCGACCTGGGTCGGCGTCGTTCCGAACGCGGAAGCGAGCATTTCTCGCGTCCTGGGTGTGGCCGATCACGTTCCAAACGACCCGGCCCACCACCAGGACGACTTTAGCGGCATTTACGACCTCGGCGCTCACTTTTGCTTCTGCGACGGAAGCGTCACTTTCATCAGCGAGAACATGGACAAGGCCACATTCCAGAGCATGGCCACAATCCAAGGTGGCGAAGCGCCCGCCAATGGAGTCGGTGACTGAAGCCACACTTGAGACTGCGCTCTGGCTAGTCGCCGATCCTCTCGCGCACGACGGCTTCCATCCGCCGGACCATCTCGTCCGGCGAGAGGTGCGACGTATCGATGCGGACCGCGTCGTCGGCCGCGCGGAGGGGGGCCGTTTCGCGTGTTTCATCGCGCGTGTCGCGTTCGAGGATTTGCCGCAACAGATCCTCGAACGCGATCTCTTCGCCTTGTGCCGCTAGCTCGGCCTGCCGGCGCCGTGCCCGCTCGTTCGCATCGGCGGTGAGAAAGAACTTGCATTCAGCGTCCGGAAAAACAACCGTCCCCTGGTCGCGTCCCTCACTGACGACGTGCCGACCCTCTGCCGCCTTCCGCTGCAGGCGAACCATTGCCGAGCGTACCTTGGGGATCGCGGCGACCCGCGACGCAACGCTCGTCACTTCCGGCGTACGAATGGCTGCTGTCACGTCGCGGCCGTCAGCAAGAACGATCGGTCCGAGGGCATCGATCTCGATTCCATGAGCAACTTGGGCGACGCGCGCGGCATCGTTGATGTCAATTCCCGAATCCAGCGACTTGAGCGCCACGGCCCGGTACATGGCCCCCGTGTCGAGGAACTCAAAGCCGAGCCGCTCCGCCAACCGGCGTGCCGCCGTGCTTTTTCCCGAACCTGCCGGACCATCGATCGTCACAATCATTAGGTTCCACTTCAGACCGGCAGTACCAAATTGGCGGAAAACGCACCTCAAGTATTGCGATAAACGACACTTCCGCCGTATCTTACTCGCTCCCTAAGATCAGGTCGGTGGCCCAGCACCCACGGGCATGCGGCCCCTCGCCCCGGCAATGGCCAAGAAGCCCACTGTCGTCGCACCCGGCTTCCTCCAAGGCGCCGGCCAAGGCTGAGAGCCGATCAAAGGCCCGTTCCTCGTAGATCATCTCGGCCAATGAGACGACGGTGGGGGTCACCCACCGAGTTTCGACTGTCACGGGCCGGAACGGGTTTCCGAAGATGCAGCGCATCAAGCGTGCCTGCTCGTGCTGCTCCACGGTTCCATCCGCCAGAGCTGCCGGTGCCGCCACGGCGTGTGCGCCAATCGACGAGGAGCAGAATTCCCGGTACAGCATCAGGGCGGCGTAATGCGGGTGGGCGGCCGGGGGCGCTCCCGGGACCCAGTCATCCGGCGGGATCGCATGCCGCAGCTCAGACACCACGGCCCGGCATGAGGTCAGGGTGATGGTCCCCTCCGCCATCTGCTCAAGCAGATCGATGCCCCGTCGCTGTCGGGGATCGGGCAGCAGGGCGACGAGTCGCCGGAAGCTCGCCGCGGCGAACAACCGCAACTTCCGGTCGCTCACCTTGCCACGCACGAACCGCAGCATCGAGTCCGGGTCGCTACCGCTCTCCCATTCCGCTTCGGTCATCGGTTATCTGATGTGTGTTCTAGAGAAATTTTCGGAAGATTAGATGCGTTGGCCCCGCCCCGCAGACCTGATCCAGTTGGACGTCCCTTTGCCAAATTGGAGACGCCGTTTCCAATTCGGCAATAGGTCTTAGTTTGACGATGATGACAATCACGCAAGCAAATTTAGCGAGTGTTACCGATCGCTCGAAAGGCTCAATTGATAAATCTATTGCGTTGCGGTGGACGATCTACAAGCTCCAAGACTGAATCTGATCTGCAGTCATTTCGAGCCGACCGTCGTTAATCCTCGCTCGAATCTCACCACGGTAGGACGGCTCGATGTAACAGTCGACGGGAACGCGCCGCCTATTTCCGCGTCCGTCGGTGAATTCAATCTGCAGATCAGACTCTGAAGTTGGGACCACGATCGTTCCTGTGCAGCCGCCCGGCGCGATGGCACCAATCGGATACGATTTTCCCGCGACATGCAGCACGACCGCGCGCATCGGGCGGGTCCCAGCATTCTCGACAGTAACCCGCACTCCAGGCCGAAAGTGGTACCACGCAAGTCCGCCGCCAACGAGAACCACTCCGGCCGCGATTGCTACCCCGACCCATAGCCGCCACTCATTTTGTGCCGCGTCGGCTGTGTTCACTTCCGCTTCTGTGTCACTAACCATATCGCAGCTCGACATCGACAATCTCATAAGCACCGACCTCGATCAACACGGCATCGTCGACGATCGGCAATTCTCCGAGCGTGCGCCCCTGAAGATCCTGCCGCGTCGCGCGAGTGGGCGTGCGATAGCACTCCAGACGTACGGGACGCTGTCGGCCCTCGGTTTCAACCAGCCTCACGGCGAAGCCAAAGCCGTCGCCGGAGGAGGTTACCGCTTCGACATCCGCCTCATCCGATCGCTCGGGCCGCGTCGCCGCTCGGAACTGCAGGATCTGAACGTTCTTGGCATTGAGGTGAAACAGCCAGCCACTGTTTCCGGCAATTGGGCTTCCCCCGGCTGATTCAACGACACTCGGTGGCACCAGGTAATCCATTGCGGCCTGCATCGGATAGTCCGCGTCGATCGCCATTCCGAAGCGGAATCGCCGTTCGGTTTCTCCCGCGACGATCAGCAGGCTGTCGACCATCCGCGGTCCCGTCTTGCGGTGAAACGGCAGTCCGCCGTTGAGGATCGTGATGCGCTGAGACTCGGTGGCAATCTCGAGGAAATGCGGACTCTCGAACCGCTCGAACTGCAGACCGTGGGCTCCGCCGAGGACGCTGCGAGTCAGCGTGGCCGCGCTGTCGTTCCAGGCGAAGCGAGACGCAAAATAATTGCTCCAAGGGTCGCCGTCCGGCATTTTGATTGGTCGCAGCTCGATTTCCAGCTCGATGACCGGTCGGCCTCGCCACAAGCGAACTGTTTGGCCGAATTCTGCGACGACCGAGCCGTCTTGCGGATCGTTGAGCGTGCCGGCCGTGACGATCTCGCCCAGCGCGGGCCCGCTTGATGTGACGGCAATCGATGTGCAGCGCATCTGCGAATAGTAAGTGCGCTCGGTTTCGCCTTCCGGGCCGGCGACGATTCGCTCCCGCGAGAAGCGAAGGGCCAACTGCTGGCTGAGCCGGTTCGGCTGTCGGCCAAACTTCTTGATTCGCCCGATTCCGCCGGTGGCCTCGTTGACGTGGACCTCGATGAACTCATTGCGAATCATCCGTTCGCGCTCTTCCGCCATCGACGTTTTGGCCGAGCGCGGACGATCGACAGACGGGTTTCGCGAGCGGACCCAAACGTATCCGCACGCCGGCAGGTCGAGGGTCACGTGACGATGCGCCCCGTCGAATTGAACACTGCGAATCGGCGCCTCGACAGGCGGCGGAGTTTCGATTTTTGGCAACTCGACCGTGACCGTGCGCTCGAACGACAAGGGGTTCAGAATCAGATACCCAGGCTCGGCGGTCCCTCCGGCAAGGAACTTTTGCCCCAGGCGGCCGGCGGAATCGCGTGCGAATGCCTCGATCCGTTCGTCGACGCTGGCGACTTCAGCGGCTTCGCCTGAGGGCAAATCAGGGCCGGCCAGCTCGAGCTGATCTTCAAGCAATCGGATTTGCTCGGATTCGAGCGGCTGTTGATCCAGAATCGCCGTCAGGGCGTGGTATTGCACGGCGGCGTCGAATTTCGAGCGGCGAAGAAAGTGCCGTTGAAAACGGCTGATCGGATCGCGCTGTTCGGCGGCAACCGCCTGGATCAAAAACGGCGAAAGGTATTCCGATTCCTGAAACCGTGAGTGGCGACCCGAATCGTCGGCCTGCTCGAAGAATTGACGAAAGGTGACGAACCGTCCAAAAACTGGGTTGTAGCCGTGAATACGCTCGAGATCCTCCCAGAACGGATTTCGGATCTCCGGCCAGCGGGCCCAGACGATGGCCGCCGTCTGGTCCTGCTGCATCGTTTCCGCGACGCGGGAAGGAAATCGCAGAAAGCTGGCCGCGCTGTCGACGGCCAGCGGAATCCGCGTCGTTGCATCGAGCGAGGTGCCGTCGCACCCCTCCCAGCGGATGCGGCTCTCCTCTGTGTCGGGATAGAGGCCGTCATCGAGCGCCACATGGAGCGCTCCGCGGTAGCCGAAGCGATCCAAGATCATCGGTAGCAGGGTGGTCATCCCGTACCGGCGACGCCCCCAGATCGACGGGAGGCTCCCCAACGTTCGCTGAAACATGTCGCGCCCGCGCTCGAAGTCCCGCAGGAACGAGCTCAGCGGCACGAGGGGCACGGGTCGCTCGCTCCATTCGCCTCCGACGATTTCGAGCCGTCCGGTGCTCACGGCTTCGCGAAGCTGCTGGATCACGGCCGGACGGTCGCGCGAGATCACGTCCAGGTCAGCCGCCGTCAGGAGCACGCTCATCGGCGTCGGCGAGGCAATCGCCCTTTCCAGATGTGCATCGGCCAGTCGCGGAATGACCAGGCACAAGTCGATCAGATAAAACTCGACCGGATAAAACCGCTCTCGCGTTTCGGTCAGGGCGTCGAAGCAGTTCTTGAGATGGCGTCGAGCCTCGTCGGCGCTGCCGGCAACCGCTGCCTCGGCCCCCGCAATTGCCTCCCGCCGCAGCTGACCGTCGTCGAATCCCTCGAAATGGTGCATTCGCCGACTGAGCAGCTCTAGCATGACTTTGCCGATGCCCAGAGCAAAAAAATCGGCGACCAACTGTTCGTCGAGCGGATCTTTATTGGCCAGCGGCTCGAGAACGGCCTTCACCAGCTCAATCCGATCGGACAGGCCAGCCACGACGGTCGCTCCGCCGGAGCGTGCCTGCTCGATCCAGCCGGCGGGGACCGCCTCCTGAGACGCGGGGGGAATGATGACCAAGGATTCGCTGACAGACTCGGGCGGGTCGTCCGCCCGGTGCTCGCGGGGAAGCGACTTGCTAACGCTCAAAAGATGCGGATGCCAGGCCACGGCAAAGGCGTTTAGCAGCCCCGCCGCCCTCTCGTCCGGCAGATCGGTAGGCAGATCGTCCAGACCGTGCCCGGGGAGCAAAATGACGACTTCGCGGTAGTTCATAGGGGAGAATTCATGACAGCCGCCACCCTCTGGGAGGGCCCCAACTGGGGTCCGCACCGAATTTGACGGATCTTGGGAACTTTTTGAAGGCGCCCAGGCGTCCAAAAAGCGAATGCCCAGCTAAGCTTGGACGGACGCAGATCTCAGAGAACCCTGATCTATGAAGAAACGCACCGGCGGGGGCGATTCGACTTTTTAGCGAAGGCTTGCGGCTGGGGCGGTTGGGAATCGTATAATAGATGTCTCGGCATTTCTGCAGTCCGCAACCGTCGCAGGGCACGCGTAGGTTTTCCCCAACCCTCCAATTGGCGAAGGGTTAGGAATACGAATCCTGAAGTTCTTCTGAAATTTGCGGGCGCCAAACATATTAGAGGATCGGCATGCCAGGTAAACCCGGAGCTTGGGGTGTTGACATCGGACAGGCTGGCCTGAAGGCGATCCGGCTTGAGATCAATGATGCCACCGAGCAGGTCGTGGCCACGGCTTTCGACTATATCGCCCACCCCAAGATTCTCAGCCAGCCCGACGCCATTCCGGAAGAGCTGATCTCCCAGGCGCTGGAGAAGTTTCTCAAGCAGAACGACATCGCGAACGACCTGCTTGCGATCAGCGTGCCGGGGCAGTCGGCTTTGGCCCGTTTCATTCAATTGCCGCCGGTCGAGGCGAGCAAAGTCAGCGAAATCGTCAAGTACGAAGCGCGGCAGCAGATCCCCTTCGCTCTCGAAGATGTGGTCTGGGACTACCAGACGCTCGGAAAGGGAACGGAAGAGAGCGGCTTCCTCTTGGAAGCGGAGGTCGGCCTCTTCGCGATGAAGCGAGATCAGGTCAACAATCAGCTGCGACCCTTTACGAATGCGCAGCTGGAAGTCGAGCTGATTCAGATCGCCCCGCTGGCGCTCTATAACTTTTTGAGCTACGACCAGTTGGGCATCCGCCTCGGCGACGAGGCGGTCGCGATGGATTCGTACACAATTCTGCTCGACATGGGGGCGGACAACACCATGCTTCTGGTCTCCAACGGCCAGAAGATTTGGATCCGCAACGTTCCCATCGGCGGCAACCACTTCACGCGTGCCTTGACCAAGGAGATGAAGCTCACCTTCGCGAAGGCCGAGCATCTCAAGTGCAACGCGACCAAGTCTCCCGATCCGCGATCGGTCTTTCAGGCGCTGCGGCCGGTCTTCAACGATTACGTCTCCGAGATTCAACGATCGATTGGCTATTTTTCGAGCGTCAATCGCGAGGCGAAGATCTCGAAGGTGGTCGGACTGGGGAACGGCTTCAAGCTCGCCGGCTTGCAAAAGTTCCTGCAGCAAAACCTGCAGTACGAGGTCGAGCGGGTCGAATCCTTCGACGCCATTACGACCGATTCGTTCAAGGACGCCGCCCTCTTCGAGGAGAACATCCTCAGCTTTCCGGTCTGTTACGGCGTGGCGCTCCAGGCGCTCAAACAGACGCGCATTCGCACTTCGCTCTTACCCAAAGAGATCACCACCGCCCGAACCATCGCCCGCAAAAAGCCTTGGGCCGTGGCCGCGGCGGCCGTGCTGCTCTTGGGAGTGGCGGCGTCGGCGTTCGGCTATGCCCGCGTTTACCAGTCGGTGGGCGAAGCCCGCTTCAAGCCGGCCGAGGACAAAATCACCGAGGTCACGAAGGTGGCCGCCAAACTGAGCGGTGAGTACAAAGCCATCAAGGATGCGAATACCGCGAAGAATACCGAAGGCGGCAATCTTCTGCGCGGATCCGACGGCCGCGATTATTGGCTGGAACTCTACAAAGCGGTCGATGAGTGCTTGCCAGACGACAAAGAGGGAGATGTCGCGGACGTCCGCAAGCAAAACCGCGTCCGTATTTTCTCGTTGCAAGCCCGGTATCAGGCCGACCCCGCCGCTGACTGGTACAACAAGCTCAGTCAAAATGCGAAGGATTTTCTGGACGGGAGCGAAAAGACTACTCCACCGCCGCCCCCGGCGCCAGGCGGCTCATGCTATATCGTCACGCTACGAGGCGAGCACAAACACGATGAGACACTGGGCACCGGCCGCAACGAGAAAGACCCCACGATTGAGACGACAGGGCGCGGCCCGGGCTGGCTTTACGAGCATTTCGTCAGGCAGCTCCAGCAGTGGTCCGTTCCTTCGCACAACGACGGATCCGGCGAGGTGGGCGTGCGCAAGATCGGCATTTCCTACGCCACCATTACCTGGTGCCCCCCGCCATCTAAGAACCTGGAAGATCCGCTCGGACGGATCGTCAGCCAATCGGGAAGCGGGGGAAGCAGCGGGTCGATTTGGGGAGGCAGAGGCGGCGGCGGCAAGCCGGGTTTGGGAGGCATGGGCCTCCGCGGCGGCGGTCGGCGTCGGAATAAAATGGGCGGTCGAGGTGTCGGCGCCAGTGGCGGCGAGGAGGACATCAGGGGGGGGGGCATGGGGGATGGATCATTCAAAGAAGGCGATTTGAGGGGGCTCGACGCGGTGCCTGAGGTGGATCTGAACACTCCTAAACTTATCTATCTGGAAGTGAATCCCTTTGTCGTGGAGTTCATTTGGAGACCGGACCCGCCTCGTCCGGTCCCGCCAGTCGCCCCCACTACGGCGGTTGCCGCAGCGCCAGCTGCATCGAAGTCGGCGACGCCCGCAACTAACCCCACGTCGAAGTCGGCGACGCCCGCAACCAGCGCCGCGTCGAAGAAATAGCGTTCCTCAATTGACCGGAGGTCGAAGTCGACTTCGATCTCCGTTTGGGATTGCCCAGAAGGATTTCGCAGAGCCATGGACCAACTGAAAGTCATCCTGGAACAGCGTTTTTGGATCTTGAGCGCCGTTGCCGTCCTGATCCCTCCGATTGGCTGGTACATGAGCACCGGAGAAATGGCGACGGAGACTGATAAGCGAACGGCGGCGATCAAGCAAAAGGTCAAGCAGATCCAGGACCTGAGTAAACGCGTCGCCACAGTGCCCAACAACGACTGGATCGCGGGCGTCACGCAGGTCAATTTCCAGCTCGCCACGCGAGTTGACGAGACGCAAAGGCACCTGTTCGACCACCAGCGTCCAGCGATGGTCTGGTGGCCGATCGTTAACAAGCCCCTCAAAGAGGCCCAGGTCAAATACCGCGGCGATAAGCCCGCCAATCTGCAGGCCTTCGCGGCCGCAAAACGCCTGTTCATTACGCGCTACGACGAAATGTGGCGCGACGAAGTGTACAAGGTTATCGACCCGTTCGACATGGTGACCGGCAATGGCAAAGTCCTGTGCTCGGATCAGAATGGGAGCGTCCCGATCACTCGGGCGCCGGTCGGATCCTGGCAGGCAAATCAAAGTATCGGTACGCAGGAGTTCTGGGACTCCCAAGAGGATCTCTGGATGCTCCATGCCCTGATGAAGGCCGTCGCCCACGTCAATGAAGGCTCGATGAACATCGACGACGCGAGGATCAAGAGACTGATTTCGGCCACGCTGCGAGGCGGTAACGGAAGCGACCTTCTCGAGCGCCGTAAGAAAAAACAGAATAACGCGGCTCCGGGCACTCCCGGTGCTCCGCCAGTCCAGAGCTCACCATTAGGTCTCGCGGCCATGAACCGTTCAGGGGGCGGCGAGACGGTGACCAAACCGCTCCCCATGATCGATCCCGATGACATCTTCGGCGCCGACAGCGACGCGCCCGGCGCGCGTATTGGAGGCGCGCCAGGCATTGGGGGGAAAAAAGAGAGCGCAGTCGAGGCTTCGATCGCCAATTCCTACGTTGCGCAAGATCCTAAGTGGCGGGCGCGGGGTTTCGTGTTGCGATTGGTGATGGATCACCAAGAGATTCCGAAGCTGTTAACCGTCCTGACCGAATCGCCGTTCCCGGTGCAGATCTATCACGTCGAACATCAATCCTACGACTTCCAAAAGAGTCGCCAACAGCTGCTCGTCACCACGGAAAATGAGGCCGATTCAAAGCGATTGAAGTCAAATCAGGATCGTCTGAATCTGGCAATGAACCAGGTGAACCTGGCCGAAGTGCTCGTCGCGGGAACTTTCATCCTGTACAACGAGCCGAAAACGCCGGGCGAGCAGCCGGCAGCGCCCGCGGCGGGCGCCGCTGCGGCTAAAGCTCCGCAGTCGGGCAAACTGGCAACCGGATCGCCGGCCGCCACGACGGGTATCAAGCCGGGAGTGCCGGCGACGTCAGGTCCGGCAGCCGGCTCAGCCACGAAGAGCCCGTCGCCAGCCAAGGCGGTCAGCCCGGTCGCGCCGAGCGCACCCCAGAGCCCGAAGTCCACTGCGCCGACGTCCACTGCGCCGACGTCGCCCGCGCCAGGCTCGACTACTCCCAAGCCTGGGCAGACTGCGAAGTCCAAGTCCTGAGAGTCCAAGTCCAGACAGTGAGCGTTTTTTTAAGATCAGTCCTTCGATCGGATGCGAGAGCGCTATGAAGCTTGCCGTCCCCAATCTCAAAACCCTGGACTACAAACAGCTGGGCATCGATCACGGTGAGAAGGTCGTGATTGCCATGATCGGGCTGGTTCTTCTGTTTGTCTTGTGGTCGACCAAATGGACCAAGCCGATTGAGGAATCGCCCACCGAGCTGACCGAGCAAGCCAAATCGACGGAAGAAAAAATCAAGACGCAGGCCTGGCCCCCGCTCGACGCCAAAAACTTGAAGACAGGCATGGATCTGAGGGAACGAGCAACCGCGCTCCTGACACCCTTGGAGGTCACTCCCTGGGTGCTCCCGATTGCGCTCAACAAACCTTACCACCCCGATCGAACGCTGATCGGCAGACCCAAGTGGCTGGCCGTCAAGGATCTGCGCGCCGACGCCCAAGCCGTGGACCTGGAAATGGACCCCAAGGTTGGGCGAATGAACGACGGTTTTAAGAAGCTCAAGAAAGAAGATCCCTCCAAACAAGACAAAGCGAAAAAAGGCGAAAAAAAGGACAAGGAAGCCGAAGATAAGCCCGAGATTCCCGAGGAGCTTCGTCGAACCGGCGGCGGCCAAGACCAGGGGGGGGGTATTCCCGGAATCGGAAAAATGGGCATTGGCGGCGGCATGAGAGGCGGTCGCATGGGCGGCGGCGGCTTCGGCGGCGGCGGCGCGGGCGGCGGCACCGTCCAAAACATCGGCAAGCGTGCGGGGCGCCGACGAAAGAAGGGGGGCCAGGAGGAGGCACAGGACGACGCCATCGCGAAGCAAGTCAGCAAAAAGGAAAAGGAGAAGCCGGTGGGGCGTGGCTACCATGTCGTGGCCGTCCGCGGCGTGTTCCCACTCCGGGAGCAAGTCACCGAAATGGTTCGCGCGATGGGCAATTCGGTGAGTCGCCATGATGCGCAGGAAGCCATCCAGATGCGCGATTTCAAGTTGGAGCGGCAGACCGCGTTGCCTGGCCCGGACCCCTGGAGGGGTAAATGGGAGCCTGTCGACCGTGTATCGACGCTCGAGATGTTTCACAACGATATCTTGAATTTCGTTCCGGAACCGGTCTCCGATGGCATCGTCGATAGACATATTTGCATGCCCTTGCCGATTCGGCTGATCGGCGAGTGGGGCCGGCTGGCGACGCACCCCGATGTGCAGCAATTTGTGCTCACACCGGATGAGGTGCAGTTGCAGCTGGAATATGAGCGCAAAGTCATCGACAAGATGAAGGACGAGAAGGACAAGCAGGGCAAGAAAGTCGACACGAACGGCTTCGCCGAATTTACGAGTAACACTCGCAAAGCGCCGAAACGCGGGGCCGCCGCTGAGGCGGAGGAAGACTCGAAGCCGATTCACCAGCAGATCCTGGACGACCTCGCCAAGGCGCCCAAGGACCGGCCGAACGAGGAGGAGATTAACCGGAAGTTGACCGACTACATCAGCAAGCACGCCACGCCCCAAGATCACCTGCTCTTGTTCCGGTACGTCGACTTCAATGTCGAGCCGGGGAAGATCTATCGCTATCACGTCAAGCTGGTCGTTGAAAACCCGTTTAAGAATCGGCATGCGGAGGAGGTAAAAGACCCCTCGCTGATCCAAGGCGATACTCGGGAGTCCGATGAATGGAGCGAGCCGACCCGGCCAGTGTACGTCCCCGAAGACGCGAAGTTCTTTGTGACTCACGTCGATTGCCACGCGGGACGTAGCCAGCTTCCTTCGGCGAAAGTCGATCTTTATCAATGGTTTCCCAGCACTGGGACTGTGGTCAACAAGGACATCCTCGCGTCAATCGGACAGCTCGTCGGAGGGCTCAAAATCGCCGAGGTGCTGAATCCGGCCGAGGGAGTCGCGGAAAAGGAATGGGTTCCTTTCAATACCAATGACGCGTTAGTGGACGTCGCCCCGGGCTTTTCGCTCGATCCGGGACTCCACAAGGACATGTTGAATGAGATTAACTCGTCCGACACGAAGGACAAAACGGAGCCGAAAAAAGCGGCCGCGGACAAAGAAAGAAAAACCGGCACTCTGGTTCCCGACGTGCTCGTCTTCGTCGATTCCAACGGCGCCCTGCGGGTGATTGACGGGCTCGACCAGGAAGAGGATCACCAAAAAGAAAAACAGCGGTACGCCTTTCAGAATGGCCAGTGGGAGGACCTCACCAAGCCTGCCGAGGACAAAGGCGGCAAGGGGCGTTTCGGGGGCGCTAAAAGGCAGAAACGCGGCGGCAAGGGTGGCGGACCGGGGGGCGGCTCGGTGGGGAATTAAAATTCTGTTTGCGGCATCGAATCGCCGATCGTCGAATGATCCGATTCCGCTCTCTATGAGCAGACAGCATCGATGTCTGGTCGCTCGCTTTTGGCGCCGCCGCCCGGGAAGTCGAGAATCAGCTCTCGCAGCTCGCTGGCGATGAAGAATGAGCCAGTCACACAGATGAGGTCGTCGCAGGTCGCCAGATGCAAAGCGAGCCTCCAGGCCGAGGCTGGATCCGCAGCCACGTGGCAAGAGTGAGTGGCCGTCGCCTGAACGAGAGCAGCCAGTTCGTCGATCGGCACTCCCCGCGGATTCGATTGGTACTGCGTCAGCACGACGCTGTCGAACCGGGGAAGCAACAGCCGCAGCATCCCGGCCACATCTTTGTCACGAGTGGCGGCGAAGAGCAGAATTCTACGCGACGCGGCTGAGAAATCCTGGTCGAGCGTGCCTAACAACGCGCCGGTCGACGCCCAGTTGTGTGCCGCGTCGACCACAACGGTCGGCCGAGTTCCAAGCACTTCGATGCGAGCCGGCCAGCGCACGCTCGACAGCCCGGCGTAGACTGTCGAGTCGGAAACGCGAGGACCAAACTGCGGCCAAAGAGTCGCCGCCGCCACCGCCAAGGCTGCGTTGTCCGCTTGGTGGTCTCCGCGCAAGGGGACCTTCTGGCCCGACCACTTTCCCCAGGGGGTCGCCACATCGATCGCGCGTCCCTGTGTCAGGTTTGTCGACTTTGTCGACATCGACGTCAGGTTTGTCGAATTTGCCGACATCGACGTCAGGTTTGTCGAATTTGTCGACACCGGCGTAAAGTTTGTCGAGCCTGTCGACACGGAACCCGTCGATTCGTCGTTTTGGCAGGGGTGCCAAAAAATCTCGCCCCCCAGCCGGTAAAGCGGGCTTTGGTGGCGACGGCAGATCGCTTCCACCACGTCTGCCGCGGGTCCGCGGGCAACGCCGCTAATCACGGGAATTCCCGTCTTGACGATTCCGGCTTTTTCGCCGGCGATTTCGGCCGGCGAGCTGCCGAGGATGTTGGTGTGGTCACGGCTGATGTTGGTGATTACCGCGACGTACGGATCGCAGACGTTCGTCGCGTCCAGCCGTCCGCCCAGGCCCACCTCCAACACGGCCAGGTCCGCTCCAGAGTCACGAAAGTAGAGCCAGGCGAGAGCCGTTGCCAGTTCAAAATACGTGGGTCCGGGACCGTCCGAGTCACGATCCATGTGCTCGATCGGCTCGATGAGGCGATTGACCAGATCGACAAACTGGGCAGCCGACGGAGGCTTTCCGTCAACCACCATTCGCTCCTCAAAGGCCGAGACGTGGGGCGAGGTATAGAGCCCCGTCTGATAGCCGGCCGCGGTCAGGATTGCGGCGGCCATCACCGAGGTCGACCCCTTCCCTTTGGTCCCCGCGACGTGGACAACCTTTAACCCTTCGTGTGGGTTTCCGATCTGCTGCAAGAGCCGCGTCATCCGAACCAGCTTTTGATCGTCGCTCGAAAAGGCGATCCCTGTCACTCGTTCGTAGTTAATGCGACCAAAGAGGAACTCGATGGCCTGCTCATAGGTGCGAACGAAGCGACTCATCTCGACGGTGACCTGTCTCGATCTAAAGCGGTGTCCAGAATCTCGTTCGAATCGCGGAGGGAATGCCTAGCGCGAGGGCAGAGGCGCACCGCCCGCCGCATTTTTCTCGAGGCACTCGATTTTGAGGTTACGAAACCGCACGACCCCGTTGTGGCTTTGCAGGCCGAGGTACCCGTGCTTGTTTCGTAGTGCCAAGAGCGGAAATCGCTGGGGGCTGGCATCCACGACACGCACCCCGTTATGGACGGTGGTGACGTGCAATCCCACGCATTGGATCTCCAAGCGGTTCCACTCTCCGGCCGGCTTCGTCACTCGGGGCGAAGCCCCTGCAATGTCGTAAAGCGATGCGCTGTATTGGTAGTCTTGGAGACCCGCATAGCGCGCCGCGTGATCGTCCAGGATCTGAATCTCGAATCCCGCCGCAGGCTGGGAAGAGCGGTCCCGATGGTGATTGCCATCGGCCGGGACATGGACGTACACGCCGCTGTTTGCGCCTTGAGCAACTTGATATTCGAGCACGAGCCGGAAGTCACCATATTCGCAGTTGCTTCGCAGCCAGGAATGGTGCTTGCCCTGACACACGAGGCAGCCGTCCCGCACGAGCCAATCTTCGCCCGCCCCCGCGCCAACGGCTGACCAACCCGCCAGGTCGCGGCCGTTAAACAGGCTCCTAGACTCGGCCCCTTCCCCTGTTGCCGTCGACGGCGAGCCGCCTGAAGAAACCGCCGCGGCCATCAGGACCACGAATGCTCTTGCTGTTGCTGTTTTTTGAGTCCCGCTCATGCGCTGGTCCATCCCAGTTCAGAATCGAATCATGTTCAGAATCGAATCATGATTCCCATTTTTACAATGGCGGGCAATTCTAACAGCCAACTCAATAGTCGAGGCGAGTTGCGAAGACCGGAACGACCTCCTCCTGCGAGACGGCTCACCGTGCGATCGAGCTTTTTTCCAAATCCGCGAAAAATCCTGAAAATAGATAAAGGTTGCCGCCGCGAACCAGTCGAAAAAATAAAAAGACGCCGCCGATCCGGTTTCGACTAAAGTCCCGGGCGATTTCTTTTCAGACGCATTCGGCAACTCTCATGAGCTCGATTGGAGGAGCGACTGCTGCAGGCTTGAACGTGGTCGGGTCAATTGTCGGCAGCTCGCGTCCCGACGCGGCGACCGATCACGGCAAAGCTTCCGCGGCCCAGCAAAAAATCCAGAGCGATTTTGACGCCAAACTTGGCGCATCGCTCGACGACGTAGCCGACGCTCAATTTTCGGCCGATCGGGATGCCGACGGCCGCCAGATGTATGAACGTCGCGCGCCGGGGCTGCACGATGCCATCGAGACCGCGACCGACGACGCACCGGAATCCTCGACTCCGATTTCGCGCAATCACGCGGCGGATGCGTTCGGTGATCGAGGCAACGCTCTCGATATCGACGCTTGATCAACCGTTGCGACGCTCTCAATCCTCCGGCTGCGTCACCGAGCCTGCGCGCTTTGTGCCGAAACGATTAGTGAAATCAGCTTGGCCCCCTGGATCGGCTTCGTCGCGTAGTCGTCGCAGCCGGCGGCGAGGCACCTTTCGCTATCACCGGTCATGGTGTGCGCCGTTAGGGCGATGATCACACCCCGGTAACCTGCTGCCCGAAGGTTTGCGGTGCTCGTATAGCCGTCCATTACGGGCATCTGCATATCCATGACAATGACGGCAAACTCCTTGCCGTCCCGCTTCGCTGCAAGCGCCTTGTCCATCGCCGCCAACCCGTTGTCGGCCACTTCGACCTCAGCACCCGCCTTTCGGAGCAGAAAGGAAAGCAGCCGCTGGTTGTCGATACCGTCCTCGGCAACCAGCACCCGGCAAGACAATCGCGGCAGCGTGCCGCGCGCGAGGGACCTCGGTGAGGCTGCCGCTGCCGTGCCAGTGGCGGGTTGGTACATGCGGACGCCTTCGACCGAGCCGGTGCGAACGCTAACGGTAAACGTCGAGCCTTTCCCAACCTCGCTTTCGACGACGAGAGCTCCGCCCAACAGATCCGCAAATCGCTTGCTGATAGTGAGTCCTAGCCCCGTCCCGCCGAACTTTCGTGTGGTGGAGGCATCGGCTTGAGTGAACGGGCGAAAGAGACGACCGAGCTCGTCGGCGCTCATTCCGATTCCCGTGTCGCGGACGGCAAACTCCAAGCGCCCGCCCGTTTGGGGATCGGGCCGGAACTGGACGGCGATCTCCACTCCCCCCGACTCGGTGAATTTGATCGCGTTTCCCACCAGGTTGATCAAAATCTGACGCAGTCGCGTCGGATCGCTTTCAATCGTTTCGGGCAGCGGGCCCAAGGCGCTCGACTTCAGCTCAAGTCGCTTAGCGTCGGCTCGGACTTTCATCAGCGCGATGACGTCCGCCACGATCTTGGTCGGGGAAAAACGGAGCCGTTCCATCCGTAGCGCACCGGCTTCGACCTTCGACAGGTCGAGAATGTCGTTGAGAAGCTCGAGCAGGTGCTCTCCGTTGCGTTTGATCGTTTCAAGCGCACTTGTCCGCTCGGGCGGAGCTTGTTCGTTCCCTTCGTCCATCAGCAACAAGTCTGCGAACCCGAGAATCGCGGTGATCGGTGTGCGGATTTCGTGGCTCATATTCGCCAAGAACTCGCTCTTCGACTGGCTGGCCTGCTCAGCCCGACGGCGAGCCACCTCGAGCTCGGCAGCCAGCTCAGCAAGGGCGGCCGACTGGGCCTCGATCCTCCGTTGCGACTCCTCGACCTCGGCTGCCGATCGTTTGAGCTCAGCTTCAAATGCTTTGCGATCGGTCACGTCTGTAAGCGTGCCCGCCATCCGCACCGCGCGGCCCTCTACGTTGGCAATCGACCGGCCCCGCACGCGAAACCAGCGCCAGTCACCCTGCCTGGTCCGCAGCCGCGTCTCGAGATCGAGCGGATGGTTTCGTTTGAGGTGGGCCCGGAGAGTCGCGATGCTGCGTCGAGCCTCCTCGCGAGGCAAGTGTTGCCCCAGGAAATCGGCCGTGTTGTGGAACTCGGCCTCGGCGTAGCCGAGCAATTCTTTGAATCGCGGCGAATAGTAGACTTCGTTCGTGTCGACATTCCAATCCCAGATTCCGTCGCTCGAACCGCGAACCGCGAAGTTGAAACGCTCTTCGCTCATTCGCAGGGCTCGCGCCCGCTCTTCGAGTCGTCGCATGCCCAGCCGCAGAGTCTCACGCTCGGTAAGCAATCCCCGAATTTGTTGGTACTCGGTCGTGATGTCTTCAACGATGACGAGGGCGAATTCTCCCGATTCGTCCCACCGACGCACCGTGATTCGTTGCTTCATGGGAGCCGGACCGTTCCCAGGCGCCTCCGGTGGACTTCCGAGACTCTCCAGCAGTGTGCATGCCGTGTCGTCGGCGCTGTCTCCGTCCAGTGCCCGGGCAACGCGCTCATGAAGCGTCAAGGCAGCCACAGTTCCGACGGCGCTGCTATAGGGTCGTCCCACAATCTCGTCCCGGCGGACTCCCGTCCACCGCTCGAGCGAGCGGTTCCAACAATGGACAACCATCTGGCGATCAAGAATGCACAATCCGAGAGGCAGGAGATCGAACGACTTCATCTCACTGCATGTCGGTGCGGATCGGGCGTTCCACATAGGCTGTCACTGGCACCGTGAATAAGGCGGGAGCACGACCGTTCGGTAAAGTCAGGCGATTAAGAGCGCGTCTTCGCTCGATAGGCGCCGGTAGAGCGCGGCGTCGCCGGCACCAACACGCGCAAATCTCGGATCTCGTTCCAAGGCAGCGTCGGCCGATTGCAGGATCAGAAATCCGTCCGGCGCGAGTTGACCGGTCATTCGATCGAGCAGCTCTCGTCGCCTTCTCGAATCAAACTGGGCGCAGCCCAGGTTCTGATGGCAGAAAATGATGTCGGTCGTGCCCACTGCCGCACAACTCTGCGAGATGTCCAGCTGAATCCACGTCATTTGCCGCGCGAGCTGGGAACTCACTCGCCAGCAGCCGCCGACGGGTAGCTGCTCGAAATGACGAACGAGCCAATCTGTCGGCAGGCCACACTGAACTTCGCTGGGCGTATAAACCCCGCGCCTCGCCCGCCATAGAGAGGTGGCGTCGGCATCCGAGGCGACAATCTCGATGTTCCACTGCCCCATTCCGGGGCAAAGTTCAGCCAGCGTCATCGCGAGACTATAAGCCCCCTGTCCAGTCGCGCAGCCAGCGCACCAGATGCGGAGCTTTGGCGAATACGGGCGGCTCGACAGGAGTGCCGGCAGCGCGCAACAAACCAGCGAGGTCAGTCCCGGCAGATCCACGAAAAACGTCGTTTCCGTCGCAGCGGTTGCCCGGCTCACAGCCGCGGCCAACCGACCACGCGCGGGGAGAGGCGGAACGCCTGTAGCAGAGACACCCCGCAGGCAGTGTGCAGTATTTCGATTGGCCTCGGTCGCTTGAAACGTATATTCGTCCGTCGACGCAGAGGTCGATCGCGACCTGCACAGCAGAAAGAGTGACGATCGATCGTGAAACGTTGAAGGCATCACATTTCTCAACGAGCGCTCTGCAACTTCTCGGCGTCGCGGCGTGAATCGGAGCAATCAGGAACACCCAGCTGATCAAACTTCTCGCGAACTGTTTCGCTACTGAAAGGCTTCTGAAGGAAGTCGTCGGCTCCAGCCGCCAAGGCGGCGAGAATTTGAGACCGCTCGAGGATGTCGCCGCACGCAATTAGCGGAGGCCTGGTGTGCCGCGGAAGGCTGGCGAGTTTGTTCATCAGCGCAAGGCAATAGGGGTCCTGGGGGTTCCATTCCAACAAGATGCCCGCGAGGTCGGGCTCGAGGGCCAAGGTCTCGAGGGCTTCGAGTCCGCACCGGGCCTCCCGAGTCTGAAAGCCCAGAGACGTCAAGACCCGCCGTCCAAGCAGCCGCACGGCCCGCCATTCGTCGACCAGCAGGATTTTCCGTTTCATCCCACCGCCTTCGTATCCAGGGTGACCGCGACGTTTCGAGCAGATTTACGGATCGGACCAATCTTCCTGGCAGCGCAGGGCGGACGCTGCGCACAACGGCCCGGTGCTTCGCCCTATCCTTTCGGCGAGATCTGCACGTCAGCGTGCGAGAAACCGGCTGCCTGGTGGCGGCAATCCGGCGGAAACGCGGCCCGCCACAGCGCCCCAAGCCGACTCGTTAGGACCGGAACCTTCCGCGCGCGAATCATGAGCTTTTGGACCGGGGCGACCGTCGTTCCGGAGCACTCGGGAGGCCGTCTACGCGCCTTGGCCACGGGCCGCTAAACTGCGGCGCCTTGCGAACACCGAACAAGACGTAAGGTCTGATTTATGCCCGTCCGGCCCCTGATTGTATTTGCCTCGCCAGCGACGGAAGCCGTGCTGCAACAACAGGGCCTTGGATCGTTGGACCAAATCTTCCAAAAGCAAGCCGAGGCCCACGTTCGGCATAACGGCCGAGCGGTCTGGAAGACGGAATTGCGCGGCGCCGACGGCAGCACTTTTGCCGCGTTCGTCAAACTAAGTTGGGGACGCCGCCGCTGGTGGCCCAGGCTTTCGGACATCCGTGCAGGACAAGTGCTCAAGAGCCTGGCAATTCGGGAATGGGAAGGATTGGCCGTTTTTGAGCAGTTAGGACTGCGCGTCCCGGAGCGCATGGCGATCCTTGAGGAGGGCCTACTTTGGAAGCGTTCGGCCCTGATCCTGAGGGCAGTTCCCCCTCCCGCGTCCCTTTCTGACATGATCCTTGACGGTAGTTGGCTGCAGTTGCCGCTCGAAGATCGTCAATCGATCCTCGAAGAAGTGGTCCGAACCGTGTGCCATATACACAAATCGGGTTGGGCCTGGCGGAGCATCTCGACCCGCCATTTCTTTCCCCGACGCAGCGCTCCCCAATGCCACGCCCCCCAACGCAGCGCCTGCGGAGTCTGGGATCTCTGGTTAATCGACTGTGAAGGTGTGCACCGTGCCAGATCGACAGAAATACTTCACCGCGATTTCCGCAGGTTCCAGCGGGCTCTCGCGCACGATCGTGCCGACGAGCAGACGCTCGAAATGCTGCGGCAAATCGGCTCGAAACTCGTCTTTTCCGGACCTTCCCGCGAAAAAGAGAGCCGGTCAAAACCCGCCAGAAGAGCAGCCTGAACAGCGCCGACTTGCCGAGCGCTTTTCGCGAACTAAGTGTCGTTCGCAAAAAAAAGCGGTTTGGTTGCCCGAAGCCCGTCAAGGCGACCGTGAACAAACGATCGAGGATTACAGCCTCGTCGTCCGCCGCGGTGAACCCTGGAAAACATGCTGATCGAAGGGTCATCGAACTTTCTTAACCCCCGGGACAAGATGCAGAGGTTTTAGGGACCGCGCCCGGATGCTTCGCGAACGCAACAGGTGCGAGCCGCGACCCGTCCCCCACCCGACCGGTCAGCGATCGGCTTGCAAGCTCCTAAACTGCTTGTGGGCAATCGGTTAAGGCATTCGGAAGAAACCCCTCCGGCAGGGTGGCTTCTGTCAACATGTTGCCCCGCGGCGACGTAAGCATCTAAGGCAAAGGGGATTGCACGATTCGTCGTGGAATCGGCTTGGGGGCGAATTCGGGGCGGCGCCGGGTGTCACACAACCGCCCTAAGTTTCTCGCAGCGTCGCAGTTGCGGCGATCGGTTGAGTTTTCTCAAACCTCCTCGGCGACTTTTCGCGCAGATTCGACCAGTCCACGCACTTTTCGACAGGAATCGCTTCGACTTTCGAGAGCTATAGTTGGCTGGTTGACTTGGGGCTCCATAATTAGGAGCAGCTCGGAGCGCCCGGGGAAAATCAGTGCTCTGAGCACGCCTGAAGCGCATTAAGGAAAACAGTTCCATGGCCCGAAAAGACGCGTTGCTGCGGCTTCACGAACGGTTGGTCGCCAAGCGCGACTCGCTTCGCAGGAAGCTCGCCGACGACTTGACCCATACCCAGGTGTCCACTGCCGGAGATGAGGCCGACGCCGCCAACGACGGCGCACAAGTCGAGCTCAACACGCAGTTGGCGGCCCTGGAGAGCCGGGAGCTGGTGCAAGTCGAGCGTGCCATCGATTTGATCCGCCGTGGACGATATGGTATCTGCGAGGTTTGCGATCTGCCGATTCCGATCGAGCGATTGAAGGCCCTGCCGTTCACCGTGGTCTGCGTCACGTGCGGGCGGCTTCAGGAGCAGATGTCGCGCGGCGGAGACGATGACAGCGCGGATTGGGAGTCGGCCTTCGAGCTCGAGGGGCGTCTGCATGATCGCGAGTTGACGCTGGGTGACATCGACATCGCGGATTGAACTATGCTACGCCGGCTCCCCCTGCGGTGGAGCGTGCCGACGCTGGTGCTGGGAGTCGCACTCGGTCTGGGAATCGCATCCCGACCTCTCAGCCACATCGCGCACGCCCGTTCTGACGACAAGTCTCTCGCCGATGTGGCGACGCTCGATCGCGGCAGCTCGTCGCTGATTCAAACGAGCCGACAGCTCGCCCGAGTCGCCGCCGAGGTCACACCAAGCGTCGTCCATATCGAGAGCAAGTTCCAAACGTCGGATCAGCGCCTCGTCGAAGAGACGGGCTCAGGCGTTATTGTCACGTGCCCGACAGTCGCTGGTTACTATATTGTCACGAACCGCCACGTGATCGGCGACACAGCGACTCTCGAGCAGGTTTCGATTCGCCTTCGCGACGGTCGATCGTTCCATCCGACGCAGAAGTGGTTCGACCGCGAGACCGACCTGGCTGTCCTCAAGATCGACGCCGACGCCGCCAAGCCGATGGCCTGGGGAAACAGCGATCGCCTCGAAATCGGCAACCTGGTCCTTGCCGTCGGCAGCCCCTTTGGGCTGAGCCAGTCGGTGACGATGGGGATCGTCAGCGCACGCGGGCGGGCGCTGCACCTCGGCGCCAATAGCTCTCTCGTCAATCAGGACTTCATTCAGACCGACGCGGCGATCAATTTTGGAAATAGCGGCGGGCCGCTGATCGACGTCGATGGCCGTCTGGTCGGCATCAATACGGCGATCGCCTCCAACAGCGGGGGCAACGACGGGATTGGATTCAGCATTCCGAGCAACCTGGTCCGCCGGGTCGTCTACGACCTCTTGGAGCGTGGGCAGGTGCAGCGGGCCTACCTCGGCGTGCAGCTCGATCCCGATTTCACGTCCGACAAGGCGCGCGAACTCAAGCTCGACCGGGTTCGCGGGACGAGAATTGCCCAGATTTATCAGGGATCGCCGGCGGCTCATGCCGGGCTTGCGGTCAACGACGTCGTGCTCTCGTTCGATGGCACCGACGTATTGGACGAGAATCACCTGATTAATCTCGTCAGCCTGACGCAAGTCGGACGCAAGGTCGTGCTCGTCGTCTTCCGTGACGGTCGCAAGATGTCGGTCGAGGTCAATCTCTCGAATCGCCAGGAAATGGATCAACGCTCGGAAGCGCCCAGTCATCCGGAGATGGGGTCGGTGATCAAGCCTCTGGGTCTGACCCT
Organism: Planctomycetaceae bacterium; assembly: GCA_035949535.1. GTDB lineage: Bacteria > Planctomycetota > Planctomycetia > Planctomycetales > Planctomycetaceae > DASPSM01. Next base: position 4,759 of record DASZIA010000165.1, on the reverse strand, counting down.
GCACGACCTTTCGAGCGACCTGGCGACGCAGCTCGGATTCACCGAGACCACGCGGGGCCTGTTGGTGCTCAGCATCGACCCCCACAGCTCCCTGGCGGGGAATGTCGAGGTTTACGACGTCCTGGAAGAAGTCGCCCGCACGCCGGTTGCGACGATCGTCGACGTTCGCCGAGCTCTCGGCAAGTCCGGAAAGGGCGAAGTCTTGCTGCGTTTCAAACGCAAGAGCCGGACCGGCCAGCGCAGCCATATCGTGGTCTGGCAGCGGTCGTGATCCTCTAAGCGGCGAGCGAAACGGGGAGCTCGCCGTTTGTCTCGTGCTCGGGTGTGACGTCGCGTACGACCGATCGCTTGATCGGACGCGTGACGATCGACCCAATCAGCAAAGGCAGGCTCCAGATCTCAGCAAAGCTCGTGAGCGACCGATAGCGGTCGATCGGGTAGTTCGTCAGGCACCCGGGGATGATGCCGAAGAACGGCAGTCCGGCCAGGCACGCAACAAATAAGTACCGCCAATCGCCGGATCGCCAAAACAACCAGCATCCAGCCGCGCAAGTCAAGAGCAGCGGAACGTGAATCCAAGTCTGCCAGAACCCGTTCCAGAAATTTGAGATTGCGAGCTGGCAAAACTGACGCGGATGCCGGCGAATGATCGCACGAGCCACGTGGGTCAGCACGTCGTCCGCCGCGAAAGGCTCCTCCTCGGCGGTCGACCCGTAAACCGTCGCGTAGGCAGGAACTGCGAATTGCCAGCAATTGGAGTCGGCCGCCCCGGCGTTGAAGGGAGTCTGCCGGTTCGCCAGCGATCCGCCAATCGACAGCTGCGCGTATCTCGCCAGTTTTGAATCGTCGAAGGCCTTGGCATCGTTCGCGTCGGCAACTTGAAGCGCGGTCGTCATCAGGTTCATTCCGGTGAAGGCGTGCTGACGGAAGTGGCCGTGTTGCACAAGATTGTAAGTGCAATGCAGCAAAATCCCGCCGACGAAGAGCAGCGCCAGTCCGCCCACTCGTCGGCATGCGACGCCAAGTCCCTCGCGGCCCCAATGAAAAACCCAGACGCCGACGATCACCGCGGCAAACGAGACGCTCGCCGGCCGCGCGAGAATCAAGAGATTCAAGCAAACGGCAACCGCGATGCCGCGGCGCCAGCTCGGCCGCGCGAAATAGGCGCAAAGCAACGCAAGGAGCAACAACATCAGCGAGTAGCTCAGCGGCTCCGACAGCAGCACGTTCAAGTAGCCGCTCATTCCGGTCGACCATGGCCCCCGCGACGTGTCGAAGGAGACGGCGGCCAATAGAAACGATGCCGCCATCCACCACGGGACGATCGACGTCAACCACCAGGCAAAGACGCACACACTGGCAATGAAGAGCACCTTCCACGCGCGGACAGCGGTCACATAACGGTGCGAGGCGCCCCAATGGGCGATCGTCCGCACCTCGGTCGGAATGCTGCCGGCTCGCGGCAGACTCCGGTCGGAGTCGAACTGGCTGATCCAACGCGCAGTCAAAGGCGTGCGGATGCGCCAGTTTTCGACGTAGCTGCGCGAGTCGGGGCACGTGACCAAACAGTTCCACTCGGGAATCAGCGCGAACGCCAGGCCCAATTCGAGCGCCAACACAACGACGATCCGTGGCGCGATTCCCGCGGGAACGGCCAGCGTAAACGACGCGGCGCCACGCGCGAGCAGTTTCTGCAACGCACCGGATGCGGCAGTCGGACTCCGCCGGCGATTGCCGGTTGCTAAGACCAGGCCCAACGCCGCAAGCATGATCGCGGGAAGCGAAAACAACCAGGCTTTTTTCCCAAGCGAGGCCGCGGGTTCTCCCGGCACGACGAGGACCGCGACCGGAATTGGCCCCACTCCATTCGCTGGATCACCCGACGGTGACCAGCGAACGATTCCCTGCTCGGCATCAATCCAGAACCGGCCGGGTTCACGGGTGACTTCCTCTGCGCTCGCCGCTTTGGTCAGTTGAAGCCCCGAACACCCAACTAGGCAGCCGGGCGGCAGTCGTCCGGCAAACTGTGCTTCGTAAACACGAGTTCCGAGCCGCCAGATTTGTCGAGCGCCGCCCGTATCAAAAGAGTACTGACGCGGAATCAGCGATAGCCAGGCGACCGCGACGAGCGTGGATGCAAATGTGCCCCAAAAAGCGAACAAACAGATTGCCCGCCACGGCAGCGCAAACCGACCGCCCGAACACTCTGGGGGCGCGGCGCCGCCCTGCGGCAAGAGCCCCAACCCACCAACGTTGGCCTGCACGATCGTCATTCGGCCGCCTCACCTTTGAGCGGCCGGCCCAGAAACAAGAGCTTTCCGAATCGCTCGAAGAGCCGCACGGGGACAAACGATTCGACCAACAATCGTCGGATCAGCCGCGGTTGAGCCAGCCAGGCTTGATAAGTCACTTCTTCGCGCTCATTCATGCTCGCCAGCGCGTCGAGCTTTGGCCAGAGCCGCCGCAGCGCCCGGCTGGCGTATGCGGTGTGCACAACGCGCAAGAACGGCGTCAACCAAGGCTCGACGATCGCCACCCGACCGGCGGGCCGCAGGATGCGGTTGATCTCGCCGAACACTCGCTCGACGTCATCCGGCAGCAAAGGCAGATGATGCAGTCCTCCCTGGATGACGACCAGGTCTTTGCTGTCGGCCTCGAAGCGAAGTTGACGGCAATCTCCCACGTAGAGTTGAGCCGAACCGCGATAGCGCTCCGCCAAACCAGAGGATAGGTCGACGCCTTCGAGCAAACGAAAGCCGATCCGCTCCAACGCGACCAGCCCGTTGCCGCGTCCGCAGAAAAGCTCGACGACTTGCGACCTTCGGGGCAGCATATCGATGCCGAGCCGACGGTAGCGTCGCATGAATTTGCGGATCTCTTCTTCGGGAGTCTCAAACCGCTCGTAGGCGGCCTCCCATGCTTCGTCCTCACAAACGGCGCCGGCGTCCCAGTGCACCACCGATCGACCACCAACCGAGTCGCCCTCAAACTTTTGGGAACCGAGCAGACTCTGTGCTTGAGGAACTGCAAGAGCTAGCTGCCTAGTGCCGGAAAGCAGATCCATCCCTGACAACCCCCCAAGAAAACGTGATTCGCTCAGATCACGCGGCGACCGATCGTCTGTCGTCGGCTGTGCTGACCGAGTGAATCGAAAGTGCGGACGAGTCGCCGTCCGTCTGCCGGCCATTTTCGCGTTCGCGCTGCCAGATTGAGATGACTTTCATCAGCAGCGCAAAGACCGCCGTTTGTGCGGCTGAAAAAACCGTGAAGGCTCCGACAATCAGCCGCGACCAGTGCATGTGAACCTTGCCGGTGGTCACGAACTCTACAAGGCCCGGCCAGAGGAAGAGCAACGACGCGGTCAAGAGGCCCCCCATCAGCACGCCGATTGCGGGCCATCGCAACAACTCGGAGATCAGCGCCGGCCAGAATGGCGTCGCCTCACGCCGCCGGGGCCCGAAGCTGGCCATCTGGTTCGAGAGGGCCGTCGCCAGGAGCAAGAGCAGCGCGAACGAACCCAGGACGTGGCAAACGACGAAGCGATAAATCATCCACTCTTCGACCCGTTGCGTCGAAAAGTAATTCTCGATCGGATGCAGGGCCATCAGCAGGACGAGCATCAACGAAGCGGTCACGCCGCACAGCAGCAGCCGCTCGGGGCGGTAACAGAGCACGCCGTCGAAGATCGTCTGCAGGAACCGCACGCCGTCGCGGATCACGCTGAGTTTGCTTTGTCCGGTGCGCTCGTCGTAAGAGATCGGCGTCTCGATGACGCGCAAGTCGTTGAGCAGGGCCCGTGCGCTCATCGAGGGGGTGAAGTGCAGCCCGTCGGGCAGCGGATAGAGCTGCCGCAACGAGGTCCGCCGCACGACGCGCATGCCGCTGGCCGTGTCGGTCACGTGCCGGCCGCAGAGGAAGCCCAACAAGAACGCATACAGGTGATTTCCGATCCGCCGGACGCGAGGCATTTTGGAACCCGGTCCCAGCCGCGAGCCCAAGACGACGTCGGCCGAATCGGCCAAGAGAAGCCGACACATCTCGCAAAAATGGCGAGGATCGCAAGTGCCGTCGGCGTCGAGAAAGGCCAGCAACGATCCGGAACCCTGACGCCAGCCTTCTTTGATCGCGGCGCCGTATCCCCTGTTTCGGGGAAACACGATCACGCTGATTTCGTCGAAGCCCTGCGCAATCTCGACCGTGCGATCCGTCGAGCCGTCGCTGACGACAAGGATCTCGACGTCGCTCAAACCCGCGAATTCGCAGATGTAATTCCGCGCGGCCAGGCAGCGACTGATCGTCTCGCCGATCGCTTCCTCTTCGTTGAGCGCGGGAATGACGATCGACAACCGGAGAGCTTCCATGCCAAGGTCCTGTCTTGCGCGAGCGACGCGGAATGAAGCGCGAGACTCCGCCGGGCTTCATCCGGTCACGTACTTCTACGGAAAGGCGGACGGACCGTCAATACGGATGCGCACTTTGGCGAGTTTGGGAAGCTCGGGACGCGCCCGGAGTCGTCTGCAATCGAAGAACGTCACGGATTCAAAACCCCACGAGTGCGTAGCTCGCTGAGCGTGACGGCTCAAACCGTTCGATCAATTTCTCGAAGGCGAAGTCATTTCTGGGGCGCACGACACGGATCTCAAAGGACGGAAAGGTGTCGAGCGCTGCCTGGCTTCCGTCAGCATGCACGAGCTGCGCGCTGCGCTCGCCGTTGGCCTTCGTTGCCTGCCACGAGTGCAAACGCACACCTTTTGACGAA
>DASZIA010000164.1:0-3222 GCA_035949535.1 Planctomycetaceae bacterium | reverse complement strand
TCCACCAAGAGCAGCATGAAGATGAAGATCCCGATGAACAGGAAGAAGATCGTCCCCAGGCTGTTGGCGATCGCGGTTCGCGAACGCTCGAAGCTCAAACCCGAATGCAGGCCGAGCATGGCGGCGAACAGCACGAGCACGAGAAAGCCGATCGCCACGTAGATGTACTGCTCAAGCGTGACGCCTCCCAGCCAGGCCACGTACCCCGCCAGGGCCAGCGGAATCAGGATCAATTCCTTGGTGTTGTATAAAATCCCGCCCAGCTTGCCGTAGATGAATTCCTTTGCCGTGACGTCGGTCATCAGCAGCAGCTCGAGCGTTTTGCCGTCCCGCTCGGACGTAAAGGCGGTCACCGCCTGAGCATTGATGATGATCAGACTGATCAGGCAGAGCCCCACGAACGCGACCCCGCTGGGCGAAATCATGCCGAGGACCAGCTCGCCCGACGAAGGATGCCGGCCCACGAGAAACGCGATCAGCACTGCCACTACCACGTAGGCCGCCTTGATGGCCAGGATCTTGCGGCCATAAGCCTTCGTACAAATTTCCCGCCACACGACCGGATTTGCCCAGATGCGTCGGGTGTGCGATTCGGGACGAGTGGCGGCCGCTGCGTTCGGCGAAGCTGAGTCGGCTTCATCCTCGGGCAGCATGGCCGTCGCGAAGAAGAGCCGGGAGGGATTCCAGACGCGCAACCGCAACAATGTGATGCCATTGATGACGACGGCCGCCGCCGCCATCACGAGCAAAAAGTCCCACGACGCCACGTGCGCCGTCGTCGTACCGTGGTGCGCCTTGAGCGGATCCAAAATCGAAAACAGCACGCGGTACGGATCGAGCAGTCCGATCCAATGCGCGGCTGGTGATCCCGCGGGCAGAATCGCCACGAGCCCTTCGACGAGCCCCAAAAAAATCACCAGCCCGAGCACGCTCACCGCCAACGTTTGAAACGTCTTCTCCCGCCAATAGGCGACGAGAAGTCCCCAACTTCCGGCCGGCAAGGCCGAGGCGGCGCAGATCACCAGCGCCCAAATGACCTGATCAATCCCTGTGCCGCCCAGCAGTAGCACGAAAAACAGGACCGGAATCGAAACGACGATCAGCGCCATCACCGTCAACAAGCTGGCGAACAGCTTGCCGAACACCAGTTCGTAGTCGCGCAGATCGGTCATCAACAGCAAGATCAGGGTCTGGCGATCTTTCTCTTGCGCGACGCCGCTGGCCGCCAAGAGCAACGCAAAGAACAACACCAGTGATAGCTGCACGATGCAGAAGATCTGGAAGATTAGGCTGCCGAACCGCGCGACGTCGCCCACGCTGCGGACTTGCTGCCAGCCAAACATCGCCTGAGCGGCCGTGTACATCAGCACAAACAGCGCCGCCACGTAGCCGGAACGGATCAAGAAATGCTTGAGCTGTCGGGGCGAAGTCAGAGCCTCGCGGCTGAAAATCGGACCGGCAAACAACGAAAATCTCCCAGCGAATGGCCCTAGTTTCCTCCCGATGGAAACCGATCTCCTAGGCCAACCGTAGCGGAGGCGAGAGACCTGATCAAGCCGGGCACGCAATGAACTTTTCAGGCTGGCCGGTGGCAGCCTTTCTGGTGGCGGGCCGAACGTGGCTTCAGCGAAAAACCGCGTTCTTTGGCTTCCGCCGCAAATTCACTCGATTGCGGCCGCATAGCTTGCCGATAACACCTGAACCGCACTCTAGGAAAAGTCGGATGAGTTTCCGTACGCGCTGGATCGTCCCCGTTGTCCTGCTGGCCGCCCTCTTCGCGCCATGGACCGCAGTCTGGGCCAGGTCGCCGGTGTTGCCGATTCCCTCGGCTCGCCAGCCTCAGTCGATCCTCTCGCCGAAGTCCGGCGTGCCCAAGAATCCGATCATGGCTCCCAACACCAAAAGCGGCCAAAAGAAGAGCTGGTCCCCATTCGGGAGTTGGAACAGGAGCTTGCGCTCCCGCTGAATCGCCGATCGAGGGCGAGGTTCCCCCCGGCCGGTTCACTCGTAACCCGCTCGGCGAAATCGTTCGGCCGGATCCTGGTGAAAGAAATTCCGAAACAGCTCGTAGAGTTTCGGATGCTCCACCTGCATATCCAACGGCTGCTCGAAGAATGATTCCGTGACGACTGCAAAGAACTCCGCCTCGCTGACTGTGCCGTACGGATCGAGGAGCGTGGGACGGCCGTGACGGGTCCGCAGAATGAGCCGGTGATATTCCGCCGTCATGACCTCGGCCCAGGTTTGATACTGGGCTCGGCTCTCGAGCAGCGGCGCCCCGTCAAAACCATGGCCCTGCAGATCGAGCGCATGGGCGAATTCGTGGAAGACGACGTTAACACCGTCATCCGGAATGCGGCCGCTCCTGAGCACGTCGGGCCAGGAGAGAACGATCGCCCCGACCGACGAGGCCTCGCCCAAGCGCGCCGAATCGGTCTCGACCACTACGCCGCCTGGCTGCAACTCGGTTTGCCGCGCGAAGTACGCGCCCGGGTAGACCAGCACTGAGAGGATCGACTCGAAATACTCGTCGGCCAACCCAATCGCCAACAGGCCGGCCTGGGCCGCGATGGTGACTTTGATCTCGTCGGTCATCACGAGGCCCTTGCAGCCCTCCCAGTTCTTTTCCGCGACCAGGATCTGAGTGAGCGGGTCGAGCCGCGTACGCTCTTCGGGAGCGAGCCACTCGTACTGAGCGAAGTTTGCTTCCAGAAACCGCCGCCAATCGGGCGGAAAGGGCCTCGCGCCGATACGGCGCCGGCGACGACGACGAAGCCAGCCGATCATCCGGCGAAGTACTTTGTGAACTGCGCGGCGAATGCTGACAGGCCATCATTGATCAAACGCACGTCGTTTGTGGGCGTGATCAGCCGGCATCCCTTGCTCACCAGCAAGTCGCAGTGTTCGAGGTTCGCGGTGACGGCCCCCCAATGTTTGCCGTGCTTCGCGCAAGCGGCCGCCACCCGGTCGATGGCCGCGATGCACTTCGGGTGGAAGAACTCACCCGTCACGCCGAGACTCTGGCTCAAATCGACCGGTCCGATGAACAACAAGTCGACACCGTCGATCGCGGCGATGGCGTCGCATTCTTCGACCGACTGCAGCGTCTCGATCTGAATCGCCACAAATGTGTCGCGGTTGGCCTTCTTGCAGAATTCGGCAGGCGGAATGCGGGCGAAGTTCGCGTCGAAGCCGCCGTTATTCAGTCCCCGCGCGCCTCGG